>CAVIGE010000062.1:0-16783 GCA_963642325.1 Prevotella sp. CAG:279
CGAAGCCCTGCCAAAACAGATCCCCTCTCCACAGCGTCCGTTCGCCAACAAAAAAAGCTCCCACCTCCACAGCGTCCGTTCGCCAACAAAAAAGCTCCCACCTCCACAGGCGTCCGTTCGCCAACAAAAAAAGACGCCGCCAAAAAAAGCAGCGTCCCTTCACTATACTACCTCCAGATTCCTCTACGTTTCCGGATTGCATAAAACATCTCATTCTCCATCGCCATAACCTTCTGGATCGGCACACTCTTAAACACCGGCATCTTCATGCGAGTCCTGATCCACCAGAAGGAATACACAGCCAATATCAAAAATGTAACCAGAACCACCAGCCAGATCATATTGCGCTCCGCCGGATCTGAAGAAATATTAAGAATCATATAACAGGTTCCCACAATTCCAATGATCGGAAATACCGATCCACCGGGAACCTTAAAACTCCGCGGCACCTTCGGCATTCTCTTTCTCAGAATCAGAACATCCACATGCGCCAATATGTAGGAAATCATCCAGAATACCGAGCCGACCAGGATCAGGAACGATATGACAGACGAAGAATTGTTGCTGATCAGCGCAAAAATAAAGATCGTCACACTGACAAACACCACACCAAACCACGGCACACCCTTCTTGTTGGTTTTTGCAAAAATCCGCGGCATCATATTCATCTTTGCCATTCCCTGACAGATACTCGCCAGACCATTCACCGTAGAATTCTGCGTACTGACAACCGCAAGTGCAGCTACCAGCGTCATCCAGATCTTCCCTGCACTGCCAAGAAGATTTTCCCCGTAAAGAAGATGCGGGGCAGGAGAATCCATCAGCTCCTGCCATGGAGTATAATTATGAAATCCAAATACCATAATGGACTGCACGCCACAGATCAGCGCAAGACCAATGATCATCCCAAGCGGAACATTCCGCTTCGCGTTTTTGACATTCTTAGATACCGGAATGACATATTCCGCCCCGATAAACAGCCAGAAAGCCGTTGCCGTTGCCGAAAGAAGCTGGGATGGCTTTGTGACCATGTTATATGACTGGGAAACCACCTGTCCCGTACCAAGACGAAACATACCGATCGCCCCCATAATGATCATGGAACCAACCAGCAGAAATGCCACCAGATCCTGAATCTTCGCAAACATATCCACACCTCGCAGATTGGCGATCATAATAACAACAGTCATCACCAGTGTATACATAATGCTGGGAACCGGCAGCCTGATTGTCTGAGCCATTGCATAAGAAAAAATGGAAGCCTCAACACCAGACGACAGGATGTTGCAGAGAAGATAACCGCCAACCATGGATATCAAAGTAGGAAAAGGTCCCAGGCAGGCCAGCGTATACTGAGCCAGTCCACCTGTCGTATTCGGCATAATGGCATTCAGCTCCGAAAGCGACGCTACCGTTGTCATATTCAAAAGACACGCAACCACCATCGAAAAAATAAACACAACGCCAACTGTACCAGCTCCCTGCCCAAGAGAAACCAGACAGCTCGTGGCAATGACCAGCCCCACTGATATAGATACAACACTTCCCAGCCCTAACTTTTTACCCTCACTCATAATCCCGGGCACCTCCGATCCTGCTTCATCCGCGTACATCCCTGCCTGCCCTGTCAGACGGACAGCCAATCCCTGATCCGCAATTCCTCATTTACAAGGCATCGACGCCTTCATCACCGGTACGCACACGGATCACATTCTCAATGTCATAGATAAATATCTTACCATCACCGATGTGTCCGGTATAAAGCTCATGTTTGATCACTTCCACGATCTTATCCACCTGCTCTTTTTTTACCACGACACTGATCTGCTGCTTCGGAAGAAGTTCCATCTCATAATTTTCATCTACTTCATATTCCCGTGTACCTTTTTCAACACCACAGCCAAGCACCTGCATAACCGTCATGCCTCTGACTCCGGCTTTGCTGAGAGCAGATTTCAGGCTGGCAAATTTTGCAAGACTTGTGATGACTTCTATTCTGCATAAGCTCATCTTATAATACCATCCCTTTCCGGAAAATTCAGAAAGGCACCGGCTCAGTCAGACCGATGCCTTCCCATATAAAAAACCTTTTATACGTTAAGTGCTTTCTTTGTATCAGCAAGTGCCTCATCCATTCTGGAGATAACATCCTTGATATCCTGATCGGAAATCACGGCTGTCGGCTCGAAACGGATAGTTTTTGCATTAACAAGGGTTCCAGCTGTCATGACACGTCTTGCAAACAGTCCCTTTGCAGTCTCATAACCAAGCTCACAGGTATGGAACTCAACAGCAAGCATAAGACCTGTACCACGAACCTCCTGGATAATCTCAGGATATTTTTCCGCAAGGCTCTCAAGTCCTGCCTTCAGAACCTCACCTTTGCGTTTGCAGACACCTGGAATATCATTTTCAAGCATATATTTGATAGTTGCGATCGCTGCTGCACAGCATACCGGGTTTCCACCGAATGTCGGAGAACCAAGAAGCCATGGGTTGTCGATCAGATCCTGAACCCACATCTTCGGTTTGCAGATGATACCTGTGATCGGCATGATACCACCGCCAAAGGCTTTACCATAGGTCATGATATCCGGTGTAACGCCCTCAGCCTCACATCTCCACATTGTACCGGTACGTCCCATACCAGTCTGGATCTCATCAAAGATCAGTGCTACGCCTGTCTCATCACAGATTTCACGAACCTCCTGAAGATATCCTGCCGGAGGAACGATAACACCAGCCTCTCCCTGGATTGGCTCAAGGATCACACCGGCAACCTTCTCGCCAACTGCCTGAAGATTCTTGATCGCTTTTCTTACATCGTCTGCAATACCATACTGTACGTGCTGTACCTGCTGTACCATCGGTGTGTATGGTGTACGGTATGTGCTCTTACCTCCCATGGAGATAGCACCCATGCTCTTTCCGTGGAAAGCACCGACTGTGGAGATAAACCATCTTCCGCCTGTTGCGATACGTGCAAGCTTCAGAGCCATCTCAACGGCCTCTGCACCACCATTTGTGAAGAAGCAGTACTGCAGATCATCCGGTGTGATATCTGCAAGAGCCTTTGCCAGATATCCACGGAGCGGATCAAGAAGCTCCTGGGAATGAAGTGCCTGATGATCAAGCTGAGCCTTTACGGTTTTAAGGATCTCAGGATTCCTGTGACCGCAGGTATAAATTCCAAATCCACCAAGACAGTCGATAAATTTCTCTCCATTTAATCCGTAGCAGTAAGCACCTTCATCCTGCCACTCAAGAACTGCACCCTGTTCAGAGTCAGAAGATACGGATTTACGATATTTCAGCCAGCCCGGGCTTACATAATTGTCAAAATGATCGATGGTATCAGCCACCATCTGTTTTTTCTCCTCTGCCGGAATATCCTTCATATCTGTGTTGATCAGTCCGATCACTCTGTCAAGATCTTTGATTACCTGTTCACTCTTTGCCATAATGTATTCCCTCTCTTTCTGAAAACCATTCCGCCGGGCCGCTTCTGCAGCTGGCATTCGTTCTGGTAAAAAATAAGCGCATTCGTTGCATCTCTACAACAAATGCGCCTTTGCATTTCGTTTGGTTGTTTTTAAGTTGTTTACATTGTACCCCTGCTGGTTAATGCAGACAATTCTTAATTTCTGGCTGTTTATGATTAGTTTCTGGTAGATATACTTGTTTTTAAGTATATCTATTTCTGATTTTCCTCAAAATTTGCCTCAATATACTCTACGATCGGTGCAGGATCTTCCAGACTATGCGGATGATGGTCACAATCCGGTTTCACGATCACTTTGATCGGGCCGCCATTTTCCTCATAATACCTGGCCAGATTAGCACCGTTCTCCTGATAGGGCACAACACTGTCCACTGCACCAGCTACCAGCATGATCCGGATCCCGGCCCCAAGAAGCTGAGCCATTTTGTCCAGGGGATTGCCTTTAAACTCCAGGGCATTCGCGTCTGTGAGATGATAAACAGCTTTGCACTCTTCCCATTCTTCTGGATAACGCTCACTTGCCCCATAACCGCCTGGCCAGCTTGTCACATTCATAACCGGAGCATCAAGATACAGTGTGGAGATCGTCTCAGGATTTTTCACTGTATAGTTTACAGAGTAAAGACCGCCGCGGCTGAAGCCAAAAAGATCTGCTTTTTTATTAAGGCCTTCTTCCTCTGTAATATACTGATAAAACATTTCCATAAGGCTTATGGATTCCGGGCATCCGTACATGTCGCTGATCATCATGTATGCAATATGCCAGCCTTTTTCAAGAAGTGCCCTGTCTGTATAATCAAAAGCTCCGAAAAACTCTGCGCGCCATACCCATGGTTTGCCCGGATGCGCCTCTTTCGGCATGACCAGAATACACTCATGGCCATCCAGTTTAAAATCTTTTCTCTGATATCCTTCCCACTCGGAAATCTTAACAGCTTCTGCTTCCATCCCATTACCTCCAATGTTGTTTTTAAAAATGCCGTCTCCCGCAAAGGAGACGGCATCCAGGTGCCTGCATCAGCAGACATATTCATTCTTTTTTATTACCACTGGCACGGCTCAAAATCTGCTGTGTTCTCAGAAGTAACAACGTCTGTTCGCAGGTAGTTTACACGGTTTACATCAATACCGCAGAACCACTCAGAAATTGTACGGACTGCAAGACCGGCATCACCCTGGCAGGTCTGATAGGACATACCATAGAGTTTTCCGTCTTTTACAAGGTCAAGACCCTGTTTGGAGATACCAGCTGCAACGATCACGATATCATCACGTCCTGCTGCCTCACAGGCCTCAGCTGCACCGATCGCCTGGTCAGAATCATCTGCAAGAACGATAGCATTTAATTTATCACCATATTTTGTGATCCAGTCAGATACGACCTGTTTAACCTTGGAAGCCTCAAATCCAGGAGACTGGATATCAAGTGTCTCGATATCCGGATATTTCTCAGCAAGCTCTGTCATAGGTCCATAGCAGCGTGCATAGTAAGGAGATCCGCCTACGTTATGTGTAATGTAAGCAACTCCGCCTTTTCCTTCCATCTTCTCGCCAAGCATATCGGCAAGGGGTTCCATCAGAGGTTTTACAACGTCCCACCATTTCTGTGTTGCCGGGTCAGCTGCCATCTTTGCCATGTCTGCATCGAAATCTTCGCCTTCGTACTCAAAATATGTAAAAAGATACTCGCCTCTGCTGTAGATGGAATAATTTTTCAGGCCGCATTCCCTGATCATTTCGTTTACGCCCGGCATTGGATCTGCATGCCATTTTTTATATTCGGCAAGCTTTTCCGGTTTTACCTTGATCATCTGACCAAATCTTTTTTTCATACTCTCACCCTTTCCCTGCTTCCAGTTTATAGTTTTTACATTCCGATCCTTATGGGAATCATTATAAAAAAAGCCGATAAAAATATAAATTCAATATTTTCATCGGTTTAGTCCTTTTTTTCATATGAAAAAATGTGAAGCTTTGAAAAAATGAAACAGTTGAAAAATTTTTTTAATGTATTATACTGAAATCATGCTCAGATAATGAGAAAATCCAGGAAATCAAAGGAGGTTTTTTACCATGGAATACAGACGTTTTGGAAACACGATCTATCTCCGACTTGATCCGAAGGAGGAGATCCTGGAAGAGATCGGCAAGGTTGCCAGGAAAGAGAACATCCGCCTTGCACAGGTAGCAGGAATCGGTGCGATCAATGATTTCACCGCAGGTGTTTATAATACGGTAACGAAAGAATATCATTCTATCCAGTTCCAGGGAGCTTATGAGATTGTTTCTCTTACCGGTACTGTCACACGTAAAGACGGTGAGGTTTATCTTCATCTCCACATCGCAGCCGGTGACGAGGAAGGCCTTGTACACGGCGGCCATCTGAACCGCGCCATCATCAGTGCCACTGGCGAGATCCAGATCCAGATCATCGACGGCGAGATCGGCCGCGAATTCAGTGAGGAAATCGGGCTGAATCTGTTTAAATTCTGATTCTTCCAGACGGACTCCAGTCACAGTTTACCGTTTCAGAAATCCACATGGGATGCTGAAAACTGAAACAATGCAATTCGGAAATTACGTCAGGCAAAAAAAGAGTGAGACCGCACAGTACAAAGTTCAGAAAGAACCCACCCCTGTTCATCTCACTCTTTTTTATTTCACAAAACTTCTGTCCGCCACTTCGCTCCCGACAGACCGGAACTTCTTCATAATCTGCTCCGTCCATTCTCTGTCATATGGAAAATATTCCTGCAGAACACCAAGGATCTCTTCCAGTACTTTCATACCTTCCCCCTCTCTGCCCTCTGCAAGCAGGATGTCTGCAAAAAGCTCTTTCTGCCGCTGGATATAATAATACTGTGTTCCCCGGAATTCCCGGGTATTTTCTATCACTTCCCACATGATCTGCCCGGCCTTGCACAGTCCTTTTTTCCGGTCTTTGGAATTTTTGGGCAGCCTGTGGCTCTTCTCATAAATTATCCTCGCATAATTATAACGAAATTCCATATAACAGAAGCGGCTGCTTCTGATCTGCGGTTCGCTCATGCCCTCCAGCATAAGCTTCTCCGCCTGTTCTGCCTCTCCCCGCCGGCTCAGGCTTAAAGCATAATACATACGCACATACTGCGCACAGCGCTTTGCAAAAAGGATCTCCTGCTGTCCTTTTCCTTCCACGGCTTCCCGCAGCCATTCAGCCCTCATACCTTTGCGATAGTACCTGTCTGCCGCTTCATGATCCTCCTCCAGCCATGCCTTTCTCTGCAGTTTCGTCAGGATATCCATATGATCCCGTGCCACTTCTTCTGTTATTTCAGCCTCCGGGATCTGCCCAAAACATTCCTGGCTTTTTCGATACCACTGATCTGCTTCTGTACGCATGCTCCTGTTATAATAAACTGCTGCCACTCGTCCGGCCAGATAAGCAGTCAGTTTATCTCCTTCTCCACGACTTGCCACTGCCCGCCCATAACTTTTCTTTACGATCTTTTCCGCCTCATCAAAATATCCCTGTACCCACAAAAGCGTGGCAAATTCATCATACTTCCGCAGCATCCACACCGGTGGATTCCGAAATTTTCCTGTCAGGCACAAAACCGGCTCCACCAGCCTGGCATTTTCCATATAGCTCCGGTTCCAGGTTTCGATCCCGTTCAGTTCTCCACCCAGATATCCGGAAAACCGCTCCAGAAAAAATCTGCAGTTCCTGTAAGACGGGATCATCTGCTTTTGGATATCGCCTGCTATGACAGAATGGATCCGTATCCTCCATTCGTCCTCTTCCTCCTGCGGTGTCTGTTCAAGAAGATTCCACTGGAGCAGGCGTTCCAGCTGTTTTTTCTCAATCCCGCAGATCAGGCAGAACAGATCCCCGGAAATTCCTTCCACCGGCAAAAGTGACATCCACAGCAGAAAAAGTTTCTCCTGTTTTTTCAGGCCGAGCCCCTGCAGTGGCTTTAAAATCTCTGTGGATTCTTTCGACCCGCTCTTATTTTCCCTCTCAGAACCTTCTTCATTCAGCGTAAAAAGATATAATTTCATAAACAGCGGGTGGTTTCTCACTTCTTTTCGTTTCTTCAGGATTTTTTCCTCCGGATACACTCTCCGCAGATAAAGCCTGCAGAATTCATCCCATTCTGCCTCTGCGATCCCCTGCAGTAGCATCTGATAGCTTTCCCCGAAAAATTCCGGGATCAGCCTGCTGGTAAAAATGAAATCGCAAGGTACTTCCAGCAGTTCTTTCAGATGCCGGTCCTTCTCCAAATTAAAATTATCCACGATCATAAGAAGAGGTTCTTCTTTGGCAATTTCTATCAGTGCATGGAGTTTTGCCCGGAAATAAGCCCGTTTGCTGCGATACTGCCGGGCATTATACGTATGGTTCAAAATCGTGAGCTGTGCGTCTGAAACGATCATGTCCAGGATATTTCTCTGGCAGGTCAGAAACAGCACCCGCATTCCCTGTTTCTGTTTTTCATATCCGTAAAAACGCGCCAGAGAACTTTTTCCAATACCTCCGATCCCGTGAAGGAGAACTCTGTGTTCCTCATTTAAGATTTCTTCTATCTGCTGCAGTTCTTTTTTTCGGCCTGCAAACATCTGCTCCTGACTGAGGGGCGGATTTTGGATCTTCAGCTTCTTCGTCTCCGCGATGCTGTTTTCCAGAGTTTTCAGGGAAGCTTCTGCTTCGGTTTCCTGACGCTCACTCTGGTATCCCACAGGTGTGCTCCTGTATTTTTTTCTGAGTGCATGCATGTCCTGTTCCCATTTCAGTATCCGATCCCTGTATTTCGTTTTATTTTCCATCCGCACACCCCCGAAGTGCTTTAAAATACATGAAACACAATTCCTGCATATCCGTTCTCCGCAAAGTCCTGTCCATTTCAGACAGAATCCGGCGCAACAGGATCTTTCCCTCCTGCGGCTCCAGCCCTCTGGCTGTTTGTTCGTAAAGTTCCAGTGCTCTTATGACCAGAAGATCCTGACGATATCCACTGGCCGTGGTGTGCGCTTCCTGAAGCGGTGCGCAGCCAAGAATTTCCAGCCAGACATTCATCTGCTCCACAGATACAAACGGGCTTCCCAGAATGATCAGATGCCGGATCAGAGTTTTTCTGGAAAAATGCCCCTTCATTTTCTGTATACGCATAAGCTCCGATCCGAAACTGGCACTCTCCTGGGGATTCAGCCGGCCTTCTTTTGTGGTGCTGCTCAGGTTTACATAACCGGAAGCCATTTCAAAATAAAGCATCCGGAAGCTTCTTGATATATCCTGCTCACGGATTCCATATCTCAGAAGTTCTGACGGATGGATCTTCTGCTGAAATTCTATTTTCAGACTGTCCAGCAATGCCCTCGCTTCTTCCCGTTTCTTCTCATCCGGAAAATAATTCTGCTCCAGATATACCTGAAAAAAATACCGGATTTCTTCTTCACTGAGCCTCAGTGCACGGGCAAATCCGAAAGCTTCCTCAAAATTCCCCGGGAAATGTATTCCGCTTCTCCAGTAACGGATCTTGGTTATCTGGCTGTATTTTAAAGGAGCTGTGTGATACAGCTCCTGATATAATCGTTCATCTATCTGAGTTTTGGTCAGTTTCTTTCCTTCTTCTGTTTCTATTGTGTGTCTGTACCGGTTATATTTGTCCTGAAGCCATTCATTTTCCGGTCTGACACAAAATCTTTTTTTCCCGATATCGGCGATGATCTCTGATATTTTTCTTTCCAGTTCCTGATTATTCATACTTCTCCCTGTTTCTTCTGACCAAGTCTGTACTGCCATACATATTCACTATACTGGTCACGTTCACTGTCTGCATGGTTTCCTTCTCCTGCCGGGGCAAACCAGATATATAACGACCATATCATCTGCACAAGTGTGCCCTATATTTTCTGTTCTGTCAACAAAGTGGATTTTAACAATTTTCGGCAGCGATTCCGGGATCTGCATTGCTTTCTTCATTTACATTGACAAATTTCTTTTTTATGATATACTTTGATAATAAAACTATTTTATTCTAAAGATTATTAATAAAATCAATGAATGTGAGGCTCTGATCATTATGAAGAATTTAAAAATAGGTGATAAGCTTACAAGATTTCCCCTGATCCAGGGTGGAATGGGTGTGGGCATCAGTCTTGGTCGTCTGGCCGGTTCTGTTGCAAGAGAGGGTGGTATCGGAATCATTTCCACCGCCCAGATCGGCTACCGGGAAAAGGATTTCGACCAGAATCCTGCTGAAGCGAACCAGCGTGCTATCCTGTCCGAAATGAAAAAAGCAAGGGTACTTTCCCCGGATGGTATCATCGGCTACAACATCATGGTGGCCCTGAAGGAATATGCTTCCCATGTAAAGGCCGCAATCCAGGCTGGTGCTGACCTGATCATCTCCGGAGCCGGTCTTCCCACCGAGCTTCCTGCCCTTGTCAGCGGAAGCAGCACAAAGATCGCGCCCATCGTCTCAACCGACAAGTCCGCGAAGGTCATCCTCAAATACTGGGAGCGGAAATATAAGCGCACTGCGGATCTGGTTGTGATCGAGGGACCGCAGGCTGGCGGGCATCTGGGCTTTCACAGGGATGAGCTGGATTCTTATACGCCGGAGGCTTACGATAATGAGATCCGTAAGATCATCCAGACCGTGAAGGACTACGCCATAAGATTCGGGACCGAAATCCCGGTGGCCGTTGCCGGAGGCATCACCACCCGTGAAGATGTAAAACATATGCTAAACCTCGGTGCTGACGGTGTCCAGGTTGCAACCCGTTTCATCGCAACCAGAGAATGTGACGCAGATATCCGGCTGAAGGAAGCCCTTATCCATACCTCAAAAGAGGACATTGCCATCGTAAAAAGTCCGGTCGGTATGCCAGGCCGGGCCATCCTGAATCCTTTCATGCGGCGTGTCATGTCCGGCGAAAAAATCCCTCACAGTCCCTGCCACCGCTGCCTTTTAAGATGCTCTCCCGGCGAGATTCCCTACTGCATTACGGACAAGCTGATTGCCGCAGTGAAGGGCGATGTGGAAAACGGGCTCCTGTTCTGCGGCGCGAAGGCTTATATGTCGGATAGAATCGGGACTGTACATGAAATAATGACCGATCTGTTCGGTACAGAAACCGCATCCACCCAACTGTCAGAAAGCTAAAATGCCTGTATTACCGGTTATCGATCTTTTCCGGATACATGTCATGCTCTGCCAGACGTTTCCAGGCAACCTCTTCCCACCTGGTTCCCGCTTTTCCGTAATTGCAGTACGGGTCAATGGAAATTCCGCCTCTCGGGGTGAATTTTCCCCATACCTCGATGTATTTCGGATCCATAAGATGTATCAGGTCTTTCATAATGATATTCACGCAGTCTTCATGAAAATCCCCATGATTACGGAAGCTGAAAAGATACAGCTTCAGGGATTTGCTCTCCACCATTTTTTCTCCTGGTACATAGGAGATCGTGATCGCTGCAAAATCCGGCTGTCCTGTGATCGGGCACAGGCTTGTGAATTCCGGACAGTTGAACTTCACGAAGTAATCATTGTCCGGATGCTTGTTCAAAAAGGTTTCCAGCACCTCCGGTGCATAGTTATCCGGATATTTCACTTTCTGGTTTCCAAGAAGGGTAATGCCTTCCTTTTCAAGATTTTCTCTGCTCATGATCGTAATCCTTTCTTCTGTCTGCCGTATTACTGCTGTTTTTCCGGGTTTGCCGGATCCTCTACCCCGTTTAACCGGAAGGCCTCTGCCCGGTCAATACAGGTTCCGCATACCCCACATGGCTTTTCCCCGCCTTCATAGCAGCTCCAGGTCAGTTCATATGGAACGTTCAGTTCCAGTCCTTTTTTTACAACCTCTGCCTTCGTGCAGCTGACAAAGGGAGCTTCCACCTTAAGCTGGCCGCCGCTGCCCTGCCAGATTGCCTCGTTGATCGCATTATGGAAGGCACTGCTGCAGTCCGGATATGCATTTCCTGCTGCATCATCCGCATGTGCCCCGTAATAGATCACGCTGCAGTTTTTTGACAGTGCAATGCTTGCTGCTGAAGAAAGAAATAATCCGTTGCGGAATGGAACATAGGTTGATACCGGAGAGCCATTTGTTTCCTTCAGCTGCTCTGCGTAGCATTCATGTGGGATCTCTTTCTCCGAATGCTTCAGAAGGGAGCAGTCACTGTAACGGAAGATCGGTTCCAGATCCAGGTAAAGATGCTCCACTCCATAATACTCTGCTGTTCTTCTGGCAGCATCAATCTCCCTTGTGTGTTTCTGCCCGTAAGCTACGGTTAACGCGATCACGTTCTCTTTTCCATATTTGTCTACGGCAAGTCCCAGGCAGGTAGTGGAATCCACACCGCCGCTTGCAAGTACAAGTGCTTTCATGTCTGTCTCCTTTTTGTGATTTTGTGATATGATGCCGGTGTTCATACTCCCCTCTTCTGCGGATCCCAGATCACCTTATGAAGCTGAATCTGAAGCTTCACATCGTTGAGCTTTTTTTCCGTGAGGAAATCGACGATCTCAACCGGCTGGATCCTGCCGAAAACAGGGCTGAAATAAACAGCTGTCCGTCCGATCAGGCTGTATTTTTCCAGGATCTCCAGGGCTTTTTCCAGATCCTGGCGGCTGCTGACTACGAATTTCAGTGTATCCCTGCTGTCCAGAACCTCCAGATTGGACAGAAGCATTTTTTCCTCCATGCCGCTGTCCGGTGTTTTATAGTCCATTGTAAAGGACGGACGTTTTTTCTGCCGGCTGTATGGCCAAAGATCCACACTTCCATTGGTTTCAATTTCAACCCTGTGGAAACCGTCCTTAAGGATCGCTTCCGTCAGCTCGCCCATCCCCTCTCTCAGAAGAGGTTCCCCACCGGTGAGTGTCACATTCCTGACTCCGCTTTCCCGAAGCCAGCAGAGGATCTCCTCCTTCGTCATGCTCTCACTTTCGCATTCCGGTTCATTGGCCCAGCCGGTATCACAGTAGCTGCAGCGAAGGTTGCATCCCCGGAAACGGATGAAGGCCGCCAGCTCCCCGGCACGCCTGCCTTCTCCGTTGATACTGACAAATTTCTCCACAACCTGATAAGTGATCATAACCACGCTGCCTCCGTTTCTTCCTCCGGCTCCCAATAGGCCGCACAGTTGTTCGGTGTTTCATAAACAATCGCTTTTTTTACAGGATATCCTTTTTCCTTCATTTTCCGGAAAAAATATTCGGAAAAATTCTCCGCTGTGGGACGGAACGGAACCTTTACCAGCCGGAAGCCTTCTTCTGCCAGTGCTTCCAGGGTTTTCTGGCGTAATGTATTTTCCTCATAGATCATGGTATGATCCAGGGAATCTGCCAGGTTTCTCAGGTCTTTTTTCAGATCTCCGAAATCTACCAGCATACCTCGCTCCTGTCCGCTTTTTTCCAGGTACCGGCTTTTGATCTCAATTTCCACATGCCAGCGATGGCCATGGAGATTGGAACATTTCCCTGTATAGCCTGATAAAAAATGTGCCGAATCAAAATCTGCTTCTGTTTTTAACTGATACATAAATAATCCTCCTTCTGACTCGCCTTTTACCATCCTTAATTTCAGGCCTTTTCTCCCCCTGATACAAAAACAGAGCAGGCCCACCACGAGCCTGCTCAGATTCCTCACATTTTCTTCAGCCCTGGTTTTATTTATAGACAGGATGGTACAAACGAACTGTCTTTTATTTCTGTAAGTGCTATCTTCTTCCGCAGCACTTCTTATATTTCTTACCGCTTCCGCACGGACACGGATCATTCGGATAGATTTTTCTTGTGGATGCCGGCTGCATCGGCATTGCTGTCGGTACAAAGCTGTTCGGCATTGCGCTATGTGGCCTGCCTGTGGCAAACGGCCATACGGCTCCGGAAATCTCGTTCGGCGTGTAGCCACGGAATTCCAGCATTCTTGTATTGTTGTTGGCTTCCATTATCAGCCTTGTAAATTTATCCAGCTGCTCATCACTGAACCGGATTCCCTTCTCGCCCAGGTTCTCCATGATCACAGACATTCTACCATCCATGGAGCATTCTTTATAAATACCAAAAAGTGCCTGATCCTTCACAGCGTCAGAAACCTGCATCTCGTCCATCAGGAAGCTGCCCAGCTTCTGATAGGAGGCAGATCTTGTCGGATAACCGTTCTCTGCATAATCCAGGATTTCATCTACCGATGGGATGTAGAATTTCCTTCCACCCTGTCGTCTCTCGATATCCTTGTAAATGTTGTTGGTCAGGGCGGATTTCAGGATCAGCTGATCGTCCACAAGCTGGCAGATCGCTGCCTTCTCCGGAATGAGGTGGTAAAGCTCGATGAACCTGTCATATCCGATGTCAAAGCCTTTTCTCTGGCTGAACATCTGATATACCGTCCTGGCAGGTGCAGACACATACAGATAGCTTACCATAATGAAGCAGTCCTTCATCCAGTTTACCTGGCTGCGAAGTGTCCGGAATTCCGGTGTGTTGATCTCGTTGTAAACAGCTGCAACCTCTGCCGGAACTTCTGCACAGTCATCACTGTAGGAAACAAGGTAGCCCATATCGTTCAGCCATCCTAAGGTATCCCATTCGCCTGCGGCAACGTGGAAGCATTTTCTTCGGACTGCTCCCTCAAACGCCTCTGCCTCCTGGTCGTCTGCTGCAAGGAAATTCGCCTTCATAACTTCCGGTTTCAGAACCTCTGCTGCGATTTTCGCCGCGATCTCTTCCTGCTCCATTCCCCTGCAGTGAAGTCCAAGCTCTCCGGCAATACTGAGAAGGCTTTCTTTTTTGTAGGACATGAGGAAATCCTTTACGCTGGGGTTTCTGCTGCTGTCCGTGGCTGCTTCCGCTTCCTCCGTCCAGTACGGATCGTCCTCACTTTTTACTTCCTTTATAATAGAAGGAATTTCTACCATTCCCTCTTCCTTTTTCTCAATATCAACTCTGTATTCCGGCACTTCCTTATCAGCACCATGCTGACGGAAGGTAAACCATTTCTCAGAATCCATAAGCTCTGTGGTCTGTGCCGCAGCTGCATTTAATAATGTAAAATTATTCTTCGCTTCGCCGTCACCATTCTCACGGATCTGTATTTTTTTCTGAAAAAATTCAATCTCATATGGGCTGCCTGCCGGATACTGAACCAGCTTCTCAAGCATGGCTGCCATCTTTGCAAATGTAACGTCAGCCGCAACCGTACAGCGTCTCCATACCGGCGGTTTCGTTCCTTTTCTTGTGATTTTTAACTGATAAAACATTTCTGTGTTCCTCTCCTGTAAATATATGCCGGCCCGAAAAACTCCCAAAGCTCCCGACCCGGCGCAAACAACTTCCCCTATGTTATACAAAAACGGGGAAATTGTCAATATTCAGGGAGTTCACTTCGTATCAAAGCGTGTCACCACCATATGCACCACATACGGCACCAGGATCACCGGATACCCAGATATCCATACGCCCTTGTATTCGGTTTTTATAGTAACACGAAGCATTGATGATGTAAAGACCGGCAAAGCGTGGTATATGTCCCGGGATTTTGGCATGTGATACCAAATCGTGATCTGATATTATTGTATCCATCATTTTTCTCTGATATACTATGAGGTAAGTGTCGAAAATAATTTGTTGTCTATCAACTCAGGGAGGAAATCATGAAAAAAGATCAGGAAATTTTCCAGGAACGTTTAAACCGTCATATGGACGAGCTCCGCTGGCTTTACACAGAGCTTTATCAGAATGATGATATGTTTACCGAGCTCTGTGACCAGATGTACCAGTATTTTACAGCACGCAGCCACGCGCTCAAAAGCCGCGACCTTGAAAGGGAAGAAAATCCGGACTGGTTCCGCCGGAAGGATATGCTTGGCATGATGCTCTACATTGATAATTTTGCCGGAAACATCAGAGGCGTTTCCGAAAAGCTTCCATATCTTAAGGAATGCAATGTAAACTGCCTGCATCTGATGCCATTTCTCGATACCCCGAAGGGCCGCTCCGACGGCGGCTATGCAGTCGCAGACTTCCGCAGGGTCCGCCCGGATCTCGGTACCATGAAGGATCTGTCCACCCTTGCTGATAAATGCCATGAGAACGGAATGAACCTGTGCATGGATTTTGTCATGAACCACACCTCCGAGGAGCATGAGTGGGCAAAAAAAGCCCGCCAGGGTGACGTGGAATATATGAACCGCTACTTTTTCTACAAGAGCCGTGAGATCCCGGACGAATACGAAAAAACGGTACCGCAGGTATTCCCGACCACTGCTCCGGGCAACTTTACCTGGCTTGAGGATTCCGGCCATTATGTCATGACCACCTTTTATCCGTACCAGTGGGATCTGAACTACGGTAATCCCCGGGTTTTCAATGAGATGATGTATAACTTCCTCTTCCTCGCAAACCAGGGAATGGATATCATCCGTATCGATGCGGTTCCGTATATCTGGAAGGAGCTTGGAACTCCGTGCCGTAACCTGAAGCAGGTACATACTATTGTCCGCATGATGCGTATGATCGCCGAGATCGTCTGCCCCAGTGTTGTTCTTCTGGGCGAAGTCGTTATGGAGCCGGAGAAGGTTGTTCCGTATTTTGGAACCGTAGAGAAACCGGAATGCCATATGCTTTACAATGTAACTACCATGGCTACAACCTGGAACAGCATTGCCACCCGTGATATCCGCCTTCTGAAAAAACAGATGGACATTGTAAACAGCCTTCCGAAGGAATATACCTTCCTGAATTATCTCCGCTGCCATGACGATATCGGCTGGGGACTGGATTTCCCTGTTTTAAGGGGATGGGGCATGGAGGAAGTGCCTCACAAACGTTACCTCAACGATTTCTTTACCGGAAAGTTACCTGGCAGCGACAGTCGCGGAGAGCTTTATAACGATGATCCAGTAACTCAGGATGCCCGTTTCTGCGGAACCACTGCCTCCATGTGTGGGATCGAGGCTGCTCTTTCCGAAAAAAATGATGAGAAGCTGGCAAGAGGTATCCGCGAGGATCTGATGCTCCACGCCTATATGCTGACACAGTCCGGAATCCCGATGCTCTACAGCTCTGATGAAATTGGCCGTCTCAATGATTATTCTTATAAAGACGATCCGGATAAGGCAGAGGATTCCCGTTATATCCACCGTGGTGCTTTCCAGTGGGAGCTTGCAAAAAAACGCAGTTCCAGGGATTCTGTTGAGGGACAGATCTTCCAATCCCTTAGCCGCATGGAACAGATCCGCCGCCAGGAATCTGTTTTTGACAAGGACTGCGATGTGTACACCTACGATGT
>CAVIGE010000063.1:0-16266 GCA_963642325.1 Prevotella sp. CAG:279
CTTTTTATACCCATTTTTACAGATTGCGCCGGCGCAACGGAAGGAGGTGAGGACTATGAAAGTAAAATGCACCAGAAGATACAGCGACATCTGCTTAAAGGAAGTCGTTGAAGAGGGAACCGTTCTGGAAGTAACAGAAGAAAGAGGGGCACATCTGATCGAAGAGGGTGTTGTGGAGGCGGTAAGTGAAACCGAGGCAGCAGTTGAAGAGGAAAGGTCAGGTGATCCACAGATCTCCCAGTGAGGCGCAGGGTGAAGCACCTTATTTTTATGCCTTTTTCCGCCAGGCGTTAAAGAAGCGGATTCCACAAACTGAATGGCCCGGGCGTGAGAACGAATAGGCTGGGCAGAAAGGAAAAGACATGAGAAACAGATTAGTCAAAGCAATGTGTAAAGTTCCAATGAACCTGCAGCTATTCGCAGAAGATGGAGACGGTGCTGGGGCCGGTGAGGGCAATGGCGGCGGATCTGGCGAAGGTACAGGCGGCGAAGGAGGGGACAATCCCCCGTCCTTTGATGATTTCCTGAAAACAGGCAGCAATCAGGCGGAATTTGACAGACGTGTCCAGAAGGCAGTCAATACGGCGGTGACAAATGCCCAGGAGAAGTGGCAGGCACTGACGGATGATAAGCTTTCCGAGGCTGATAAGCTGGCCAGGATGACCAAGGAAGAAAAAGCGCAGTACATGCAGCAGAAAAAAGAAAAGGAACTTTCCGACAGGGAGGCAGCAGTAACCAGAAGTGAACTCATGGCAGAAGCAAAGAACAATCTGTCAGACGAAGAACTTCCGGTGGAGCTCGCAGAGATACTGAATTATACAGACGCAGATGCCTGCAAGAAATCCATGGAAACAGTCAAGAAAGCATTCCAGACTGCAGTTGAGAAAACAGTTGATGAGAAGCTGAAAGGCGGCAAGCCTCCGAAAAAGGCACAGGGAACAAACACACAGGAAGCCCTCGAAAAGCAGGTATACAATGCTATGATGGGTATTTATTAAAGGAGAGTGTAAACAATGGCAATCAATACTTTAGCAACAGCAACCTTATTCATGACACAGCTTGATAAGATTGCTGTCCAGGAAGCAACTACCGGCTGGATGGATGCCAATGCCGGTCAGGTAATCTATAACGGTGGATCCGAGGTAAAGATCCCGAAGATGAATGTTCAGGGAATGGGTGATTATGACCGTGAGGCAGGATATCAGCGCGGCTCTGTTACCCTTACATATGAGACCAGAAAGATGACACAGGACAGAGGCCGTCTGTTCCAGCTTGATCCGATGGATATCAACGAAGCAAACTTCATCCCGACTGCCGGTGCGGTTATGGGAGAGTTCCAGAGGACACAGGTAGTTCCGGAGATTGATGCGTACCGTATCAGTAAACTGGCCACAGAAACACTCACAGCGGATAAGGCAGGAATGATCGGAGAATCTTATGTACCTGGAACAGCTTCCACATCTGCACTGCGTAAGCTGAAAGAAGGAATCAAGGCAGTAAGAGAGAACTACAACGGTGCTCTTGTATGCCAGGCAACTCCTGATTTCATCATGGAGTTAGAGCTGGAGCTTGCGGGAAAGATCACAGCGGTAACGTTTTCCAAAGGCGGAATCCAGACACAGGTTCCATCTGTGGATGGTGTGCCTCTGATCTCCACGCCTTCCAACCGCATGTACACAGCTATCAAAGTCAACAATGGAAAAGATAGCGGGCAGGAAAAAGGAGGATACGAAAAAGGTGCTTCTGCCAAGAACCTGAACTTCTTTATCTGCCCGGTAACTACCCCGATCGCCGTCACAAAGCAGGATATCATGCGTATCTTTGATCCGGTGACAAACCAGAAACTGAACGCATGGCAGATGGATTACCGCCGTTTTCATGATATGTGGGTTTTGGACAACAAACTGGATTCCATCTATCTGAGCATCCAGGAGGCGAAAGCATGAGACTGATCTGTAAAAATGTGGAGAGAGAAGCTATAGGGTCAGCGGCGGAAAAGCTGATTGGCGATGGATTCACACCAATGGAAGAAACAAAAACGGACACAGTACCGGAAGAAAAAGCCGATAAGAGTATCGAAGATATGACAGTCGAAGAACTGAAAGCCCTTGCAAAAGAGAAAGGCCTGACTGGTGTATCTTCCCTTGCGAAATCAGATCTTCTTACAATCCTGAAGGGGTGATTCCATGGCATCAGAGGAAGATATCAAAAAGCTGAAAATCCTGACCGGAGAAAAGGACGAGGAGCTTCTGTCTGTCCTTCTGGATGAAGCAGAAGCTTTTGTACTGTCCTACACAAACCGGACACAGTTAAGGACAGGGCTGGAAAAAGCAGTCCGGGATCTTGCAGTGATCGCTTTGAACCGGATGGGAATGGAAGGAGAGAAGTCCAGGAGCGAGGGTGGAGAGAGTTACACCTTTGATGACGCGCCGAAACAGATCTACGACACACTGAACCGGTACCGCCTGGCCAGAGTGGGAGGAAAGACTTATGAGGCTGAGAAGAAGCAGGCTTGAAGAATTTTTTCATAAAAAAATGACGGTAAAGAAAGATAAGGAAGGCAGTACCAGCGAGGAATATGGTACTGCCTCTTCTGTTACCGGGGAGATCTGGCCGGCATCCGGAAAAGTACAGGCTGAGCAGTACGGCCAGAGGCTGAATTATATCCGGAATGTGCGGATACAGGGAAAATATAAAATCCAGGCTGATGAGAAAGGCCGTCTGCACTATATCCTGGAAGATGGAACGGATATAGAGGAACGGGACGGGGTCTGCCTGTATGTAGCGGCAGATAAATATCCGGACTATCGTATTATATCCATCAAACCATATCGTTTTCTGAGCCTGGAGGTGGAAAAAATATGAGTGTGAATGGATTCGATGAGGTGGAGAAAGCTTTGCAGAAGGCATCCGGGCTGGATACCAGGAAGGCTGTAGGAGGAGCGATCCAATTTGTCAGATCGGCAGCAGTCATGAACTGTCATGCAGATACCGGAGAACTCCGGCAGAGCATCTTTGCCGAAATTACAGATCAGGAAGATACGGTCACGGGGATCTGCTGGACGAATAAAGCCTATGCCCCGTACATAGAGTTCGGAACCGGACCGAAAGGCCAGGAGAGGCATGCTGGTATTTCTCCGGAAGTAAATCCTGTTTATACCCAGCAGCCATGGTGGATACACGAAAGCCAGATAGACCGGCGTGTGGCCGAAAAGTACCGCTGGATATATATAGACACTCCGGATGGAAGGTTCTATAAATGCAGCGGAAATCCGGCCTATCCGTTCTTGTATCCGGCAATAAAAGATAATGAAGAACAGATCTTGAGGATACTGGGCGGAAGTCTTGTATCAGAGTTGGAGGATATATGAAAAATGTAAAAGACCAGGTATATACAGCATTGTGCACAGTATCAGAAAATGTTTCCGATGCCTATCCCCGTTCCTGGGCGGAGGGATCAACGATCCAGTATACCGAGGAACAGAATGATGTATACGAAGCCAGCTCCGGTGCGGAGGGGATGCGGGAAGATAAAGCCCTGGTGAGATACCGGATCGATATCTGGAACAATCACAGCACCTCAGAGATAGCTCTGCAGGTGGATGAAGCAATGAAAGTAACAGGCCTGAAACGGATCGCATGTACAGATGTGACAGATCCGTCAGGAATGAAGCATAAGCAGATGCGTTATGAGGGAATCGTTGATATGGATTCCGACAGCGTGTACTGGAGATAAGGAGGAATAGCGATGTTAGCGAATGGGACAACATTAGGTTACAGAAAACATACAGACAGCACCAGCACCAGCACGGCTTATACAGATCTTCCGGGACTGAAGGAAATTCCGGAGGTTGGAGTGGAGCTGGATAAGGAGGATAATACCTGCCTTACAGATTCGAATAAGGTTTATGAGCTGGGTATCGGAGACCTTCCGGATATGAAGTATAAGTTCAAATATGACAATACCAAGGCAACAAGTCCTTACAGAGTTATGAGGACTGCGGCAGATAAAAAAGAAATCTGGGATTTCCAGGAAAAAACAAAGGATGGTACGGTCACCGAATTTACAGCACAGTTTTCTGTAAAACGTACAGGTGGCGGAGTAAACGGTGTGATCGAATTTGAAGTGACCATGGCGGTACAGTCTGCGATTAAACAGACAGATCCGGCATAAGGAGGATAAAAGATGTTGAATTTTGACGGTATTCAGGACCTGGGCGGAGCTTCTGCCCAGAGTGAGACACAGGCTCCGGAGGAAAATGTAATCAATCTGGAGGAACAGAAGAAAAAGAGACAGCCCTTTGCCTACTGGAATGTAGGTGACAGAAGCTTCAGAATGAAGCTAAAGGCAGCAGGAATCGGACGGCTGGAAAATAAATACAGGCAGAATCTTATGAATATGCTGGATGATATGCCGCCGCTTTCCGTGATGCTGACGATCATCCAGGAAGCCATGTCCCCGTGGGAGCATGGTATTGATTATCAGGATGTACAGAAGCTGTACGATGCCTGGATCGAGGAGGGGAACAGCCAGCTGGAGCTTTTCCAGAAGATTTTAATTCCTCTGATGGTGGTATCGGGTTTTTTACCGGAGAAAACAGCGACAGCTCTGCTGGAGGAGATCGGGAATGCCTGATGTCTGAACAGCTCGCAAAGCTGTATCCGGCAGCCCTTGAAATGGGGATTCCGGCGGAAACATTCTGGAATCTTTCTGTAAATGAGATTTTCGATACTCTTCAGAACACCAGAAAGCGGAAACGTAAAGAGGAAAAGCAAAGGATCATGGATCATTTCATCCAGGCACAGGCCATAGCAATAGACATTGCGGCATTATTCGCCAAAGACGGCAGGATGGCCCACCCCTGGGATTATTATCCGGAGTTGTTCGAAAAAGAGCAAAAAGTACACGAAGAAGCAGAAGAAGCCCGCCAGTGGGAAGAATACATGGAAAAAAGAAGGGCATACAACGCCGAATGGAACTACAGCCATAATCATTAAGTGAAGAGGGGAGGTGAGAAGATGGGAGATACGCTCCATAAAATACAGGTGGTTATTGAAGCATCAACAGATTCTTACAAGAAAGATATGGAAGATGTAAAAAAAATCACAAAAAGCGTTAGTGATTCTGTCCGGACAGAAACCGGAAAAGTCAAACAAGAAATAAACAATACAGCAGGATCGGTGAAAAAGCAGCTTTCTATAATGCAAAAACTGAAACGGTCAATCACGGCCATGCAGTTAAAGACAGGAATTAAGTCACCGACAAATGAGTATAAGGAAGCAGTCCATGCTATTAAAACCTACAGAGACAATATCGAGAGCACTACCAAAACACTGGAAAAATATTACTCAAAAAGGGATAAAATGGAATATCTTGGCGTAGACCAGGAAAGCCGTGAGTGGAAGTCATTAGCGTATGACATAAAAAATGCAGAAGCTCAGCTGGAACGTTACAAAAAAGCAAAAGCGCAGGCTGTATCAAAAAAGGCAGAACTGGTTTCGAATAATAATGCTTTTAAAAGGACGAAAGAAACAGCTATTCCAAAACAGGCATTAAATTTCGGGAAGACGGTTGCCGGAGGAAGTGTTAAAGGAATGATGGGGCTTGGTAAACTGGGGATAGGAGCAGCTCAAAAAGGCTGGGGCGGACTTACAAAGCTTTTTGGAGGAGTCGGGAATATCATATCTTCCTCTACTGGTGTGATCCAGAAATGTTCCGGTGCATTCGCTGCGCTGATCCAGAAGTTCACATCCGGTATTCCGTTCCTGAACCGGACAAAATCTTCATTCAGTGGACTGGGAACATCTGGCAGGGGTCTGATCGGCATTCTGAAAACAATGGGAATGACTGCAAAATTCATGTTTGCAAGCTTCGTGATCAGTGGGGCGGTGGATGGAGCTAAACAGGGAATGCAGAACCTTGCTCAGTATAGCGGAGAAACGAACAGAAGCATTTCGCTGCTGATGTCGTCCATGACCCAGCTTAAGAATTCCCTGGCAACAGCCTTTGCACCAATCATGAATGTCGTTACGCCGATCCTGAATAGCTTTATTCAGACAGTGATCAACGTGGTGAATGCCATCGGTCAGCTGATGGGAGCTCTTACAGGCAAGGCAACCATGGTCACGGCGAAGAAAGTAAACCAGGATTATGCTGCAAGCCTGAACAGCACATCCACAGGATTAAAAAACAGTGCTGATAATGCAGATGCTGCGACAGAAGCGACAAAAAAGTATCAGCGTACGCTTATGGGCTTCGACCAGATCAACAAGCTGGATGATAATTCCGATACTTCCGGAACAGGAGGTACGGGGAGCGGAACAGGGACATCGTCCCAGGGTGGCGGCAATGACATGTTTGAGACTACCACGATCAACAGTAAGTTCAAAGATCTTGCCAAGCTTCTCAAAGACGCATGGAAAACAGCTGATTTCACTGAAATCGGTACTATGGTAGGTGAAAAACTGAACAAAGCCCTGGAAAGTATTCCATGGGACAAGATCCAGAAAACCTGTAATAAGATCGCCAAGAGCGTAGCAACATTCCTGAATGGGTTCATAGGGGCTACAAACTGGAAGCTGGTTGGAAACACGATCTCGAAAGGAATCAACACCGCTTTCGGGGCAGCAAACACTTTTGTAAAAAACTTTAAATGGAG
Source organism: Prevotella sp. CAG:279 (assembly GCA_963642325.1). Taxonomy (GTDB): domain Bacteria; phylum Bacillota; class Clostridia; order Lachnospirales; family Lachnospiraceae; genus Blautia_A. The sequence goes on from CAVIGE010000063.1 coordinate 6,660, forward strand.
CAATCTTGGAAAAGCGGTAGGGGATGGCATTAACGGTGCGGTAAATGGACTTAACTGGAAATTAATCCAAAATACTGTCCGCAATACGGCATCAGGTCTGATTAACGCATTAAACACGGCAATCGCGACAGCGAACTGGAGTAGAATCGGAAAAACCATTGGGGAGTATTTCAATACTAAGCTCACATTTTTCTATACAGCTGTATCAAAGTTTAACTGGAAAAGCCTTGGAAAATCTATTTCGGAAGCGGTAAACAATGCAGTAGCTGCTTTTGATGCGGCAAAGGCGGGAAAAGCTGCGAATGATGCGATCAAAGGTATCCTGGATGCTTTTCTTCAGGCTGTTGAGAACACGAATTGGAAACAGGTCGGGGAAAAAATCAAACAATTTCTGGTTAATATCGACTGGACAGGTATTGTTGAGAAAATCGCGGAAGCAGTTGGTGCGGCATTTGGAGGATTCGCTGCTATGCTGTGGGCGATCATCGGGGATGCCTGGAAACAGGTTGTGAAATGGTGGAAGGATACGGCTTACAAAGATGGTAAATTTACGATCAAGGGATTATTCAATGGAATAGTTGATGCGTTGAAAAACGTTGCCGCCTGGATCAAGACACACATTTTTGACCCATTTATAAAAGGATTTAAAAAGGCATTCGGTATCCATTCCCCGTCAACGGTTATGCGTACGCAGGGCGGTTATATTATCTCCGGTTTGTTTGCCGGACTGAAAGCAGGCCTTCCAGGGGTACTGGCATGGGTTGTTAAACTTCCGGGACAGATAAAAAATAAACTTGGAAATGCAAAATCCTGGCTGAATGGAAAAGGCAAGGACGCAATCACGGGCTTAAAGAATGGCTGGGAAGCCGTGAGACAGTCAGCACTTTTAAGCAGGGTCGCAAAGCTTCCGAGCCAGATGAAAAGCAGCCTTGGAAATGCAAAATCCTGGCTGAATGGAAAAGGCAAAGATGCAATCACCGGCTTAAAGAATGGCTGGGAAGCCGTGAAGGAATCGGTTTTTTTAAGCAGGGTGAGAAAGATTGGCAGCAGTGCATACAGTGCCATTGGAAATATCAAAGGCAAGGTGAGATCGAAAGGCAGGGATGTCATAACAGGCATGAGAGAAGGCTTAAACAACAATTGGTCTTCCTTGTTATCAACACTGAGGAATATACCACATAAAATCTCAAATGCGATCCCAAGCCTGTATAGTATCGGCCAGAGTGTTATGCGGAATTTTGCCAATGGTTTTTCGAGTATACATATTCCAATGCCACATATTGGATGGAATTGGTCCGGCGGAAGCATTTCTATTGGAAATTTCAGATTTTCGCTTCCGCGGTTTAATGTAAGCTGGTATGCGAACGGTGGATTTCCGGATATGGGAGAGATGTTCATTGCGCGTGAGTCAGGACCGGAGCTTGTCGGAAAAATGGGAAACCGTTCAGCCGTAGCGAATAACAACCAGATCATCGATGGAATCCGTGCAGGTGTCTTCGAAGCTGTTGTAAATGCTTTTGAAAGCATGCAGGGAAACAGTAACCGTGGACAGGAGCTTAAGGTTTATCTGGAAGGCGATGCAAAGAAGCTGTTTAAAATAGTCCGGCAGGAAGGAAATAATTATCAGAAACAGACAGGAAACCCGGTGTTCGGGTAAGGAGGCGGCAAAATGGCAGATAGTATTGTGATTGGCAAAATTGTAATGCCGGCCCCGGCCCTTAGCGGCCTGACGATAAAGAAAGAAAAAGTATGGTCAAATAATACGGGGCGTGCGGCGAATGGCGAAATGGCGGGAGATATTATCGCTGTTAAATATACGCTGGAAATTACATGGCCAATGTTAAGCAGAGCGGATGTCGCAAAGATTGATGCGGCAATAAGCCCCGCTTTCTTTAATGTTACATTTACAGACCCTGGAAGCAATTCCAGGGTAACGAAGAAATTCTATTCAAACACACCTTCATATCCGGTATACAGTTATGTGGATGGTGTAAAGACGTACAAAGGAGTAGGTGCAACGCTGATCGAAAAATAGGGAGGTGATAATGTGTATCAGTCAACAGCAGCATTCGGAAGCCTGGTACAGCAGGACTCCAGGACGTTCAAATGCCTGCTTACCCATGGGGAAACATCGATCACAACTGTTAAGAGCATTAAGTTTACGGGCGGTTCTGAAGGAGAAGATGACTTTTCCATTGGGTCAACCATGTCACAGTATATCGAGGTAGTTCTTCCGGGTACTGAGTTTATGGTAGAAGGAATGGAAATGTTCCTTAAGATCGGCATGGAAGTAGATGGCAGTACGGAATACATCCCTATGGGATATTTTACGGCAGGAAAACCTAAGAAAGCAGATGATCAGATCACGTTTACGGCTTATGACCGTATGATGAACACAGAATACCTGTTCTCTATGGATAGTACAACAACAAATACACTGGAAGTACTGAAAAAGATTGCGGAGATAACGGGAGTTCCGGTGGCAGTATCCGGATTAACAGCGATATCCATGGGGGTACCGAAAGGATATTCCTGCAGGGAAGTACTTTCTTACGTGGCACAGCTCTATGGTGCCTTTGCGGTCTGCAACCGTGCAGGACAGATTGAACTGCATACCTATGTGGACTCCGATTACAAGGTGGGGACGGGACGGTATTGGGGGAATTATGAACATAATGATTATACTTTCGATGTAACCAGATTGGTATGTTACACAGGACAGGATGAGAATGGAGAAAGTATATCAATAACCGCCGGTACCGGAACGAGAACGGTATCATTATCAAATCCGTTTATGACACAGGAGGTCCTCAACAAGATCCTGGCATCTTTAAAAAACTTTTCTTATATGCCGGGCACACTGAAAATGCTGGGAGACCCCCGCCTGGATCCCTGGGATATCCTGACAGTGGAAGACCTGTCCGGAAATACATATAAGGTTCCGGTCATGAAGCTGGAATGGGAATACGATGGTGGCCTTACGTATTCTGTTGAGGCTGTTGGCCTTTCAGAAGAGGAAACCAACACAGGCTATAAGGGGCCACAGACAAAAGAAATGGAGCGGTCTTACGCACAGCTTGTCATGCTTGATAAGGCGATGGTTAATAAGCTGGATGTGGATACTGCAAGTGTTACATATGCATCTATAAAATCGCTGGACGCGGTTAAGGTAAACGTTAATGACCTGACCGCGGCAAATGTAAAAGTAACTAACCGTTTAGATGCAAATGAGGCAAATATAAAAAGTCTGACCACGGAATCCGCCAATATAAAGAAACTGGTGGCCGGTAAAGCGGATGTCTCGGATCTGACCGCGGCTAAGGCGGATATAACTAACCTTAAAGCTGCTGATGCCGATATAAAGAAGCTGGTGGCCGGTAAAGCGGATATCTCAGACCTGACGGCAGCTAATGCAGATATAACCAGCCTCAAAGCCGCCGATGCCGATATAAAAAAACTGGTGGCAGGCAAGGCGGACATCTCAGACCTGACAGCAGCCACCGGCCGGATTGACGAGCTGGAGTCCACAAGCATAAAGACGGAAACCCTGGTGGCAAAAAAAGCAGATATCGACCTGGCGAATGTAAACAATGCCTGGATCACAAAAGGTATCCTCAAGGATGGCTCCATTGGTTCGGCCGCCATCCACGAAGGGGCCGTGACAAATGCGAAAATCGCAGATGCGACAATCGAGGCGGCAAAGATAAAATCCATTAATGCAGATGTGATCAACGCCGGTACGGTAAAGACTGACCGGCTGATCATCACGGGGCCTGACGGGACACCTTCCATTGTCAAGGCGATAAACCTGGCGAATGGGGTATCGGAGGCTGCGGTAAACGGAACGAAGATCCAGGCGGCTTCCATCGATGTCGTGGACCTGTCCGCCTTTGAGGCAAAGATCGCCCAGTTCGATCTGAGCCAGAATGCTATTTACAGCGGAAAAGAATCCATCCAGGATCCGAACAGCGGGATTTATATTTCCACGACAGGGATCGGCATGGGTGACGGCTCCCTCACCGGAAAAAACCAGTCGCCCCTGCAGGCTTATGCAGATGGAAGCTTCCGGCTCATCGGCAAGAACTCAAAATTTGATTTCAACACGGTGACAGGGGAACTCAATATTGAAGCGACCAGCTTAAATATCTCATCGAAAACCATAGCCACGACCGATGACATCGAGCAGGTAAAAAATGAGATATCCACCTTACTGAGGATCGAATCGTCAAGGGGGACGGTATTCAAGAATGATGCGGTCTCCACCGTATTGTCGGTTGTCCTGTACCATGGGCGGAAACGGATCACGGATTCCAAAACAATGAAGGAGGTATTCGGGTCCGGGGCATACCTCCAGTGGAAATGGCAGCGTCTGGACGATGATTCGTTCGGGGTTATCTCCAGCAGCGATTCAAGGTTTAAGGACAATGGCTTCATGTTCACCTTATCCCCGGCAGATGTTGATGTAAAGGTAACATTTATGTGTGAACTGATAGTGTAAAAATAAATATAAAAACAGGATGTCCGGTACAGCCGGGCTTTTATGGAGGAGAATGACATGGCTATTAAATCAGCGGACCAGATTACGATCATCGACGTTACGGATGCCTATTCCGTGACTTTGTCAAGCGAGACCTACACATTCGTGGGCGGTACGAGCGGGGCGGCGGCAGGGCAGACCTGCTCAACGGAGGCGTTTGCCTTCTGTGGCTCCAACATGTGTTCATCCATCATGGTGGATAAGGACGCGGTCACATGCCCGACAGGGATCAGCGTAACGGTTGAGAACAGCGGTACATCAAAGGTAAAGCTTACGTTTACCACAACGGCGACCATCGCGTCAGCCTGTGAGGCAACCATACCGATCAAGATCGGGGATATGACCTTTAATAAAAAGTTCTCGTTTGCCGTGGCCAAAACCGGGCAGACCGGCCAGACAGGTGCCACCGGTGTCGGTGTCAAGAGTGTTGTGAACAAGTACCTGACCACCTCAGCAAGCTCCGGCGTGACGACAAGTACCACGGGCTGGGGAAATTCACCGACTGCCACCACCACGACCAACAAATATATGTGGATCTACCAGATCATCACTTACACCAATGGGACTACCTCCACGACTGTCCCGGCCATCGTGGGGACACATGGGGCAACTGGTAACAAGGGGGACACCGGTGTCGGTGTCAAGAGCGTTGTGAACAAGTACCTGACCACTTCCGCGAACTCCGGCGTGACGACAAGCTCAAGCGGCTGGAGCGATAACCCGACTGCCACCACCACGACCAATAAATATATGTGGTCATACCAGATCATCACCTACACCAACGGGACTACCTCCACGACTGTCCCGGCCATCATCAGTACCCATGGTGCCACCGGTAACGCAGGTGCCGATGCGATCAGCCTGACCATTACCTCATCCAACGGGACGGTATTCAAGAACAGTACGGGGACAACGGTCCTGACGGCGCATGTCTACAAGGGCGCAGTCGAACAGACGATCACGGACGCAGGGGTCGTGTCCGGCCTGGGTACGGTCAAATGGTATAAAGGCACGGGTACCACGGCGGTGGCAACAGCCAAGACCCTGACTGTTTCCGCGGTGGATGTTGTCAATTCACAGGTATATACATGCCAGCTTGAATAGGCAGGAGGTAAGAAGGAAGAATGGCTGTAAAAGCGAAAGCACAGATCACGATCTCAGTGATCATAGATATCGACAAGGTGACAAGGTATTACCTGCTCCAGTCCTCAACAGCGGCAGCCCCGTCAAAACCGGCAGATGGGGCCGCCATAAACAGCAAATGGAGCAAAACAGAGCCTTCTTATTCGTCCGGGTCCACGAATACCTTATATTTCGTTGACCAGACCGTGCTGACGAATGGCGCGGTCAAATATTCCGAGGTTTCCAAATCGAGCAGCTACGAGGCCGCCAAGGAAGCGTGGAACAAGGCCAGCAACGCCCAGAACACGGCAAACAGCGTGAATACAAACCTGAATAAACTGACAGGCGACCCGTCAAATTACTCCCAGCTTAACGATTCCACGGCAGCTGTCTGGGGGTTCACCACGGATTCCACAACAGACGGGCATTGGTATACAGTCCGTACCTTAGACAGAAGTAAGTATATTTCGGATTACTACGACTGCCACGGGGCGAAGAAATTCCGTGTCCAGTGTGATATCTCGTCATCCGTGCAGGGGAACACAACGCCCTCTACCGAAACGGTAACAAAAGATTACCTGGACGTGCGGATGGGCATTTATTGCTACGATGATAATAAAAAGGCTATTGCATGGCCATCAACGAGTCTTACGAAAAGCAGCGGGGAGGCCCCGGTGGTCTCCGCTGACGGGACAGTAACCACGCATGCGGACACAAGACAGATAAGGGTCTGTATCCAGTGTCAAGGCTGGAATAATTTCAGCGGCACGCTGAAGATCCGGAACGTCAGGGTCACAGCCGTGGACGCCCTCACTTCCGTGGATGTCGAATATTATCTTTCCACATCTGCGACGGCGTTATCGGGAGGCTCCTGGACTACAACCGCACCCACATGGGTAAATGGTAAGTATATGTGGAGCCGGACGGTCAAGACGGATGGTGCCGGTACCAAAACATACTCCCCAAGTCAAAATGGGGTATGTATCGCAGGGGCTAAGGGTGACACCGGTGCAAAAGGGGACAAGGGCGACACCGGCGGGACAGGGAAGGGTGTCAAATCCATTGTCGAGCAGTATTACAAGTCCACCTCGTCCACTGCACAGTCAGGGGGTTCATGGGTTACGGCATATCCCGGCTGGGAGAATGGGAAATATATCTGGACAAGGTCCGTCATCACTTATACGGACAATACCACCACGACCACAACGGCCATCTGTGTGACAGGCGCGAAGGGCGACACAGGGGCAAAGGGTGATAAAGGGAATACCGGCGCGACAGGGCCGACAGGCCCCACAGGACCTACGGGAAAGGGGATAAAATCGACCACGATAACATACCAGCTCAGTGCATCGCGGACAACAGCACCGACTGGCACATGGGTGACATCCCCACCGGCTACGGATACTGATAAACCGTACCTGTGGACAAGGACCGTCATCACGTATACGGATAATACGGCATCAAGCCCGGCATACAGCGTGTCCAGCACATTCGACAGCCTTATGGTCGGCGGCAGGAACCTGATCCTTAACAGCAGGGGAAATGAAAAAGCGGGATTCTTTAAGAATTTCGATAAAGTGGCAAATGGATATGGCGAATTCACGTTGAAGTCAAAGAATGATTACGTTCATGTGACATTGGATGGTTTCGTGCTCGGATGTCGAGATTACACAGTTGGCGAAAAGGTTACGTGGTCTTATGACATTATGTATACAGCGTGGAATTTCCCGACTGGTACAACAAGATCCGATTTCTGGATGGGACAACGGTATGGAAATCTTCCGACTGGATCAACCGGTACAGGCGCGTATCGAAATGTAACAAGTCATAAACTGCCGGAGGTCGGAGTAAACGGTTGTACGCTGAATAAATGGTATCACGTTGTAAAAACAATGACAATACCTGAGCAGGCTTCTTCCACTATTACCAGTACGCAAACTTTCATACAGTTTGGTAATAAAAGCGATACGGAAGCAAGTTTCACGGCGCGTATTAAGAATGTAAAGCTTGAAAAAGGTAATGTTGCAACGGACTGGTCCGCAGCCCCGGAAGATCTGGAATCCAGAGTAACATCCGCCGAAACCAATATATCCAATAATACAAAAGAGATCAAGCTGAAGGCCTCCCAGGAGACGGTGACGGCCCTGTCCAAAGATTATAATGCGTATAAAAAGACAACGACTGAATTTACGCAGGATGTCAATGGGTGGCAGATGAACTGGGACAAGCTGATCAGTACGGACGAAGCAGAAGTGGCCAGCCACCAGGACTATATCACGTTCCAGAAAGGGAACATACTCCTCGGCGATTCGGCCAGTGACTCCAAGCTGAAGCTTACCAAGAATTCCGTCCAGTTCAAAGGCACCAGCAGCACCACCGTAACCCCGGACTCCGATGCGACCGCATGGATCACGGGCAAAACGTTCCATATCGATACGGGCGAGATCCAGAGCAGCCTGAAGTTCGGGAATACAAATCTAAGACCTTGTGATGACGGTATTGAGTTTACTTATACCGATAAAGCAAATACTGTATCTTTTTTAACAATTGCAAAAAAAAATATATATATAGGTGATGGTCTCAGCGGAGGAAGTCTTTTACTTAGTAAAACGGCTATTCGTTTACATGGGACTACGCTAGACGATGCTCTGGGAAAATCTACGTCCAAATTTGAAGTACATGCGGGAACGGATGTTACCCCTTATATGATTTTTGGCCAAAATATGGAGTCAGAACCGGGAGCATATTCAGTTGCTATCGGTGGCGGTAATCGCGTATCCGGTGGAGTGTCGATGGCTATTGGAGGGTCGAACAATATTAAAGGATTACGTTCAGTGGCCATTGGTGATAGTTTACAAAGTAATCATAATAATCAGCTAGTCATAGGTACATACAACACGCCCGGAGATTATGCCTTTATCATAGGTAACGGCACTGCGGATGATAAAAGATCCAACGCTTTTACTGTTTCAAGATCTGGAGATGTAAATGCTGCAGGGTCTATCGCGATTGATGGTAATGCAGAAATTACAGGAACCACGAATATTACAGGAGCCACGAATATTGCAGGATCTGCCAACATTACAGGAGCCACGAATATTACAGGAAACTTACGAACTAAAAAAGGAATATATATTGACACAAATGGTTCTTGCTTATACGGAACGTGCACGGACGGGAGTGGTTCGCAAATGATGGGCATTAATACGAGTGATGCCCTGATGGTCGGTTACGGTCAGTATAGCAAGTGCACCGGGAGCGGTTATTCCACATGGATAAACGCGGGGGCTAATCTGACGTTCCGATTAAAAAGTCCAAACGCAAGCTGGAGACCGTATTATGCAAAAGGTGATTCGGTATCTGTGAACATATGTCTGGCTGGCTATATCACATCCAGTGGAAAACAGGTAAAGTTTTTTGTACCATTATCCAAGCCTGTTATCGGCAGCCCGACAGTGTCGGTATCGAGCGTAGATGGATTGACTATCAGACAGAATGGTAAATATCCTTATCTTCCGATTGATAATCTAACTTCGCCAGATTCATATACGGCAAGTATTGTTAGCGGTGGCAGTGGAGTATACGTAACAGCAATATACTCCAACAATGAAGATGTCACAAATAACGATGCCTGTGGCATATACGCCAGCATCAAAATAACATTCTCATAAGGAGGCAGACATGGCATTAAAGAAAGAGGTCCGCCAGAATGACGGCGTAGTTACAAATTACCATCGGATCCTGTTCATTCAGTCTACGATCAACAGACAGACATCCATTGCAGTGCTGTCCTATGTAGACGAAACCGGACGGGAGATGGAGAACAGCACAAATGAACCATACAAAGCGGCGATTACATATGAGACCGAATACACCGAAAATATGACGATCGAAGCGGCGTATGAATATTTAAAAACCCTTCCGGAATTTGAGGGAGCGGAAGATATC
>CAVIGE010000064.1:0-15536 GCA_963642325.1 Prevotella sp. CAG:279
CTCTTTTTTTAACTGCTGTCAGGATTTAATGACCCGGATCATTCGCCAGAGAAGAAGTACAAGGAGCAGGATGCCCACTCCTCCGATCACGAAATAGGGAATCGGGGTGGCTGACTGGGAAAAAGCTCTGGCAGCTTCCATGTTTTCGTCGTTTTCCCGGGTATCTGCCTCGGCAGCATCCGCGGAGGTGTTTTCGATCACAGCGGTGCCCACCTGGGTATCTCCGAATGAATAGACACGGTTGATCTGTCCGTCAGATTCCGTATCTGAGGTGGTAAGATCCGCAGAGGATGCGCCGGAAGGAATCATTACCTGTCCGCCGGAAAGAATATGAAAATCTTCTTCGCCAAGATCCAGGAGCTGGAAGTTACCAAAGCCATAATCCATAAGAGTGATGGCTTCGTTTGCGGTCTGTCCGGTGGCTCCGTTCATGACAACGCAGATAAGGGTCGTGCCGTTTCGCTGGGCAGCAGTGACAAGGACGCTTCCGGAAGCTGTGGATGTACTTTCACGGCCGCCGATACATCCGCTGTAATAAGTGGATGCCGCCTGATTGGTCAGGGAAAAGCTGCTGGTAAGGTTGCGGGCTCCGCCGGAAACGTTGGTTGCGGGTATCGTATAAGAGGTTGCACTTGCAATAGTCTGGAAGCCATCAGTAGCTATGGCAGCCTGCATGATCCGTGCAAGATCATGGGCGGTAGTGTGCTGGTTATCATCAGGAAGCCCTGTTGGATTGGTAAATACCGTATTGGTGCATCCAAGCTCCTGTGCGCGGGAATTCATTTTTTCTACAAAGGCATCTACAGAGCCTCCGATCTGTTCTGCGATCTGCAGTGCGATATCATTGGCGGAGGCCAGCATAATGGCGTAAAGACACTGCTCCATGGTAAAAACCTCTCCAAGCTGGGAGGAAATATGTGCACCGCCGTCTGTAACACCGGATACACCAGTTTCCGTCATTGTCACCTGATCGGTAAGCTGGCTGTTTTCAAGTGCCAGAAGGCAGGTCATGATCTTCACTGCACCGGCAGGGGAAAGAGCCTGGTCCATATCCTTGGCATAAAGGATGGTATTGGTGGTATCCTCCATGACTACGGCAGAGGCAGAGGTGATCTCCGGACCCTGGGGCCAGCCACTTATGGAATTGGTCGTGATGGTGGATGCTGTATCTTCGGTGGCATATACCGGAACCTGGAATATCGTGGAAACAGAAATCCCGAATGCCAGAAGAGCCGCCGTTATTTTTGATTTTTTCATAATGTATATAAATCTCCTGTCTATGTATGATTAACGACATATACGAGTTCATTATAACACATTTTTGCTCTTCCTTGCAAAAAAAATGCGACAATGTTAAAATACATTTATCAAATTGAGTAATACGGAGAAAATATATGAGTAAAGATGATTCCACAGGAAAAATTCAATGGGACAGGCTTGTGAAGAAGCTTTCTCCCTATACGGTACAGAAGGGCTTAAGATATCTGAAGCACTACGGCCTGAAGGAGTTCTGGATCAGGCTTCATGAGCGTTTTGAGCCGGAAGAGGTTCCCTACGGACCGTGGTATGAGGCATACAGACCAACCGAAGAGATTCTTGAGAAGCAGCGCAAGCGGAAATTTCCGGATGGTCCGCTGATCAGCATTGTAGTGCCTGCATATCTGACACCGGAGCGGTTCCTAAGACAGATGCTGGATTCCCTTCTTGCGCAGACTTATGGGAACTGGGAGCTGTGCCTGGCCAACGGAAGCCCGGAGGATGCGGATATGCAGACGGTCCTGAAGGCCTATGCAGAGATGGATGAGCGTATCCATTATCAGGATCTGAAGGAGAATCTTGGTATTGCAGAGAATACCAATGCCGCTTTTGCCATGGCGAAGGGAGATTTCATAGGCCTTCTGGATCACGATGACCTGCTTTCCCCCAATGCGCTTTATGAGATCGCGGCAGTACTGGAGGAGCATCCGAAGGCAGATGTGATCTATACAGATGAGGATAAGGTCACCACAGACCTTTCCGAGCATTTCCAGCCTCATCTGAAACCGGACTTTAATCTGGATCTCTTAAGATCCAATAATTATATCTGTCATTTCCTTGTGGTAAGACGCAGTGTCGTTGAGAAGGCCGGTGGTTTTCGCAGGGAATTCGACGGGGCGCAGGATTATGATTTTATTTTCCGCTGCGTGGAGCAGGCCAGGGAGGTTGTTCACGTACCGGAGATCTTATATCACTGGCGTACACATAAATCCTCCACGGCAGATAACCCTGCCAGTAAGATGTATGCATTCGAGGCCGGCAGGCGTGCCATTGAGGGCAATTTAGAGCGGACCGGGACAAAGGGAACGGTGGAGCATACTCCGGATTTCGGATTTTACCGTGTGAAATATCCGGTGCAGGGAGAACCGCTGGTGTCTATTATCATCCCGAACAGGGAAGAGAAGGAGACGCTGAAGGAATGTGTGGAATCCATCTTTTCAAAAACCTCCTATAAGAATTATGAGATCATTATTGTGGAGAATAACAGCAGCTCCGGTGAGATCTTCCGGTATTACAAAGACTTATCCGGGGATCCGAGGATACATCTGATCCGCTGGAAAAAAGAATTCAACTATTCGGCCATCAATAATTTCGGTGTCCGCCATGCAAAGGGCGATTATCTTCTGTTTCTGAACAATGATGTGAAGGTCATGGATCCGGACTGGCTTACAGAAATGCTTGGTGTCTGCCAGCGTAAGGAGGTAGGTGCCGTGGGTGCGAAGCTGATCTACCCGGACAATACCATCCAGCATGCGGGCTGCGTTGTCGGAATGGGTGGAATTGCAGGAAATATGTTTGTGAACATGCCGGCAGAGAGAACCGGATATCTTCATAAGGCATCGATCCTTCAGGATATGAGCTGTGTGACAGCGGCCTGCATGATGATGAAGAAATCTGTTTTCCAGGAGGCAGGAGGATTTACAGAGGAGCTTGCAGTTGCATTTAATGATGTGGATCTCTGCCTGAAGGCGAGGAGCCACGGTCATCTGATCGTCTATGATCCATATGTGAAGCTGTACCACTACGAATCCAAATCAAGAGGTGCAGAGGACAGCGAGGAGAAGGTACGCCGTTTTCAGACGGAGATCGAATATATGCGCTGTCACTGGCTGGATATCCTGAAAAAGGGAGATCCGTACTACAACAAAAATCTTTCCCTGACGAAATGGAATTATTCCCTGAAGCCATTTCCGGGAATGGGAAAGAAGAAGGGATGAATCAATGCAGGAAGTATCGGTAGTGATACCTAACTTTAATGGTATGGCATATCTGGACGGAGTTCTTTCCAGCCTGGAGAGACAGACGATCAGAAATTTTGAGGTAATACTGGTAGATAACGGATCTACGGATGGAAGCTGTGCTTTTGTGGCAGCGGAATATCCATGGGTGCATATGATACAGCTTCCGGAGAACTATGGCTTCAGCAGGGCAGTTAATGAAGGAATCCATGCAGCCAGATCACCATATGTGCTGCTTTTGAACAATGACACAGAGGCAGAACCGGATTTTCTTGAGGAGATGGTGGCATCCCTTCGAAGGCATAAGAAGGCTTTTTCCTGCCAGGCTAAGATGATCCAGCTCCATGACAGGGATAAAATGGATGATGCAGGGAATTATTACTGTGCCCTTGGATGGGCTTATGCCAGGGGAAAAGGCAAAGCTATCAGCAATTATAATAAAGAACAGAAAATTTTTTCCACCTGTGCAGGTGCTGCAATCTACAGGAAGAAGATCCTGGACAGGATCGGTGATTTTGATGAGGAGCATTTTGCCTATCTGGAGGATCTGGATATCGGCTATCGTGCACGTATCCATGGATATGAGAACTGGTATGCTCCGGCTGCGAAGGTTTATCATGTGGGAAGCGGAACGAGCGGTTCCAGATATAATCAGTTTAAGATCCGTTATTCCTCCAGAAATAATATTTATCTGATCTATAAGAATATGCCGTCTTTGCAGATCATACTGAACCTGCCGTTCTTTATTGTGGGATTTGGTATGAAAATCCTGTTTTTTGCTTCAAAGGGCTTTGGCCGGGAGTACCTGGCCGGCATCAAAAACGGCTTCCAGCTCACCCGTAAAAATAAAAAAGTTAAGTTTTCCATGAGGAATCTGCCACGGTATATCGGGCTGCAGTTTGAACTCTGGATCAACATTTTTAGGCGATTTGCCGGCTAAGACACCATATTTTCACAGAAATTTTATATTTCAAAGGGAAGATTTTGTTGCTTTTGGGTTGTATCTATTATAAGATAAAGGCAATGAACTTAAATGAGGTGGCGGAAATTGATTAAAGATAACCAGAAAAATTTCAGTCGTCTCCATATGCTGATCGATGTATTTGTGGTCGCAGCCTCCTATACACTGGCATGGCTGATCCGTTTTCAGGGAATTTTTGAACACTCGGCGGTTCAGTCCAAGACTGTTCAGGAATATATGTTTATGCTGATATTCATTATTCCGGGCTATCTTTTGCTGTATCAGGCCTTTGACCTTTATACGCCGATGCGGATGCAGGGGCGTCGTCTTGTGCTCGCCGGAGTTGTGAAGGCGAATGCATTAGGGCTCCTTATCATTATGTTTGCACTTTACAATTTTAAGGAACTGGATTATTCCCGTCTTACACTGGTTTCCTTCTGCTTCATCAACATTGTTTTTGAATGGGGCGTTCGCATGCTCATTTTTTATATTCTCAGGGATATGCGAAGGAAGGGAATGAACCAGAAGCAGGTATTGCTGGTTGGATACAGCCGTGCAGCTGAGGAATATGTGGACAGGATCCTGCAGAATCCGCAATGGGGATACGTGATCCGGGGAATTCTGGATGATAATGTACCGGCAGGTACAACCTATAAGGGAATCAAGGTGATCGGAAGGATTGCCAACCTTATGATCATCCTTCCATCCAGCAGACTGGATGAAATTGCCATTACCCTGGGATTAAGTGAGTATTATCGTCTGGAAGAGATCGTTGGCTTATGTGAAAAATCAGGGGTGCATACGAAATTTATTCCGGATTATAATAATATTATTCCGACCAAACCGTATACAGAAGATATTCTCGGGCTTCCGGTGATCAATATCCGGTATGTGCCCTTAAGCAACACGTTTAATGCACTAGTCAAGAGGAGCATGGATATTATAGGCGCGATCGCGGCTATTATTGTTTCTTCTCCTGTTATGCTGCTGCTGTGCATTCTGATCAAGCTGACCTCGCCGGGGCCGCTGATCTACAGGCAGGAACGTGTCGGTCTTCATAACCAGACCTTCCGCATGTATAAGTTCCGTTCCATGGAGCTCCAGAAGGAGTCTGAGGAGAAGAAAGCATGGACAGTCAAGAATGACCCGAGAGTTACGGGGATTGGCAAGTTTATGCGGCATACCAGTCTTGATGAGCTGCCACAGCTTTTTAATATCCTGAAAGGGGAGATGAGTCTTGTGGGACCAAGACCGGAGCGGCCTTTTTTTGTAGAAAAGTTTCGGGAGGAAATACCGCGCTATATGGTCAAACATCAGGTGCGTCCGGGTCTTACCGGATGGGCACAGGTTAATGGCTACCGCGGGGATACTTCTATAAGGAAGAGGATAGAATGCGATCTTTATTATATTGAAAACTGGTCAGTCGGGCTTGATATAAAGATCATGTTCCTTACCATATTCAAGGGCTTTATCAACAAGAATGCATACTGAAAAAGGGGAAAGAAAGATGTTAAAACCTCGGAAAAAGAGTAAAAAGATCCTGTTTATCCTGGAAATAGTCATACTGCTCCTGTTTATCGGAGGACTGTATGTATATGGACAGATTTCAGCGAAGCTGGATAAGATCAATATACAGGAGACAGACCTTTCAGATCAGGATATTGTAACGAATGAGCAGGCACCGCAGATGACGGGATATACGACATACGCACTGTTCGGACTGGATCACAGAACCAAGAATGAGAAACTGAATACAGAGAACAGCGATACGATCATTATCGCAAGTATCAATAATGATACGAAATCCATCAAGCTGGTATCTGTATACAGAGATACACTCCTTAATACCAAAGATGATACCTATGCCAAGGCTAACGCAGCATATGCCGTGGGTGGCCCTACACAGGCAGTTTCCATGCTGAATACCAACCTGGATCTTAATATCACAGATTATGTGGCAATTGATTTTGATGCGCTGGTAACAGTTGTAGATTGTCTTGGCGGACTGGATATTCCTCTTTCTTATGCGGAGATGGTTCATATGAACAACTATTGTGTGGAGACATCGGAGGAAACGGGAAAGAGCTACACACCGATCGAGCTGCCGGATCCGAAACCGGATGACATTGAGGCTACTCTTGGAACATATCACCTGAATGGCGTACAGGCAACATCCTACTGCCGTATCCGTTATACAGCAAGTCTTGATATGGGACGTACAGAGAGACAGAGACGGGTGATCCAGATGATCGTGGATAAGGCGAAGAAAGCCGGCCTTTCAACGATTTTTGATATCATGGATCAGGTATTCCCGATGGTTACAACTTCTGTTTCCAAGACAGAGATCCTGAAATTACTGCCGACCATAATCGGCTATAATATCGAAGATACAACCGGATTCCCGGAGGATTACAAATTTGCAACAGTTAAGGGAAGTGTAATAGTCCCGACAACCCTGGAATCCAATGTACTGAAATTGCATCAGTTCCTGTATGGAGATACCAGCTATTCACCAACCCAGGATGTGCTTGATAAGAGTGCACAGATCGTGAGCATTGCAGGTGGCGGAGATACGGCACAGGATGATACTTCGGATGATACGTCAGATGCTGCCTCTTATGCAGGACAGGAAGGTACGGATGCCTCGGGAGATTCGGATTACAGTAATGACACGGACTATTCCGGAAACGGTGATACAGATTATTACAGTGATGATACGGACTATTCCGGTGGCGGTGACACAGATTATTCTGACGGAGATTATGACACGGATAATACGGATTATGATTATTACGGAGATTATGACGGGGACAGCCTTTCAGACGGAGAATAAACAAAATAAATAATCAGCAGAGAGGACCATCCGGCACAGGGTGGTCCTTTCTGGACAGGAGAAAAAATATGAGTACAGTTAAAGTAGATGTGATCATTCCGGCGTACCGCCCGGACGAAGAATTTGGTAAGCTTCTGGAACGGCTCAGTGTTCAGGAATTTCCTGTTCATAAGATTATTGTTATGAATACAGAAGAGAAATTCTGGAAAGAACGCTGGGAGAGTGACTATCCTCTTGTGGAGGTGCATCATCTTACGAAGGAGGAATTCGATCATGGCACTACCAGACGAAAGGCGGCAGAACTTTCCGATGCGGACATTCTTGTCTTTATGACCCAGGATGCATTTCCGGCTGACAGGGAGCTGATCGGAAATCTGGTATCTGCGCTGCAGAATAACGAAAATGCAGGAGCTGCCTATGCAAGACAGCTTCCGAAAGCAGACTGTGGTTTCCTTGAGAGATATACCCGTTCCTTCAATTATCCGGCCAGCTCCTGTGTAAAAACAGAAAAGGATGTACAGACAAGAGGAATCAAAACATATTTCTGCTCCAACGTATGCGCGGCATATGATCACAGGATCTATGATAAGACGGGTGGTTTTCCAGAGAAGGCTATCTTTAATGAAGATATGATCTACGCCGGATGGATGGTAAAAAAGGGATATGCAGTTGTCTATGCGGCAGATGCAAGAGTCTATCATTCCCATAATTATTCCTGTGCGCAGCAGTTTCACAGAAATTTTGATCTTGGTGTTTCCCAGGCAGAGCATCCGGAGGTTTTTGAAGGTGTTCCCTCTGAAGGCGAAGGGATCCGCCTGGTAAAAAAAAGCATGGCTTATCTTATACGTACCGGACATATCTGGCTGATCCCCGGCCTGTTTTTCCAGAGCACTTCCAAATATGCGGGATATTTTCTGGGAAAAAGATATCAGAAGCTTCCAAAGAGGCTGATCATGGCCTGTACCATGAGTCCGGATTACTGGAAAAAACGTGACTGAACAAATGTTTTTTGCAGAGACTTTGCACATCACGGTTTTTTAAAGGATATATCACAGTTTGAACACAATTCCCTGTTAAACTGTGTCTTATAGCGTTACAGTATTTCCATAAGTTACGGCATCAGATTTTGGGCAACTTCCTTTTGGGGTATTAATTTCTGGAACTGCTGTGGAAAGAGGATACAAGAGAAAAAACAAGAAAGGAGCACCAGGAGCATGAGTGAAGAAAACAGATGGGGACAGGAACCTGAGGATACGGCTCAGAATGTCCCGGCCGAAGAAAATGCCCTGAATATCTACGGGAACCCGGGTGCAGGCAGTGCTGAAGAAAACAGCACTGATAATATAGATAACAGACCGTTTCCATATTCCGGTTCATTAGGAAACGGGACACAGGAGAGCCAGAATATCAGTACAGAAGGGACTGATACATCTTCGGATGGCAGAAACGGAGCAGAGGTGCCGAAATATGCACATTATCAGGTGCATCAGCCGCAGGCAGGCAATTATGCAGGCGGAAGTATTCCGCCGAAAAAACCACGGAAATCCAGGTGGCCGGAAGGAAATGGAAATGGTGGATTTGGCAGGAAGGCTGCCACGGCGGTTTCCCTTGCAGTGATTTTCGGACTGGTAGCGGGTGTTGTTTTCCAGGGAGTGAATATGGCAGCGGATAAGCTGGGGATCAGCAGCCAGGGCAGTAGTACACAGATCGAAAAGACTGAGACGCTTACAGGAAGCGGGGAGAGCACAGATGGCAGCTCCGCAGATTCTGATATTATGAGCGTTGTGGCAGAGAGCGGAACTGTGGCAGGAGTTGCGCAGGCGACCATGTCTTCTATCGTAGCGATCACAACGGTCAGTGTTCAGGAAATCCCGAGCTTTTTCGGATACGGAACGCGTCAGTACCAGAGTGCGGGAAGTGGTTCCGGAATTATTGTAGGTGAGAATGATGATGAGCTTCTGATCGCCACTAACAATCATGTGGTATCCGGGGCAACGACACTTACGGTGTGCTTTGCAGGAAGTGATGTGGTAGGTGCGGAAGAGGAGACGCAGGCTATGGCCAGCGGAGACAGCCAGGACAGCAGTTCGGATAGCGATGTGGATGTAGAGAATGCAGTTTCTGCCAAGATCAAAGGTACGGATGAGGATAATGACCTTGCGGTGATCGCGGTTGAGAAATCAGATATCCCAGAGGATACCATGAAGGAGATCAAGATCGCACAGCTTGGAAGCTCGGATGATCTTGTGGTGGGCGAGCAGGTCGTTGCTATCGGTAATGCGCTTGGATATGGACAGTCTGTTACTTCCGGCTGGGTCAGTGCACTGAACAGGGATATCAGCACTGAGGACGGGCAGGCAAGCGGACTGATCCAGACGGATGCAGCTATCAATCCTGGAAACAGCGGCGGCGCACTCCTGAACATGAAGGGCGAAGTGATCGGGATTAACGCGGCCAAGTATGCAGACAGCCAGGTAGAGGGAATGGGATACGCGATCCCGATCTCCAAGGCAGAGCCGATCCTGGAGGAACTGATGAACCGTGAAACACGTGATAAGGTAGAAGATTCTTCCAAGGTCGGATATATGGGTGTCAAGGCAGCGGATCTTACCACAGAAGCGATCCAGATGTATAATATGCCTGCAGGAGCTTTTCTTACGGAGGTGACGGAAGGCGGGGCAGCAGACAATGCCGGGATCAAAAAAGGTGATATTATCGTGAAGCTGGACGGACAGAAAGTAAGTGGCAAGGAGGATCTTGTCTCCAAGCTTCAGTATTATGAATCCGGCGAGAAGATCGAAGTGGTGATCGCAAGAGCGGACAGCGGGGAATACAAGGAACAGACCGTGGAGGTCACACTCGGAAGCAAACCTTCTTCTGAGAAGTAGGGTGTTTTTCAAACGCACGCTAAGTGGCATGCTGGCAACTGTCCACAGAAAAAAGGATAAACTGTCAATATGGAGAGCTGCGAAAAGGTCAGGCTCTCCATTTTTTTTACGTGCTGTCCGCTTTGATATATATAAATTATGTGTTATAATATGCAGTATGAAACCTGGGGCAGGGCATGGAAGCTGGGCGGAAGTCCGGATATCTGTATTGCGCTGTACCCCCGTGTTACAAAACCAGAAAGGGAAACATTATGGCAGACCAGTTTGATAACAACAAAGATAATGAGCAGGAGTATGAGAAATTCTGCTTTTTGTGCCGCAGGCCGGAGAGCCAGGCCGGGAAGATGATCGACCTTCCCAACCATATACATATCTGCGCGGATTGTATGCAGAAGAGTTTTGATACCATGAATACCCAGATGAGCAATGGAAATATGAATTACTCAGATCTCTTTAATATGCCGAATGTAAGCATGATCGACCTTGGCAGCCTTCAGAAGCCGGGGAACCAGGCGAAGAAGATCAAGAAGAGGTCTGAGACACCGAAGCCGGTGATCGACCTTAAGGATATTCCGGCACCGCACAAGATCAAGGCTACACTGGATGAATATGTGATCGGCCAGGAGTATGCCAAGAAGGTAATGTCCGTAGCTGTCTATAATCATTATAAGAGAGTAGCCACAGATACCATGGATGATATTGAGATTGAGAAATCCAATATGCTGATGATCGGACCGACAGGCTGCGGCAAGACATATCTGGTGAAGATGCTTGCGAAGCTTCTCCAGGTTCCGCTTGCCATCGCAGATGCTACCTCCCTCACAGAGGCGGGATATATCGGAGATGATATTGAGAGTGTTGTTTCCAAGCTTCTGGCGGCAGCAGACAATGATGTGGAGAAAGCGGAGCACGGGATCATCTTCATCGATGAGATTGACAAGATCGCCAAGAAGAAAAATACCAACCAGAGAGATGTAAGCGGTGAGGCTGTTCAGCAGGGGCTTCTGAAGCTTCTGGAGGGAAGCGAGGTTGAGGTTCCGGTAGGTGCCACAAGCAAGAATGCAATGGTTCCTATGGTAACTGTGAATACAAGGAACATTCTGTTTATCTGTGGAGGAGCTTTCCCGGATCTTGAGAATATTATCCGGGAACGTCTGAACAAGCAGGCATCCATCGGTTTCTACGCGGATCTGAAGGATAAATATGACAGTGATCCGCATATACTTGAGAAAGTAACCGTAGATGATCTTCGTACATTCGGAATGATCCCGGAGTTTATCGGACGACTTCCGATCATCTTCACACTGAACGGGCTTGCGGAGGATATGCTTGTTAAGATCCTCAAAGAGCCTAAGAATGCGATCCTGAAGCAGTACCAGAAGCTTCTGGCACTGGATGAGGTGAAGCTGGAATTCGAGGATGGCGCACTACATGCCATTGCGCGTAAGGCGATGGAACGTCACACAGGTGCCAGGGCACTCCGTGCTATTCTTGAGGAGTACATGCTGGATATCATGTATGAGATCCCGAAGGATGACAATATCGGTGAGGTTGTGATCACGGAAGGATATATTGAAGGGAATGGTGGACCGAAGATCCTTATGAGAGGGCAGGAGATTCCGGCCTTGCAGGGATAAGCGGTAAACAGTAATGAAATTTTGCTTCCATATACAAGGTACACAAAAAGGAGTGTGGTGATTATGGCAAAGGGTTTTTGGGATGATCTTGGGAATACTTTGACGCGTAAGGCGAAGGGATTCAGCACCAGGGCAGAGAATCTTTATGAGATCCAGAAGATCCGCAATAAGCTTTCTACGCAGGAGCGTATGACAGAGAAGCTGATGATGGATATCGGAAGGATGATCTATGCACGTTATGAGCATGGAGAAGCAGTTGACGGTGAAGTGGGAGCGATCTGTGAGGAGATCAGCCAGCATATGCTTGAGGCTGATCATTACAGGGATGCCATTGCTGCCAGCAAGGGAGAGAAGTTCTGCCCGGCCTGCCATAAGGCGGTGATGCGGGAAGCCAGCTTCTGCCCGTATTGCGGAGCTGCATGCCCGACACCGGAGCCGGAAATCGAGGAGAAGGCAGCAGAGGTGATCGAAGAGGCAGACGAGGAGCTTGAAAACGCGGCGGAAGCTGAGGTTACAGAAGCGGAATCCGATACTGCAAAAGCAGAGGAAACGGAAGCAGCGGCAGATACATCCGAAGCTGAAAACAAATAAATAACAGCTTATATAAAAGACAGGGTTTTTCACACAGACGGGGTGCCCTGTCTTTTGGATTTCTGGGATATAAAAAAACAGAAGCACCAGACATGTGGCACTTCTGTTTTTTTTGATTTTGGATAAAATAAAAAAGAATGCAGGAAATGGGACTTGAACCCACACGATCTTGCGACCACAGGCACCTGAAGCCTGCGCGTCTGCCAATTCCGCCATTCCTGCATTTTTCAACCGATTTCCTTCGCTTCATCAGCTCCGTTCCTCGACTGCTCATTTATAATACATCAGGAATTGAGTAATGTCAATAGAAAAATTCAAAAAAATTGAAAAAATTCAAAAAAAATATTTTGAGTTAGTTTTAAGCATTTTTTTGGCGTATGGTGTTGAAAAATGAGAGTTCCTATGGTACAATCTTGAAGATTTAGGATAAAATAAGAGAACAAAGAAAGGGAGATTGTATGAAAGCATTTCTGATATTGGAAGATGGCCATGTATTTACAGGAACCAGCATTGGTTCTGCAAGGGAAGTCATCAGTGAAATTGTCTTTAACACTTCCATGACCGGTTATCTGGAAGTAATGACAGATCCTTCTTATGCAGGACAGGCGGTATGTATGACATATCCGCTCATTGGAAACTATGGAATCTGTTATGATGACCAGGAATCAAGGAAGCCGTGGATTGACGGATTTATTGTACGCGAATTATCACGAGTTCCCAGCAACTTCAGAAGCGTAGACACCATTCAGCATTTTCTGAGCAAGAACGATATTCCGGGAATCGCAGGAATTGATACCAGAGCACTGACTAAGATCCTTCGTGAGAAGGGAACCATGAACGGAATGATCACAGTTGATGAGAACTATGATCTGGATACAATCATCCCCAGATTAAAAGCATATACAACAGGCAAGGTAGTAGAGAAGGTTTCCTGCCGTGAGAAGGAAGTGCTTAAAGGGAACGGACCGAAGGTTGCCCTTCTTGATCTGGGCGCAAAGAGAAATATCGCACGCTCACTCAATGAGAGAGGATGTCAGGTTACGGTTTATCCGGCACTGACACCGGCAGAGGAGATCCTCGGAGATAACCCGGACGGAATCATGCTCAGCAACGGCCCTGGAGATCCGAAGGAATGTACTTCTATTATTAAGGAGATCAAAAAGCTCTACGATTCCGATGTGCCGATCTTTGCAATCTGTCTCGGACATCAGCTTATGGCTCTTGCAACAGGCGGGGACACCCATAAGATGAAATATGGCCACAGAGGTGGAAACCATCCGGTCAAAGACCTGGAGACAGGAAGAGTTTATATTTCTTCTCAGAACCATGGCTACGTGGTAGATGCAGAAGGTCTTGAGGAGAAAAATATCGCACATCCTGCATTTGTAAACGTCAACGACGGAACAAACGAGGGTATGGCATACAATGGAAAGAACATCTTCACCGTTCAGTTCCATCCGGAGGCATGCCCGGGACCGCAGGATTCCAGTTACCTGTTTGACAGATTCATGAAGATGATGGGAGGAGAGAAATAATGCCAAGGAATAAGGACATAAAAAAAGTACTTGTGATCGGCTCAGGCCCGATCGTGATCGGCCAGGCAGCAGAGTTTGACTATGCAGGAACCCAGGCATGCCGCTCCCTGAAGGAAGAGGGCATGGAGGTTGTACTTTTAAACTCCAATCCTGCTACCATCATGACAGATAAAGACATCGCAGACAGAGTTTACATCGAGCCTCTGACTGTTGAAGTCGTAGAGCAGCTGATCCTCAAAGAGAAACCGGACAGTGTACTTCCTACACTGGGCGGCCAGGCAGGACTGAACCTTGCCATGGAGCTTGAGGAGAAAGGCTTTCTGGAAGAGCATAATGTACGTCTCATCGGTACCACAGCCGCTACTATCCGTAAGGCTGAGGACCGTCAGGAATTCAAGGACACCATGGAAAAGATCGGTGAGCCGGTTGCGGCATCCAAGGTCGTTACAACCGTAGAAGATGGTGTTGCGTTTACTCAGACCATCGGATATCCGGTTGTTCTCCGTCCTGCATACACGCTTGGCGGAAGCGGCGGCGGTATCGCACACAATGAGCTGGAGCTCCGTGAGATCCTTGAGAACGGTCTCCGTCTTTCCCGTGTAGGCGAGGTTCTTGTAGAGAGATGTATCGCCGGATGGAAAGAGATCGAGTACGAGGTAATGCGAGACAGCGCAGGAAACTGCATCACAGTCTGCAACATGGAGAACATTGACCCGGTTGGTGTCCACACCGGTGACTCCATCGTAGTTGCTCCTTCCCAGACACTTGGAGATAAAGAGTACCAGATGCTCCGTACCTCTGCCCTTAATATCATCACAGAGCTTGGCATCACAGGTGGATGTAACGTACAGTACGCTCTTCATCCGGAGAGCTTTGAGTACTGTGTCATCGAGGTTAATCCCCGTGTAAGCCGTTCTTCCGCCCTTGCAAGTAAGGCTACCGGTTATCCGATCGCCAAGGTTGCAGCCAAGATCGCCCTTGGATACACACTGGATGAGATCCCGAATGCCATCACAGGCAAAACATACGCAAGCTTTGAGCCGATGCTGGACTACTGTGTCGTTAAGATCCCACGTCTGCCGTTCGATAAATTCATCACAGCGAAACGTACACTGACCACGCAGATGAAAGCTACCGGTGAGGTTATGAGTATCTGCCATAACTTCGAGGGTGCTTTGATGAAAGCCATCCGTTCCCTGGAGCAGCATGTGGACAGCCTGATGTCCTATGACTTCTCACATCTTTCAGAGGATGAGCTGATGGATGAGCTGAATATCGTGGATGACCGTCGTATCTGGAAGATCGCAGAGGCACTGAGACGAAATATTTCCCAGGAGAAGCTCCATGAGATCACCAAGATCGATATCTGGTTCATCGATAAGATCGCTATCCTGGTTGAGATGGAGCAGGCTCTGAAGACCCAGAAACTGGACAGAGATCTTCTTCTCGAGGCAAAGCGTCTGGAGTTCCCGGACTATATCATCGCAGACCTGACAGGCAGGACAGAAGCCGAGATCAAAGAGCTGCGTAAAGAGTACGGCATCCATGCCGCATACAAGATGGTTGATACCTGCGCGGCAGAGTTTGCGGCAGAGACACCATACTACTATTCTGTATACGGTGATGACCAGACAGAGAACGAAGCCGTTGAGACCAAAGATAAGAAAAAGATCCTGGTACTTGGTTCCGGTCCGATCCGTATCGGCCAGGGTATCGAGTTTGACTTCTGCTCCGTACACTGTACATGGGCATTTGCGAAAGAAGGATATGAGACCATCATCATCAACAACAACCCGGAGACTGTAAGTACAGACTT
>CAVIGE010000065.1:0-15378 GCA_963642325.1 Prevotella sp. CAG:279
TATCAGTGGCAGCATGAGCCGTGCCTGTTCGGATGGAAGAAAGGCGGGAAGCACCAGTGGTATTCCGACCGGAAGCAGACAACCATCTGGGAATATGACCGTCCGAAGGCGAGTAAGGAGCATCCGACCATGAAGCCTGTGGCACTCATGGCATATCCGATCCAGAACTCCTGCATGAGCAACTGCATCGTGCTCGACCCGTTCCTCGGATCCGGCTCCACGCTGATCGCCTGTGAGCAGACACACCGTATCTGCTACGGCATCGAACTGGATGAGAAATTCGTGGATGTGATCGTAAACCGCTACATCGAGCAGTGCGGTTCGGATGCGGATGTCTTTGTCATCCGTGATAATATGAAAATTTCATATCAGCAGTTATGCGGGGAAGGAGTGTATAATGAAACAGATGACATTTCTTGACCTGTGCTCCGGTATCGGCGGCTTCAGGCTCGGTCTTGAGACTGCCGGCCATAAGTGCATCGGTTACTGCGAATATGATAAATTCGCCAGGGCCTCGTATGAAGCAATGTATGATACCAAAGGAGAGTGGAAAGCTTATGACGTCACAAAACTTAAACCCGAAGATGTCCCCTATGCAGACATCTGGTGCTTCGGATTCCCCTGCCAGGACATCTCCGTTGCAGGAAAGCAGCGGGGACTGGTCGGAAAAAGAAGTGGAATATATTACAACATTATTGACCTCCTCAAAGGCAAAGAGGAAAGTGCTAAACCCTCATACCTACTTGTTGAGAACGTTAAGAACCTGTTATCGATCAATGCAGGATTCGACTTTGCCTCAGTTCTGTCTGAAATGGATGAAGCAGGGTATGACTGTCGGTGGCAGGTGCTTAACTCCAAAAACTTCGGAGTCCCGCAGAACCGTGAGCGCGTGTTCATTATCGCAAATCTTAGAAGCAGAGGTAGACGAGAAATATTACCTCTCACCGGAGAAAACGCAGCAGCTCTTAACCAGCTTATAGGCGGTATGCAGGGATACCGTGTATATGGTACGGATGGGATCTCCGCAACGCTTGTCGGGAATGCGGGCGGTGTCGGTGCAAAAACAGGGCTTTACTTTATCGACCAGAGCAACCATGACCCGAAGATCACGGATACCGCAAGGTGCCTGACTGCCAGATATACCGCAGGGATGACGAACCATACCGCCATGAACTCAGCCGTACTGGAAGTCCACCCGGTGCTGACACCGGAGCGGATGGAAAAACGGCAGAACGGAAGACGGATGAAGGAAGACGGAGAGCCGATGTTCACGCTCACCTCGCAGGACAGGCATGGTGTGTATGTCTGCGAGAAGGTGGATTCCGTGAAGGTAAAAAATGCCACCAGGACAGGCTATGAAGTAGCCAGGGAAGGGGACGGCATCAACCTTGCGTACCCGGACAGTGATACAAGACGGGGACGTGTCGGTAAGGGATGTTCCCAGACACTGGACTGTTCCGGGCAGATGGGGACGCTCATGAAGGGCGGACGGATCAGACGGCTGACACCGAGGGAGTGCTTCCGGCTGCAGGGATTTTCCGATGAACTCTTTGACCGTGCTTCTGCCGTCAATTCCGATGCCCAGCTTTATAAACAGGCCGGAAATGCGGTCACTGCGACCGTGGCCTATGCGGTAGCGATGTCGCTTCCGGAGTCCAGAAACTGATCTTATATTTCTTTTGGAAAGTAGCATTATCTGCTTGACTATATATGCATTCAGAGTGATATATGGTACTACCAAAAGGAAAGGAGACCAGCAGAATGGAGATCATTACGAACGCTGAGAACAGAAAAGAGCTAGTAAAAGCCTTATCCGCACAGTTCGGACAGAGGTCAGAATACCTTGGACCGCCATCCTTTGCATACCGCATCGGAAGTATCACGGTAGACAGGGATGCAAAGATCATCCTTGAGGATGACGGCATGGAAGAAGAGGTGAGAAGGGTGCTTTTTGAAAACGAGATAACAGGGGACAGGCCCGATGAAGCTGAAGAGACAGGTCAGACAAGATTGGAAGAGCCGGCCAGACTGTCGATCAGGATCCCGATAGGGGAAATGAAACCACAGGGACTCATCAACCTGATGAATATGCTGCATTCCAAACAGTACCTGATCAACCGGTCCATCGGACAGAACGGATTTTCCATTTCGGACAGCCTGACGAAAACGCTGAATGAACAGGACTTTGAAAGCACTAAAGCGGTCATAGAGCACATTACCGATCACGGCGGCTGTGACGGGGTGGCTTTTCTGGAAGAAGATATCATTTTTTCAGGATTCCGGTATCCGGCAGAAAGCGACAGATACAAGCCTTACCTGGAACTTGCTGCTGCGATGGTCAGGAAAGCATCCGTACAGAAGCGTGTAAACCCCAAGCCGACCATTGAACAGAATGAAAAATACTATATGAGGGCATGGCTGGTAGGCCTCGGCTTTGGCGGTAAGGAAGGAAAAGAAATCAGAAACTTTTTTTTAAAAGACCTGAAAGGCCATACGGCATTCCGTACCCCGGATGATGCTGAAAAATGGAAAGCAAACCGGAGGGCAGAAAGGGGGACAACGGTATGTTCGGAGTAAGCAGACAGATGCTTGAAAAACTGAAAAAAGAATACCCTGCTGGGACAAAGGTGGAGCTGATCCGCCTTGAGGATCCCTACAGGGAGATACCAGCGGGAACCACCGGAACGGTCGAATTCGTGGATGACGCCGGACAGATCCATACTTCATGGGAAGCAAACGGGTCACTGGCACTGATCCCCGGAGTGGACGAATGGAGAAAGGTGGAAAACAATGGCTAAGATCACGACCATATGTTATGGTAAAGAAGAGTCATGGGAGTCGAGGAAGACTGCGGAGCAGTTCTTCCTTCGGGCCATGGCGGGTTCGGATGGAAGCGAACGGGAACGTTACACGAATATTTACATAAAACTGCAGATGGGCATGACCGTCTGCACGGACGATGGATTTTGAAAGGGGAACAGGAAATTGAAAGATGCCAAAAGAAAGATGATGGCACTGATGAAAGGACATCAGCTTGACATAACAGGATTTGCAGAGAAAAGCGGGATCCCGGAGGAACGCATGAAGAGGCTGATCTATGGCGGCCAGAGACTTAAAAAGGATGAGCTTGAAATGATCGCGGGGGCATTCGGTCTGACACTGGATGAACTGTCCGGCATAGAGCCTGTGTCGAGAAAAGAAGCACAGGAAATGGGAATGTCAAAATTCTACCGGGAGATCACGGAACGGCTCAATATGATCATGAAGCTGAAGAAGGTGGATACGGACGGTTTCGCAGAAAGATGCGGATTTACCAGACAGAGAACGGAAAGGCTTATAAACGGAAAGGCGGTCATCACCATACCGGAAGCCGTGAAGGTGGCGGACGAATTCAATGTCGTGCTGGATTACATCATGGGATTTTACCCGTATCCTTTCCCGACCGCAAAAAACAGCCAGGAAGCCCTTTTATTTGAGCAGATAGGAAAAATGACACCGGAAGAACTCTGGGAATTTTCTGAACGGATGAGGAAGGAAATAGAGAAGGAGAAGCCGTAAAATACACAATCTCCACCGCTGATCTTTGTGCAGTTTATGGTCCACATATAACTGGATATATGTGTGTTTTAGAGCGAATATGTACCTACCGAAAGGGAAGAAAACAAAACGGAGGTATATAACCATGAAGAAAATTGAAATTTTTGAGAGAGCCATGAACGAGGGCGGAAGCCTTAAAGATTACGGTATCAACAGCACATTGTTTGTAGCATACAGAAGATGGTTGGAAACAGGAAATGAATACATTGATTTCAACGAAGTCATTTGGGACTATGACATCCCGGAAATCATAAAGTTCCTAAAAGAAAACGGTATCAGCGAATTTACAATCAGCAGTACATTTTCAAGCCTTATCGAAACCCTCGTGGCATTTGATAAGGAAGGAATCAAGATGGCAGGGCTTACGGAGGTAAATGCAACATACACAGACTGGAAAACAGGCGAGAGAGCAAGAATTCCGGCAATCAGGATGACACTTTAAGAATGAAACACACCAAGAAAAAGGCCTCTGCGGAGGCCTTTTCGGATAAGAAGATAAATAAAAGGAACGGTCATAATATACACAGTTTCCACCCATGATCTTTCTGTACATTATGGAGCAGATATGACTGGATAATATCCGCATTCAGAGCGAATATGTACTTACCGAAAGGGAAAACAAAGAAAATGGAGGAAACCAAAATGGCAAAGAAAACAACATGGGTAGCAAGGGGACTGAAAGCAGAGGAGCCGGGCAGACTGGTATGGACAGACCTTAAGGAATTTGACAGCGCAGCAGAGGCTGACAACTGGCTCTGCGGATACGTAAGAAGCAACGGACTTAGCATCACGGACTTTACGGTTTCAAGAAGGAAAGGGGGAAAAAGAGCATGAAGACACTTTCCAAGAAGGCGATCAAAGAGGTGGCAAAGGAATACGGAAAAGACGCAGGATACCTTGAGGACATCGTAAGGGACATGGAAGGGGACGGCATCAGGGTCGAAAAAGAAGACCTGATCGACATGGTTGCAAACGGGGACTGCTGAAAATATACAGACCAGAAGGGCTGCAAAGTGCAGCCCTTCTGCTGTGTACATTTACACAAACAAGGTGCCCGGATCTTTGTGCATATTATGATGCTGAAATGACTGGATATATGTACGGTTTAGAGCGAATATGTACCTACCGAAAGGGAAAAACAAAGAGGAGGCACACAGCCATGAAAAACGAATTCAGAAAAGAATATGAACATTACCAGGAGATCAAGGCAGCATTTGACGGGGCAGAAAAAGCAGAAAGCACCGAGGGGATGGAAAAGGCCAGGAAAGCCTACAGGACCTGGGCGGCAGCCATCGATAAAAAAGGGAAAAGCTACGGACGGCTTTACAAGCTGCACGAAGAAGCATGGGAAAGGGGAAACGGGTACATCGACTTGAACAACTACATTGGGGAAGAGAGTGTCAAAGAACTGATCGACAGCTTCCGGGAATATGGGATCAAAGCATTTACCTTTTCCTCCGGCTGGAGCGGGGCAAATGAAACCGCATGGCTTTTCCTTCAGAACGGATGCAGCCTTGAGGGACTGGTGGAGATCAACAGCCAGCACAAGGAATTCATGAGCGAGGAATACGAAAAGGCACACGGCTACCTTTTCAGGGTGAACTAAGGAATGGGCTGCGAAGGCAGCCTTTTTCCGTATATTATGTACAGACCAACCTTCGGATCTTTGTGCATATTATAAAGCAGAAATGACTGGATATATGTGTGCTTCAGAGCGAATATGTACCTACCAAAGGAAAACAGGAGGTACACACCATGAAATACATTGCAAGCGTAAGGGACAAGGAAACAAAGGAACGGAAGATACTCACTTATGAATACCCGACCAAGAAGGCTTTCAGGACCGACCTTATCGGAAACGGCTACACGGTCTACTTCATCACAACGGAAGAGGATTTCGACAGGGACTGCGAAGCCTACCATGAGAGGTACGAAAGACAGAAAAGGGTGCAGAAGATGATGAGGGATTCCGACAGGAAACAGGCAGGGCGCATGGGAATGACACTTGCAGAATACAGGGCATGGCTGAAGGATTAAAGCTGGATCCAAAAGAATATGATTTTTGTAAAAAGACTTCTGCGGAGGTCTTTTTTTGATGCCATTTTTACGAGGAGGTGAGGACAGTGGCACAGAGAGGAAGAAAACCAAAGCCTACGGCAGTAAAGGTGCTTGAGGGCAATCCGGGCAAGAGAAGCCTTAACACGGGCGAACCAAAGCCGGAGAAAAAAGCCCCGCGCTGTCCGTCATGGCTTGAGGATGAAGCAAAAAAAGAATGGAAGCGGATGTCAAAGCAGCTTGAACATCTCGGCATCCTGACAGAGATAGATATGGCAGCGTTCGCAGGATACTGCCAGGCTTACGCAAGATGGAAGGAAGCAGAGGAATTCATCACACAGCATGGGACGATCGTCAAGACCCCGAGCGGGTACTGGCAGCAGGTACCGCAGGTATCCATTGCCCAGACGTATCTTAAGATCATGAATAAATTCTGTGAGCAGTTCGGACTTACGCCATCGGCAAGAAGCCGTATCTCCACGGACAGCGGTGATGACAAACAGAACGATGAGATGGAGCTTCTGCTTGTGAAAGGCGGTGCAGGATAATGTTCGACAAGGCAAAAGCAGACAGGGCGGTCAATTTTATCAACTGCCTGAAACACACCAAGGGACGGTGGAAGGGAGTCCCGTTCGAACTCCTGCCGTGGCAGGATGAGATCATCCGTACCATTTATGGGACGGTAAAGGAAAACGGATACCGACAGTACAATACCTGTTACTGTGAGATCCCAAAGAAAAATGGGAAATCGGAACTGGCAGCAGCCATTGCCCTTTACATGACGTGTGGTGACGGGGAATGGGGAGCGGAGGTATATGGATGTGCTTCCGACAGGCAGCAGGCATCTATCGTATTTGACGTGGCGGTCGATATGGTCGACCAGTGCCCGGCACTGAAAAAAAGGATCAAGCCTGTCATGTCCGTAAAAAGGCTCGTGTATAAACCGACCAACAGCTTCTACCAGGTTCTGTCAGCCGAGGCGTACACGAAACACGGACTGAATGTCCATGCGGTCATTTTCGATGAGCTGCACGCACAGCCGAACCGTGACCTCTTTGACGTCATGACAAAAGGCTCCGGTGATGCTAGGACACAGCCTTTGTTCTTCCTGATCACGACAGCCGGGACTGACAGGAACTCCGTGTGTTTTGAGCAGCATCAGAAGGCATTGGATATCATCGAGGGAAGGAAGATCGACCCGACCTATTATCCGGTCATCTACGGTGCATCCGATGATGATGACTGGTCAAGTGAGGAAGTATGGTACAAGGCAAATCCGTCCCTTGGATACACGATCGATATTGAGAAAGTACAGAATGCCTACATCAGTGCAACGGAAAATGCGGCAGAGGAGAACGTGTTCCGGCAGCTCCGTCTGAACCAGTGGGTGAAGCAGAGCACGAGATGGATGCAGATGGATAAGTGGGATGCGTGTTCCTTCCCCGTGGATGAGACGGAACTTCTCGGAAGGGAGTGCTATGGCGGACTCGACCTTTCCAGTTCCACGGATATTACGGCATTCGTGCTCGTATTCCCGCCACGGAATGACACGGAAAAATATATCATCCTTCCGTATTTCTGGATACCGGAGGAGAACATGAAGCTGCGTGTCAGAAGGGACCATGTCCCGTATGATGTCTGGGCAGCCGAAGGGTGCTTAAAGACCACGGAAGGAAACGTCATCCACTATGGATTCATCGAGAACTTCATTGATGAACTCGGTAAGAAGTACCATATCAAGGAGATCGCCTTCGACCGCTGGGGAGCAGTGCAGATGGTGCAGAACCTTGAGGGCATGGGATTTACCGTTGTCCCGTTCGGACAGGGGTATAAGGATATGAGTCCACCGACCAAGGAACTGATGAAGCTGACACTGGAAGAGCGGATCGCACATGGCGGACATAAGGTACTGAGGTGGATGATGGATAATGTGTTCGTCCGTCAGGATCCGGCAGGGAACATCAAGATGGATAAGGAAAAATCCACGGAAAAGATCGATGGAGCTGTCGCAACGGTCATGGCGCTTGACCGTGCCATCCGTAATGAAGGCAGTGACGGAAGCGTATATGATGACAGGGGAATCCTTGTGTTTTAGATGCTGCGGTTTTTTAATGAAATAAGGTGTTGAAGTTGGGGATGGTATTCGGGTATAATATGTTTGGAGGGATATGCGGTATTTTGGGACCATATCTCTTTTATTTTACAACTTGGTCAGGATTATAGATGACTGGATATGTGTAAAAACCGATAAGGAAAGATACAGGCAGTCAGGACAGGATGATAACAGATGATAGTGATAGAAGAAATTTTAGCAGCAAACGGAATAGCCATATTGATGATGTGGTTTCTTTTGATCTGCAGACGAAAGAACCGGGAAAATCTTCATATGGAGGATAAGATATATGATGGGATGGCATTCGTGAACCTGCTGGGAGCACTGTGTGAAACGGTTGCTTTTCTGGTAGATGGAAAAACTTTCCCAGGTGGCAGGGAAATCAATTATATATCCAACAGCCTGTGCTTTATCGGCACGGTAAGCATAGGGTTATTGTGGGTTTTGTATGTAGATCTGCGTATTTACCGGAATTATAAAAGAACAGCAAAAAAGACAGGAATCGTGATGATCCCATGGCTTGTGGAAATTGCAGCCATTGTCTGTAATCTTTTTGGAACAGGTATCCTGTTTAAAATATCGGAAAGTAATGTATATCAGCGGGGCAGCGGGGCCGTCATAGGTTATGTTTCACTTATGATATATTTTGTTTATAGTGTATATCTGGTGTACCATTCTAAAAAAGAGGGAGTCAATGTGAGTTTTTTCCCTGTGGTGTATTTTGTCGGTCCGTGTGTTGCGGGAGTACTCATCCAGTTTTTCTTTTATGGAATAACCTCTTCATGGGTGTCGGTGGCGATAGCACTGACATTCGTGCAGATGCAGTCATACGCAGAAAACCTGTATATGGATGAACTTTCCGGTCTGTATAACCGCAGGTATTTCAATGCAGTACTTGCAGAAAAAGAAAAAATGAACCGGAGGTCGCTGCATGGGATCATGATGGATCTCAATGATTTTAAAAGAATAAATGACGATCTGGGACATGGCGTGGGAGACCGTGCCATCTGTACGATGGGAAATATACTGTTCAAGTCGATACCGGATGCAGGAATGGCGATCCGGTATGCAGGGGATGAATTCATTGTCCTGCTGCTGGGTGTTGACGAAGAATGTACGGCTTCTACCATGAAAGAGATCAATGACAACCTTGCCGAATTCAATGAGTCCGGTGCAGAGCCGTTCAGATTGAGCGTGTCAATGGGCTGTGCTGAATTTGGGGAGGAGGATGATGCAGAAAGCTTCCTGACCCGTATGGATGAAAGAATGTATGAAGAAAAGCGTAAATACCATTTGATAAAACAAGCAAACAGTGAACACTGTTAGGTTCAGATCACAGACATCTGTTGAACATGAGACACTTCTTCGGAGGTGTCTTTTTTCATACCTATTTTTAGGAGGTGCAACATGGGAATTAAGAGTTTATTTGGATTCGGACAGGCGAGGGATAAGCCTGTGGATAAGGCAGCAGATGCAGGGTATTCTTTCCTGTTTGGAAGGACAACGAGTGGAAAACCCGTCAATGAAAGGACAGCCATGCAGACCACGGCAGTATATGCGTGTGTCAGGATCCTTGCGGAAGCAGTCGCATCCTTACCGCTCCATGTATATGAATACCAGGATGACGGTGGGAAGAAGCTGGTGCATGACCATCCGCTATATTATCTGCTCCATGATGAGCCGAACCCGGAGATGACTTCATTCGTGTTCAGGGAAACACTGATGAGCCATCTTCTGATATGGGGAAATGCCTATGCCCAGATCGTAAGGGACGGGGCAGGAAGGGTGCTCGGACTGTATCCGCTCCTTCCTGACAAGATGGATGTGCAGAGGGATGACCGTGGAAACATTTATTATGTGTATTCCAGAAACAGCGATGAGAACCCCATGTTCAAGGAATACGGAAATATCAAGCTGAAAGCAGAGGATGTGCTGCACATTCCGGGACTCGGGTTTGACGGTCTGATCGGGTATTCCCCGATCGCAATGGCAAAGAACGCTGTCGGCATGACACTTGCCTGTGAGGAATACGGAGCCAGCTTTTTTGCAAACGGGGCAAATCCGGGCGGTGTCCTGGAACATCCTGGAGTGCTCAAGGATCCTTCCAAGGTCAGGGAGTCCTGGAACTCCGTGTACCGCGGCGTGAATAATGCACACAAGATCGCAGTACTCGAAGAGGGCATGAAGTACCAGCAGATAGGCATCCCACCGGAAGAGGCACAGTTTCTTGAGACGCGGAAATTCCAGATCAATGAGATCGCAAGGCTCTACAGGATACCACCGCACATGGTCGGTGACCTTGATAAATCGAGTTTCTCCAATATCGAGCAGCAGTCTTTGGAGTTTGTAAAATATACACTTGACCCGTGGGTGATCCGGTGGGAGCAGTCCTTGCAGAGATCGCTTCTCCTGCCGGGAGAAAAAGGGAAGTATTTTATTAAGCTGAACGTGGACGGTCTGCTCAGAGGGGACTACCAGTCAAGGATGAACGGTTATGCGGTCGGAAGGCAGAACGGATGGTTTTCTGCCAATGATATCCGTGAGATGGAGAACCTGAACCCGATCCCGGATGAGGAAGGCGGGAACCTGTACCTGATCAACGGTGCAATGACCAAACTTGCGGATGCCGGGGCGTTTGCAGAAGATCCAGGTCAGGAAGAGCAGGAAGGACAGGAACCGCCGGAGCAGAAGCAGGAAAACTATAGAAAGAGAGGCAGACGATGAAACGGAAGTTTTGGAACTGGATAAGGAATGAGGATGAGGGCGTACCGGAGAGGACGCTCTTTTTAAATGGGCAGATCTCGGATGAGACCTGGTATGGGGATGAAGTTACCCCACAGCTTTTCAAGGATGAACTGAATGCCGGGAATGGAAATATCACGGTGTGGATCAATTCACCCGGCGGGGATGTGTTTGCAGCAGCACAGATCTACAATATGCTCCGTGACTATAAAGGGACGGTCACGGTCAAGATCGACGGCCTTGCTGCATCGGCTGCATCCGTCATTGCCATGGCTGGGGATACCGTATGCGTGTCACCGCTTGCCATGATGATGATCCACAATCCGGCTACCCTTGCGATGGGGGAAGCAAAGGATATGCAGAAAGCCATCTCCATGCTAAACGAGGTCAAGGAATCCATCTTAAATGCGTATGAAGCAAAGACCGGGCTGACCCGTGCGAAGCTCTCGCACATGATGGATGATGAGACCTGGTTCAATGCAAAAAAGGCCGTGGAACTCGGCTTTGCGGATAAGATCCTTTTTACCTCCGATGGGGATGGAAAAAAGAAACAGCCTGAAAAACAGGAGGAAGAGGAAAAAGAGGATGAACCGGAAGAGAAGGATGGGAAGAAAAAGAAATTCCCGTTTGAGCAGGATTCCCTGATGTTCTCCAAAAAGACTGTCAGTGATTCGTTCCTGACGGCAGCAGCAAAAGGGGACATGGTCCCGGTAAACCAGTTAGAGAAGAGACT
Organism: Prevotella sp. CAG:279; assembly: GCA_963642325.1. Taxonomy (GTDB): domain Bacteria; phylum Bacillota; class Clostridia; order Lachnospirales; family Lachnospiraceae; genus Blautia_A. The sequence goes on from CAVIGE010000065.1 coordinate 11,241, forward strand.
GAGTCTCTTAGCACATTAAGGAGGATATGAACTATGAGTAAGATTTTGGAATTAAGAGAAAAGAGAGCAAAGGCATGGGAAGCTGCAAAAACATTCCTCGATGCCAGAAGGACACAGGAAGGTTTTGTATCCGCTGAGGATGCAGCCGCCTATGACAAGATGGAAGCCGATGTCGTAAATCTCGGAAAAGAGATCGAGAGACTGGAAAGACAGGCTGCCATTGATGCGGAACTTGCAAAGGCAACGAGCACACCGATCACGAACAAGCCGGATGCCGGGATCAGCAGGGAGACAAAAACAGGAAGGGCAACCGATGAATACCGGAGGGCATTCTGGAACGGAATGAGAAACAAGCTCTCCTATGAAGTGCAGAATGCCCTTTCCATTGGCACGGATTCCGAGGGCGGCTACCTTGTGCCGGATGAGTATGAGAAGAAACTGGTGGAAGCACTGGAAGAGGAAGTGTTCTTCCGTAACCTTGCAACCGTCATCAGGACTTCCAGCGGTGACCGAAAGATCCCGATCGTAACATCCAAGGGAGAGGCAGCATGGATCGATGAGGGCGGACAGTTCCCGGAATCCGATGACAGCTTCGGACAGACATCCATCAGCGCATACAAGCTTGCAACCATGATCAAGGTGTCTGATGAACTCTTAAATGACAGCGTGTTCAATATCGAGCAGTATATTTCCAGGGAGTTCGGCAGAAGGATCGGTACAAAGGAAGAGGAAGCATTCTTTGTCGGTGACGGCAAGGGAAAACCGACAGGACTCTTCAATGGGACCGGAGGTGCAGAGACCGGGGTGACCGCAAACAGCACATCCATTACGTTCGATGATGTGATGGACCTTTATTATTCCCTTCGTGCACCATACCGCAACAAGGCAGTATGGCTTCTGAATGATTCGACCGTAAAGGCGATCAGAAAGCTGAAGGATGGGAACGGAAATTATATCTGGCAGCCGTCCGTAAGGGAAGGAGAGCCGGACAGGATCTTAAACCGTCCTTACCGCACATCCATCTATGTGCCGGAACTGGCAGCCGGAAACCGTGTCATGGCATTTGGTGATTACAGTTACTACTGGATCGCAGACCGTCAGGGCAGAAGCTTCAAGAGACTGAATGAGCTTTACGCTACGACCGGACAGGTGGGATTCCTTACTTCCGAGCGTGTCGATGGCAAGCTGATCCTTTCCGAAGCAGTAAAGACCCTTGATGTGAAGGCTGCCGGAAAGTAGGTGGCCGGATGTTTGTGACGCTTGAGGAAGCCAAAGGGTATCTCAGGGTCGATTCGTCAGACGAGGATGATCTCATCCTCCGTCTGATGGAGACATCTGACAGCCTGATAAAAAGTGTGACGAGACGGACTCCTGTGGGACTGAAAAAGCATGAAGCAGTTGTCCGTACTGCGGAGCTGTATGCCATTGCCCATCTGTATGAGCATAGGGAAGAAGCGGATCATAAAGCCATGACTGAAACACTGAAGTATCTGCTCTTTGGGATCAGGAAGGAGAGTTTCTGATGATAGAACTCATGCGTGAACGGATCACGATACAGAAAAGCAGCACACAGACGGATAAGGCCGGAAACCACAGGCTTGTGTGGACGGATCATTATAAATGTTATTCGTATGTGAATAATCTCTCCGGAAAGGAATACTGGGAAGCAAAACAGGTCAATGCGGAAACAGAACTGGATTTTGTGATCCGTTTCTGCAGCGAGGTGTCAGGACTGGATACGGAGCATTACCGTATCATTTTCCAGGAGGACATTTATAATATCACGTTTGTCGATAACGTGCAGTATAAGAACCGGTCCTTAAAAATAAGGGCTGCCCGGACAAAGAGGTGAGGGGATGGCAGATAAGAAAACGACCGTGGATGACCTTGCTGATGCGATCATGGACGGTCTGAAGGAGTATGCAGACCTTGCAACGGACACGGTAAAGGATGCTGTGAAAGATGTATCAAAAAATGTAAAAAAGGATATACAGGCAAATGCCCCGAAGCGGACAGGGAGATACAAGAAAAGCTGGACCGTAAAAAAGACGGCAGAAAGCAGCACTTCCCTTACCATGACCGTCCATTCCAAGGACAGATACCAGATCGCACACCTTCTGGAACATGGCCATGCGAAGCGTGGCGGCGGCAGGGTAGCCGGAAGGGAGCATATTGCTCCGGCAGAGGAGAAAGGAAACCAGGAACTGTTAAGGAAGATAGAAAGGGGGCTGCGGTAATGACACATGAGGAAGTGATGGTAGTTATGGAAGAGATCGGTCTTCCCTATGCCTATCATCATTTTGCGGAAGGGGAATCCCCGGAGCCGCCTTTTGCGGTATTCCTGTATCCGGGAAGCCACAATTTCTCCGCAGACGGAAAAGTGTATTTTAAGGCAGACCGTCTGAATATAGAGATATACACGGATATCAAAGATCCGGAACTGGAACAGAAGACAGAAAACGTGCTGGATGGGCATGGTATTTATTATGAAAAAAGCGAAGTATGGATCGAATCTGAAAATCTGTATGAGGTGCTTTACCAGATGGAGGTATAGAAGATGGCGAATAAAAAGAACAAAGTCAAATTTAATATCTGCAATGTGCATTATGCACCGATCACGGTTGCAGAGGAAGGTACGGTCAGCTTCGGGACACCCGTTGCAATGCCGGGTGCGGTATCCATCAGCATGGATCCGACAGGAGAGCCGGAGTCGTTTTATGCGGACGGCATTGAATATTATGTGATCAACAACAACCAGGGATATGATGGTGACCTTGAGCTTGCCATGATCCCGGAGACATTCCGCACGGATATCCTGAAAGAGGAAGCGGACAGCAACAATGTACTGGTGGAGAACGCAAATTCCGAGACTGGCAGTTTTGCACTGCTGTTCGAGTTTGACGGGGATATCCGTAAGATCCGCCATGTACTTTATAACTGCACGGCATCCCGTCCGACCATTGAATCCAAGACCAATGAGGATGAAAAGGAAGTACAGACGGAGACGCTCACCATCAAGGCAAGACCGATGGCAGACGGATATGTGAAGGCGAAAACAGGCGATACCACTACGGAGACGGTTTACAATAACTGGTATAAGAGTGTATATCAGCCGACTGCAGCACAGGCATCCCAGACAGCGGAGCAGTCCACAAAGTCAACTAAGGCAGTATCATAGGAGGGGAGAACATGGGAATCAGAAAAAATATAGAGATCGATGGCCAGATGGTTGCATTCAAGGCGAGTGCAGCCATCCCAAGGATCTACAGATTAAAATTCCAGAGGGATATCTATAAGGATCTTGCGGTACTTGAAAAGAGTATCGGCGACGGGAAGGAGGAATCTTCCAACCTCGATATGTTCTCCCTTGAGATGTTCGAGAATATTGCATTTATCATGGCAAAGCACGCAGACCCGTCCATCCCGGATACACCGGAGGAATGGCTTGATAATTTCAATACGTTTTCCATCTATCAGGTACTTCCGCAGCTTATTGAGCTGTGGGGGCTGAATGTAAAAACGGATGTGGAAGCTAAAAAAAACTTCGCCCTACAGAGCGCGAAATGACAACACCATTATTTCTGCTCCGCTGTGTACAGTTAGGCCTGTCGATGGCAGATCTTGAAATGCTGTCGATAGGATTGATCAACGATATGTACAGTGAGAGCAGAAACGATGACTGCAGATATGCTGAACTTGCCACGCAGGAGGATATGGACCGCTTCTGATTGAGAATGCAGCCTTTTTCTGTTATACTGATAGCAGAAAAAGGCCGGGGTTAACCCGGCTGATCGGAAGTTGGAGGATACATACATGAAAATTGTAATCATTAATGGAAGTGCCAGAAAAGGAAATACTCTGACAGCAATCAATGCATTTATAAAAGGAGCGTCAGAAAAAAATGAAATTGAAATCATCGAACCGGACAAACTGCACATAGCACCTTGTAAGGGATGTGGTGCCTGTCAATGTTATAAAGGATGCATTGATCAGGATGATACCAACAGCACGATTGATAAAATTACCACTGCGGATATGATCCTTTTTGCTACACCAGTGTATTGGTGGGGAATGTCAGCACAACTAAAACTGGTCATTGATAAGTGTTATTGCCGTGGTTTGCAACTGAAAAATAAAA
>CAVIGE010000066.1:0-14985 GCA_963642325.1 Prevotella sp. CAG:279
TCCGGTTCCTGTATCGCAGTAGGAGCTGAGGCAGCAGAGAGCACCTTCCTTTTCACACCATCTGCTACAGCACTTGATTCCATCACATCAGGAAGCAATGAATTCCGTATGTGCTTCACAGACCCGGCACAGGGAACGAAATCTGCTCAGTTTATTTCCGAGCATAAGCTTGCAACCAAGGTAGCAGTGCTTTATGATTCCGCAGCAGATTACAATTCCGGTATCCATGATGCATTTGTGGAAGCAGCAGCAGATGACGGACTTGAGGTTGTTGCAGATGAGGCTTATACAACAGACAGCAACACAGATTATTCCGTACAGCTTTCCAAGATCAAGGATAGCGGCGCAGAGCTTCTTTTCCTTCCGAACTATTATTCAGACAACGCACTGATCCTTCAGCAGGCATCAGAGGCAGGTCTTGACATTAAATTCTTCGGTGTAGACGGAATGGACGGAATCCTGAACGTAGAAAACTTTGATACATCCCTTGCAGAGGGCGTTATGCTTCTGACACCATTCTCCGCAACATCCACAGATGAGAAGAGCCAGAACTTTGTCAAGGCTTACGGAGATGCCAATAACGGTGAGACACCGAACCAGTTCGCAGCAGATACCTATGATGTGCTTTACGCAATGCAGCTTGCAGCAGATGATGCGAAGATCACTCCGGATATGACAAATGAGGATATCAGCGCAGCAATGTCCGCTTCCATGACAAACATTGAGCTTGATGGTATCACCGGAACAGCGAAGTGGACCGAGGACGGCGAGTGCGATAAAGAGCCGAAAGCATTCGAGATCAAAGACGGTGCTTACGTAGAGATGAAATAAGTTTTAATTCAGTTAACGTTAGGGGTCAGGGGACGGTTGCCTTTAGTGGAAACCGTCCTCTTTCCTTATGTAACCGCTAAATTCATGCAACAGATAAATTACCAAAAAGAGGTGCGCTATGAGTTTTATATCCTATTTGAAAGACGGCATCAGTCTTGGCAGTATCTATGCGATCATTGCGCTTGGTTATACCATGGTTTACGGTATCGCCAAGATGCTGAACTTCGCACATGGAGATGTTATCATGGTAGGTGCTTATATTATCCTTACCTGTATCACAAGAGGCGGCATGTCACCGGTTCTCGCAGTGATCCTTTCCATCGTCATCTGTACGCTGCTGGGTGTTGTCATTGAGAAGGTTGCTTACAGTCCGCTTAGAAAAGCTTCCTCCAATCTGGCCGTTCTGATCACGGCTATCGGTGTCAGCTATCTGCTCCAGAACCTGGCACTTCTGATCTTCGGCGCGGATGCCAAGAGTTTTGTGACAGTTATCAATGTTCCATCGGTCAAGCTGTTTGGCGGACAGCTTATGATCAAGGGAATCACGATCGTAACGATCCTTGCGTGCATCGTTATCATGATCGGTCTTTCCCTCTTTGTAAAAAAGACCAAACCGGGCCGTGCCATGCAGGCAGTTTCCGAGGACAGGGATGCAGCACAGCTGATGGGAGTCAATGTCAATGCAACGATTTCCCTTACCTTTGCCATCGGTTCCGGACTGGCGGCGATCGCAGGACTCCTGCTCTGCCAGACCTATCCGACACTGACACCGTACACAGGAGCCATGCCGGGTATCAAGGCATTCGTGGCAGCGGTATTTGGCGGTATCGGTTCCATTCCGGGAGCCATGGTTGGCGGTATCCTTCTGGGAATCATTGAGATTTTCGGAAAAGCCTATATTTCTTCCCAGGTTGCAGATGCCATTGTATTTGCAGTCCTGATCATCGTGCTTCTCGTAAAACCTACCGGACTGTTCGGAAAGAACATCCAGGAGAAAGTGTAAGGTGGCCGATATGAAGAATATAAAAAACAAGACAACAAAAAACAATATGATCAACTACGGACTCGTTCTTGTACTTTTTGTAGTTGTACAGACGCTTTCCTCAACGGGAAATCTTTCCAGACTGCTCATGGGACTTCTGGTTCCGATCTGTGTTTATACCATCGCGGCGGTTTCCTTGAACCTTGTGGTAGGCTTTTCCGGTGAGCTGAGCCTTGGACATGCGGGCTTTATGTGCGTGGGAGCCTTTTCCAGTGCCCTGTTTTCACAGGTGACTGCAGATTCCATCCCGCAGATTCCGAGATTTATCCTTGCAATTCTCGTAGGTGCGGCTGTTGCAGCTGTATTTGGTGTGATCATCGGTATCCCGGTGCTTCGTCTCCGTGGAGACTATCTTGCGATCGTAACACTGGCCTTTGGCGAGATCATCAAGAATCTGATCAATGTTCTTTACATTGGCGTTGACGATAAGGGAATCCATGTTGCCACAAGTGCGGCCGGACTTCACCTGGAAACCGGAGGAAAACAGATCTTAAAGGGTGCACTTGGTATTTCAGGAACAGCAACACTTTATAAGGATATCAAGGGTTCTTTCTTCCTGATCGGCGTGATCCTTCTTCTTCTGACACTGTTCATTGTACAGAATCTGGTGAACTCCAGAAGTGGCCGCGCGGTTATGGCAACCAGGGATAACCGTATTGCAGCAGAATCCGTAGGAATCAATATCACAAGGTACAAGCTTCTTGCGTTCACCATTTCTGCAGCACTGGCAGGAGTTGCCGGAGTGCTGTACGCACACAACCTTTCCCTTCTGAAGGTTTCTGTATTCGACTACAATATGTCCATTCTGATCCTGGTATATGTGGTGCTTGGAGGAATCGGAAATATCAGAGGCTCGATCATCGCAACGATCATCCTTTACGCGCTGCCTGAGCTTCTCCGTGGCTTTGCAAACTACCGTATGCTGATCTACGCGATCGTGCTGATCATTATGATGCTCTTTAACTGGGCACCGGCAGCAAGAGACTGGAGAGCACGCGTAATAGAGAAATTCAAAGGCAAAAAAGTGAAAAAGGAGGTGGCCTGATCATGGCAATGCTGGAAGTAAATAACCTTTCAATCCAGTTCGGCGGCCTTCGCGCTGTTGACGGCTTTAATATGACCATTGAAAAAGGACAGCTCTACGGACTGATCGGACCGAACGGTGCCGGTAAAACAACGGTATTCAACCTTCTCACAGGTGTATACAAGCCAACAGAAGGAATCATCAGGCTGGACGGCCAGGATATCACAGGAAAAAGTACCATCGAGATCAACAGGGCCGGAATCGCGAGAACCTTCCAGAATATCCGTCTTTTCAAGGATATGCCGGTTCTTGACAATGTAAAGGTAGGACTGCACAATCATCATCCATACTCCACCCTGACCGGAATCTTAAGACTTCCGAAATATTATAAGGTAGAAAAAGAGATGAATGAACGTGCCATGGAGATCCTGAAGGTTTTTGACCTGGACAAAGAAGCAGACACGCTGGCAGGCAACCTGCCCTATGGTAAGCAGCGTAAGCTTGAGATCGCCAGAGCCCTTGCAACCGAGCCGAAGCTTCTTCTTCTGGATGAGCCTGCGGCAGGTATGAACCCCAATGAGACACAGGAGCTGATGGATACCATCCGTTTTGTGCGGGAGCATTTTGATATGACGATCCTTCTGATCGAGCATGACATGAAACTTGTCGGTGGTATCTGCGAAGAACTGACTGTTCTGAATTTTGGCCAGGTACTGATCCAGGGAGAGACATCCGCAGTACTGAAGGACCCGACTGTTATCACTGCATATCTGGGAGAATAAGGAGGAGCGAGACAATGGCTATGTTGGAAGTAAAGGACCTCCAGGTTTACTATGGTGTGATCCAGGCCCTGAAGGGAATTTCTTTTCATGTAAATCAGGGAGAGGTTATTGCACTGATCGGTGCCAACGGTGCCGGTAAGACAACCACACTTCAGACACTTACCGGAATTCTTTCCCCGAAGGCCGGAAGCATTGTGTTTGAGGGAAAAGACCTCACAAGAACACCTGCCCATAAGATCGTGGAGATGGGTATGGCGCACGTTCCGGAGGGACGAAGAGTATTTGCGGATATGTCCGTTTATGAGAATCTTCTTCTCGGTGCCTATACAAGAAAAGACAAGGCAGAGATCGCAGAGAGCCTTGCCAGTGTATACAAACGTTTTCCGCGTCTGGAAGAACGTAAGGGACAGCGTGCCGGAACACTTTCCGGTGGTGAGCAGCAGATGCTTGCCATGGGCCGTGCACTGATGAGCAGACCGCGGATCATCCTGATGGATGAGCCGTCCATGGGTCTGTCACCGATCTTTGTAAATGAGATCTTTGACATTATCCGCGAGGTCAGTGAGAGCGGAACAACCGTACTTCTTGTTGAGCAGAATGCGAAAAAAGCACTTTCCATTGCAGACCGTGCCTATGTTCTTGAGACAGGAAGCATCACCATGGATGGAAAAGCTGAGGATCTTCTGAACGATGAGGCTGTTCAGAAAGCGTATCTCGGAGAGTAGGAGGAAAGACATGGATAATTTCGTGATTACCATTGCAAGACAGTATGGAAGCGGTGGACGTACCATCGGAGAGGAGCTTGCAAAGAAATTAGGGATTTCTTACTATGATAAGGATATCATCCGTATGGCATCTGATGAGAGCGGTATCCGCCAGGAGCTTTTTGGAAGGGCGGATGAGAACGTCAGCACCAAACAGAAATTTTTTGCAAAATCCGGACTCTACAAGGGAGAGCTGATCCCGCCCCAGAGCAGGGATTTCACCTCCGATGAGAACCTGTTTAATTATCAGGCGAAGGTGATCCGTCATCTGGCAGAGACAGAGTCCTGCGTCATCATCGGACGGTGCGCAAATATGATCCTGAAAGACTATCCCAATGTTTTGCGGGTGTTTGTCTATGGAGACTGGGATTTCCGTATCCGCGAGGCAAGCAGGAAGATCAGCGGAACTACAAAGGATATCGAGAAATTTATGCAGAAGGATGATAAACGCAAGGAAGATTTCTGCAAACGCTTCATGGGTGTTGAATGGGCAGATATGACGAACTATAATCTGTGCCTGGATAATGGCACCCTTGGCTATGAAAAATGCGTGGAAGAGATCGAGAGTGCGCTTGAGATCCTGAAGAAATAAAAGATCATACAGAGAATATCCCCAGGAGGAGAACGGTAAGAAGTCTTTTCCCGGGGATTTTTTCATATATTGTGGAAAAGTATAGTTTGATCCGGCGGGAGATATGGATAAGCGAAAAAAATATTTCCGGGCAGTGCTAGTACTGCTGATCGTGCTTGGCGGATATGGCAAAATTTCAGACCGTGCGTTTCAGATGCATGTGGCCAGGAGGATTGCCGGTGAGGGAATGCTCCGGCTGGTGGAGACACAGTATGTGTCACAGACGGCAGCTGCCAGTGGCAGCAATGTGGATGCTCCTCGGGTGGCCCTCACTTTCGACGATGGCCCCCACATGAAATATACACCGCTGCTTCTGGATGGCTTACGTGAACGGGGAGTTCATGCCACCTTTTTCCTCATGGGAAAAAATATCGAGGGAAAGGAAGAAATTGTGGAGCAGATGCATAAGGACGGACATCTTATCGGCAACCATACCTATGACCATGTGCAGCTTGATAAGCTTTCCAATGACCTGGCATGCCGGCAGATTTTGAAAACCAATAATATCATCTACGAGATCACAGGTGAGTATCCGCTGTATCTCAGGCCGCCCTACGGGGCATGGCCCAAAAATCTGGAGCTTTGCGTCACCATGCTGCCTGTATTCTGGGATGTGGACACCCTGGACTGGAAATCAAAGAACGTACAGTCTGTGGAAAAAATTGTCCGTGAGGAGGTGAAGGACGGATCGATCATTCTGATGCATGACAGCTTCCAGAGCTCCGTGGAGGCAGCCTTGCAGATCACAGACATGCTTACGGAGCAGGGCTATGATCTGGTAACTGCGGATGAACTGCTGGTGACATAAAAGCGGAGGAAATGATTGCTTTTTGGCGTGCAGACAGGTAAAATTGTAAAGATAAGGAATCTTTTTACAGAAATTACAGGAGTGAAAACCATGGATCTATTTGAATATGCGAAATCGAAAACTCTGGATCAGGAGTCCCCGCTTGCGTCCAGACTGCGTCCCAGAACCCTGGATGAGGTGGTAGGGCAGCAGCATATCGTGGGAAAGGATAAATTGCTCTACCGCGCTATCAAGGCCGACAAGCTGACCTCTGTTATTTTTTATGGCCCGCCGGGAACCGGAAAGACCACACTTGCCAGAGTGATCGCCAATACCACAAGCGCGAATTTTACCCAGATCAATGCCACAGTGGCCGGGAAAAAAGATATGGAGGCAGTAGTAAAGCAGGCACAGGATGATCTTGGCATGTACGCAAAGAAAACGATCCTTTTCATTGATGAGATCCATCGTTTCAACAAAGGTCAGCAGGATTATCTCCTTCCATTTGTGGAGGATGGAACCATCATTCTGATCGGAGCTACAACGGAGAACCCGTATTTCGAGGTAAATGGTGCGCTTCTCTCCAGATCGATCATCTTTGAGCTGAAAGCCCTGGAAATCCCGGAGGTGAAGGAACTGATCCTGCGTGCCGTGAATGACCAGCAGCGGGGAATGGGAAGCTATGACGCGGTGATCCATGAGGATGCACTGGAATTTCTGGCAGATATGGCAGGGGGAGACGCAAGGAGTGCGCTGAATGCCGTAGAACTTGGAATCCTCACCACCCCAAGATCAGAGGACGGAAGGATCCATCTGACCCTTGAGGCGGCTTCTGAGTGCATTCAGAAGCGTGTGGTGCGCTATGACAAGAACGGAGATAATCATTACGACATCATTTCCGCCTTTATCAAGAGTATGCGCGGCTCTGACCCGGATGCGGCAGTCTATTATCTGGCAAAAATGCTCTATGCAGGGGAAGACGTGAAATTTATTGCAAGAAGGATCATGATCCTGGCTTCTGAGGATATCGGAAATGCAGATCCCCAGGCTCTCTGTGTGGCGGCGGCAGCAGCCCAGGCTGTGGAACGGGTGGGAATGCCGGAAGCCCAGATCATCCTTTCCCAGGCTGTTACCTACATGGCCTGTGCACCTAAGAGCAATTCCGCAGTCAATGCCATACAGGCAGCCATGCGCTGCGTGAAGGCGAAGAAAACCACAGTTCCCGCACATCTTCAGGATGCCCATTACGGTGGGCACGAAAGCCTTGGACATGGCATCGGCTACAAATACGCGCACAATTACCGCAATCATTATGTAAACCAGCAGTATCTGCCTTCGGAGATCGAGGGAGAGCATTTTTATGAGCCTGGTGATATGGGATATGAGAAGAAATTAAAAGAACATTTGAAGAAGATACATGATGAAGCGGAGTAGCCGTTACGGTTCACTTCATGACCGGTAACGAGGAGCCTTCCTAAAGAAGCTCCTCCATTACTTTGTCATAAACGTTCTGATATTTGGAAGGCCAGCTTTTACATACGGATTGTGCGGCCGCCAGACTGGGAACATTGATGTGCAGGTCAACCATAGTGACATCATTTGCAATGATCCGGCAGCGTACAGAATAGCCGCCTTCTTTGGTAGGATAATAGTCAGCAGGAGTGAGAAGCTGGTCTTTGACCTTGCATTGAAGAGAATTGAGATATTCTTCCACTTCCTTTTTGATATCAGAAGAGAGCTCCTTTGAAAAGTATTTCAGAGTATTCCGGCCTTCATAGGTCAGATGGTAGTAGGAATGGTTGGACCTGGAAGACATTTCTGCCAGATCTGCCTCTACTAGCTCGGAAATAGCCTGCTGGAGATGGAAATAATTGGTATACTTCCCGTCCAGGATAAAGTTTGTAATCTGTGAGTTGGTAAGTTCCTCCTCGGAATTCTGCAGCATGTACAGGATAATTAGTTTATAGGTTGTAAAAGGTGATGCCATGAGAATCCTCCTTTTCACTGGTCCTGGGAAAGCACGTGGAGGGCTTTTCCCTGAAAACTTTCGCGTTCCTTCATTCTGTGGTGGAGAAGATTTAAAACCTCGCGCTTGCGGCTGGCCCATAAGGGGGCGATAAGCAGCTCCCTGGGGCCGTCTCCTGTTACGCGGTGGATAACAATATCCGGCCGTAAATGCTCAAGACAGTCGATCACAAGCTCCAGGTATTCCTCGCGCTCATAGATCCGGAAAAGTCCGGCTTCATAATCAGAAGCAAGATCTGTGCCCTTCAGCACATGAAGAAGCTGGAGCTTGATACCCTGGATATCCATTGTATTCAGACAGGAAACAGTTTCCAGGATGTCGTCGGGAGTTTCGCCGGGAAGCCCGAGGATCGTGTGGACGATCACCTCGATCCCGGCAGAGCGAAGCCTGGTTACTGCATCATTGAAGCAGGAAAGAGGATAACCCCGCCGGATGTATCTGGCTGTTTTTTCATGGATGGTCTGAAGCCCGAGCTCTACCCAGACAGGTTTGATCCGGTTAAGGGAAGAGAGAAGCTCCATCACATCATCACCCAGACAGTCCGGCCTTGTTCCGATGGACAGTGCCACGATATCCGGGTGGGAGAGTGCTTCTGTAAAAATCCTTCGGAGATATTCCACAGGAGCATAGGTGTTTGTATATGCCTGGAAGTAGGCAATATATTTATGGATCGGCCTTTTGGAAGAAAGCTGCAGGATCTGGGAATTGATCTGTTCGGTAATGGAAAGAGCGGCACTTGCCGCAAAGTCACCGCTGCCTCCCTGGCTGCAGAAAATACAGCCTTTTTTTCCAAGGGTGCCGTCACGGTTTGGGCAGGACATCCCGCCGTTTAAGGCTACCCGGTAAACCTTCTCCCCGTATCGTTCCCTGAGCATGTAGTCCAGGGAATGATAGGGTTTGTCGTTCCAGCGTTTTATCATGCTTCATCCAGCCCGCTTTTGGGTTCCTCCTCTTCGGCAGGGATATAGTTATCGAAGATCTTAACGAAGATCTTTGATTTCCAGTAAGCCAGTGTCGCGAATCCCATAAGTACAAAAAGCATGATCAGGATGGATGTCACCTGGGCAAAGCTTACGTAGGCAAAAAGCCACAGAAGAATAAGCGGTGATGCACTGATCAGAAGCATCAGGCCTGTCTGCGGAAGGTGACGGATCGCCATCAGGAATGAATTGACAAAAGTATTCTTGACGGAGTTTACAAACTTGGCGAGGATCGGATAAATGTACAGAAGGATCAGCGCGTAGATAATGGCAAATGCGATGAATAAGGTAAAAAGCCCGCTGTACAGCATTCCGCTTCTGCCTCTTGCGATGCGAAGGTCGATAAACAGGACTGCTCCGGTAAGAAGCAGGATCACATTGATAATGGTGGCCTGCCTGAAATTCTGTTTGAAGGAGCGGAAAAAGCTTCGGATAATATAAGATTCTTCGTCTCGTGCCATCTTCAGTGTGACGTAGTAAAGGGCTGTGATGGAAGCTCCGGCCGTAATGATGGGGATACAGCACAGAACACACAGGATATTCAGAAGAATAAGATCCGCCACACGGCCCATGAACACGAAGAACTTATTGTCCATGTTAAAAAAACGGTTCATTTCGTAAGTCTCCTTTTCTTTTTTTTTGCATCATAGTATCTTAAGTATACCCAATCAGAGTGGAAAAAGCAAACCTCAAATCGCAGCAGGTATATCAAGGGCAGATGTCCGCCGTACAAAGACAAATTGCCGGAACAGTTTATTAAATTTCAGTAAAAAGCTTGCTTATCACGATTTAGAGTGTTAAAATATCAGTATTGTATCAGACGAAAAATTATGTAATATAAAGGAGCGTAATAATGAGCAAAAAAATCAGGACGGAGGCCGTGGATCACCTGTTTGAAGCGATCCTGTGCCTGAAGGACAAGGAAGAGTGTTATACATTTTTTGAGGATGTTTGTACTATTAATGAGCTGCTTTCTTTATCTCAGCGCTTCGAGGTAGCCAAGATGCTCACGGATAAGCGTACCTACCTTGACATCTCAGAAAAGACGGGTGCTTCCACAGCTACGATCAGCCGTGTGAACCGTTCCCTGAACTACGGGAATGACGGTTATGAAATGGTATTTGCACGTATGAAAAAGAACGATGAAGCAGAATGATGTATGCCGGCGGCAGCAATGGCAGCAGAGGGTGCGATAACGTAAAAAGAGACTGGCAGGCCGCCGGTCTCTTTTTTTGAAAATTATTTCTCTTTCTTTGATGGATTCTTCTCTTTGGCTGAGTTCATGTGGTCGATCATATTTTCAATGATCATCTTCTTCATGTAAACATCAAAGCTCAGCAGGCAGATGAAGGAGAACTGATGAAGAAATTCCCTGTCATCGGGATCTGCGTCTTCGAAGATCTCGCCCGCACTCTTAAAGCGGCGCATGAGATCCTTTTCCAGGTAGCGGATCTGGGACTGCTCCATGCTGAAAACCTCCTGGTAGATATAAGTCATATCCTTCTCTGTCATGGATTTGAAATATTTCTCCGTGATAGGTCCGAGAAGAGTCTGGATATCGCTGATGGAAAGGATATTTTTGAAATAGTAGATAAAGATCAGCATCAGCAGATGCTCACGGGAATAACGCTTCTTCTCGGGCGGGGGAAGGAGTTTGTTCTTGGCATAATTATTGATCATGGTCTTGGTGAGGATCTTGTCATCATCGTGACGCTTGGTGGAGGCAAGGTTCTCTTCCATAAAAGTTGTCACCTGATCCATATACAGATCGATATTCGGGATCTCATCCGGCTTTATATAATCAAGTTCAGCAATTTTTGCAAAAATGCTGTTCATCATCTCTTTTTCATTGCTTGTCATCACATTATCACCTCTGCTCCCTATTATATAGTTTTAAATACTACTTGTAAAGAAGCTTTTTTCCGGCAGGTGGGTTTACCGGAGGGAAAAGACATGGTAGTATATAAAATACATGGAAAAAAGAAATGGAGATAAAAATGAGTATACATGAAGCTTTGGATACACTGAATCCCATGCAGCGGGAGGCTGCCGTACATACAGAGGGGCCGCTTCTGATCCTTGCAGGCGCAGGTTCCGGAAAAACGAGAGTGCTGACCCACAGGATTGCCTATTTAATGGAAGAAAAAGAAATCAATCCATGGAATATCCTGGCCATCACCTTTACGAACAAGGCTGCCAGTGAGATGAGGGAGCGTGTGAACAAAATTGCAGGAATGGGTGCAGAGAGCGTCTGGGTTTCCACCTTTCATTCCGCATGTGTGAGGATCCTTCGCAGACATATCGAGGTGCTGGGATTTGGCAGCAATTTTACCATCTACGATACAGATGACCAGAAGAGTGTCATGAAGGAAATCTTCCGGAAATTCAATATTAATACGAAGATATACAAGGAGCGTGCTGTTCTGGCTGAGATCTCCCATGCCAAGGATGAGCTGATCACCCCGGAGGAGATGGAACTGAATGCCGGAGCTGACCCGGATGCCAGGAAGATCGCAGGCATATATAAAGAGTACCAGTCCATCCTCCGTGGAAATAATGCCTTGGATTTTGATGACCTGATCGTAAAAACGGTGGAGCTTTTTTGGCATAATCCGGATATTCTGGATTATTACCAGGAGCGTTTCCGTTATATCATGGTGGATGAGTATCAGGACACCAACACGGCACAGTTTAAATTCGTAAGCCTCCTTGCTGAGAAATATAAAAATCTCTGTGTGGTAGGCGATGATGATCAGTCCATTTACCGTTTCCGCGGGGCTAATATCGGAAATATCCTGGGCTTTGAGAAGGTTTTCCCGGAAGCTAAGGTGGTGCGGCTGGAGCAGAATTACCGTTCTACCCGGAATATTTTAAGTGCAGCCAATGAAGTGATCGTCCACAATACCGAGCGTAAGGAAAAAACGCTCTGGACAGAGAATGAAGAGGGAGATAAGGTTCATTTCCGCCAGTTTAACAATGGTTTCGAGGAGGCTGAGTATGTAGCCGGTGAGATCATTCAGGGGAAAAGGAACGGAACGTTCCAGTACAAGGACTGTGCAGTGCTTTACAGAACCAATGCCCAGTCCCGTCTTTTTGAAGAAAAGTTTCTTCTGGCGAATGTTCCCTATAAGATCGTTGGCGGGGTTAATTTCTATGCACGTAAGGAGATCAAGGATCTTCTGAGTTATCTTAAAACCATCGATAATGCGAGTGATGACCTTGCAGTGCGCAGGATCCTGAATGTACCGAAGAGAGGGATCGGGGCTACCAGCATCGGCCGGGTACAGGATTATGCGGATGCTATGAATTTAAGCTTCTATGATGCGCTGCGGGTTGTGGAGGAAGTTCCGTCGATCGGCCGTGCTGCTTCTAAGATCAATGATTTTGTATCCTTTATCCAGGGATTAAAGAGCAAGGCAGAGGCGTATACAGTCCGTGAAACCTTGGAAGAGGTTATCGAACTGACTGGTTATGTGAAGGAACTCGAGTCCGAGAAGACTGAGGAAGCCCAGGCAAGGATCGAAAACATTGATGAACTGATTTCCAAGACAGAGTCCTTTCAGGAGGCTATGGAAGAGGCTGGACAGCCGGCCACGCTTTCTGCCTTTCTGGAGGAGATCGCCCTGGTGGCAGATATTGATTCCGTTGACCCGGACCAGGATTATGTGCTTCTCATGACTCTGCACAGTGCCAAGGGTCTGGAATTTCCCAATGTATTTATGGTGGGAATGGAGGATGGCGTGTTCCCTGGATATGCGTCTATGTGGTCGGGAGATCCTTCTGATATCGAGGAGGAGAGAAGGCTTTGCTATGTGGGAATCACAAGAGCCATGAAGAAGCTGACACTTACCTGTGCAAGACAGCGGATGATCCGTGGAGAGACACAGTATAATAAAGTATCCCGTTTTGTGCGGGAGGTGCCACGGGAACTGGTAGACCTTGGGCATACGATTCAGGAGAAAAAGCCGAAGGTGGAGAATATCATGTCACCGAAGAGTGCCTATGCCCAGATGAAAATGAATTTCCAGGCAAAAAGCAGCCTGCAGAAGCAGAAATTTACAGTTAACAAGGCCGCCAGCCTGGATTATGGCGTAGGTGATACCGTACGCCATGTGAAGTTTGGCGTTGGTATTGTGAAGAATATTACGGAAGGCGGCCGGGATTACGAGGTTACAGTTGATTTCGATAAGGCAGGGGTAAAGAAGATGTTCGCAAGTTTTGCGAAGCTGAAGAAAATCTGAGGCTGGCATGTTACTTTTTACAGGCAATGTTCCGGTGAAAATTTGCGTAAGTTTATGGTAAAATCAGACATATGGTGGTATAATAAAAACACTTAAGAAATCGGATACGGTGTTTTCACTGTATTTCGGGCCTGCTGTCAGCCAGTGTGGCCAAACAGAAAGAAAGGATGGTGCAGTGTTATGAATTTCAATACAACAAAGCTTGAAGAACTGCTTGCAACACTGAAGAAGAAAGAAGAAGAGAAAGATAAGAACACAGTCCTCTGGGTACTGGCGATCATTGGCGCAGCTGCAGCAGTTGCCGGTATTGCATTTGCAGTATATCGCTTCTTTGCCCCGGATTATCTGGAGGATTTTGAAGAAGATTTTGATGATGATTTCGATGATTATTTTGAGGATGAAGAAGAGTAATGCAGATGATTGGAGCCCCGGCGCAATACCGGGGCTTGATTTTTGAATGGAATGTGGATCGCAGATATGCGCTCATAGCATGGCAGAAAGAGGATTTATGAAAAAAGGCGAAATTTACGAAGGTGTTATAGAAAAAGTTGAGTTTCCGAATAAGGGGTTTGTCTGGGCAGATGGTCAGAAAGTGATCGTGAAGAATGGAATTCCAGGCCAGAGGGTTCGCTTCATGATCAATAAAAAGCGTTCCGGGCGCGCGGAAGGACGTCTTCTGGAGGTTCTTGAGAAATCTCCTTTGGAGACGAGAAAACCAGCCTGTCAGGAGTTTCCGGCCTGCGGTGGCTGTATGTATCAGACAATGAGCTATGAGGCTCAGAAAGAGATGAAGGAGCGTCAGGTGAGGGAGCTGCTGGACGGGGCAGTAAAAGAAATACGTTCAAAAAACGGGCAGAACAGTGGCGGGGCAGAAGCAGATGAGCTATATCACTGGGATGGAATTTATGGCAGTCCGATCGAGTTTGGATACCGGAATAAGATGGAGTTTTCTTTCGGGGATGAATATAAGGACGGACCATTATCGCTTGGACTTCATAAGAAGGGAAGTACCTATGATATTTTAAATACAGATGACTGCAAGCTGGTGCATCCGGATATGACAAAGATCCTGGTCTGTGTAAGGGAGTTTTTCCTGGAGCGTAATGCGAGTTTTTATAAAAAGCTTCAGCATGTTGGGTATCTTCGTCATCTGCTTCTTCGAAGGGGAGTGACAAGTGGTGAGATCCTGGTCCATGTGGTGACAACTACCCAGGAGGAATATGACCTGGAGCCTTTGAAGGAGCAGCTTCTTGCACTGCCTCTTGAAGGAAGGATCGTGGGGATCATGCACATTCTTAATGATTCCCTGTCAGATGTGGTGCAGAGCGATGAGACAAGGATCCTCTACGGAAAGGATTATTTCTATGAGGAGCTCCTTGGGCTGAAATTTAAGATCAGTACATTTTCTTTCTTCCAGCCGAATTCCCTGGCAGCAGAGATCCTTTATTCCAAAGTACGGGAATACGTGGGAGATACCAGGGATAAGATTGTATTTGACCTTTACAGCGGTACCGGAACCATTGCCCAGCTTGCGGCATCTGTTGCCAGCGAAGTGATCGGCGTGGAGATCGTTGAGGATGCGGTAAAGGCGGCCAGAGAGAATGCTGCCCTTAATGGGATTGATAACTGTCGTTTCATTGCCGGAGACGTACTGAAGGTTCTGGATGGTGTGCCGGAGAAACCGGATATGATCATTCTTGATCCGCCACGAGATGGTGTACACCCGAAGGCCCTGCCCAAAATCCTTGCCTACGGCGTAGACCAGATCGTATACATTTCCTGCAAAGCTACCAGCCTTGTACGTGACCTGCCAGCATTTTATGAAGCCGGATACCGGATAACCAATGCCTGCGCAGTTGATCAGTTTTGCCAGGGGG
>CAVIGE010000067.1:0-14887 GCA_963642325.1 Prevotella sp. CAG:279
GGCCCATGGCAACTCGCTGTCTCTGACCACCGGAAAGAGCCTTCGGCTTACGGTCGAGGAGCTTGTCAAGGTCAAGGATCCTTGCTGCCTCGCGAACAGCCTTGTCGATCTGATCCTTCGGAACCTTACGAAGCTTAAGCCCGAATGCCATGTTATCATATACTGTCATATGAGGATACAGAGCGTAGTTCTGGAATACCATTGCGATATCACGGTCCTTAGGCTCTACATCATTCATAACCTTGTCACCGATCTTCAGTGTACCACCGCTGATCTCCTCAAGACCTGCGATCATACGAAGTGTTGTAGATTTACCACATCCGGACGGTCCTACGAAGATGATGAACTCTTTATCTTCGATCTCCAGGTTGAAATCCTTAACAGCCTGGAATCCGTTCGGATAAGTTTTATTAATGTGAGATAATGATAAACTTGCCATTGTTATTTCCCTCCAGATTAATTATATTGTTTCTTACGTAATTTCCTTTGCTGGTTAACAGTATATCGAAAATGGAGGAAAAGAACTAGAGCTGAATCGTACAAACTTTCCGGCAGTTTCTTGTCATTCTGACGAATAAACGAGAGGGGATTTTTCGTCATTCTGTCAAAACGACGGTTTCATATGGACATCTTCACCAGGCATTATAACGTATTCTGGCAAAATCCTCAACAGATGAAAAAATATTTAAAGAGTTATTTACAACTAACCAAAGTTGGAGTATACTAACTTAATAGATAAAAGAAAAGTTTTCTCAATAATAAAAAAGGAGGTATCAGGATGCACTACACAGAAGTGGAGAAGAATGAAAAGAAAACAGGATGCTACAGACATACACAGATGCAGAAGGATCTTATTATAGAGAAGCTGAAGGAGCGGGGTTTAAGGATCACCAGGCAGAGGATGATACTTCTGGACATTATTCTGGAAGGGGAATGCTCCTGCTGTAAGGAAATCTATTACAGGGCATCTGCCGAGGATGAAAGGATCGGGGTGGCAACGGTTTATCGCATGATCAATACCCTGGAATCCATCGGAGCCATCAGCAGAAAGAATATGTACCGTGTGGCCTGCAGCACAAAGGGAGCCTGCACAGTAGAGCTGGATGACGATACGATCTGCCATCTGTCCGGCCAGAAGCTCAATGAGGTGATCCTCGAAGGACTGCGGGCGTGTGGGGAGATCAGCGGACAGAACATAAGGAATCTGGCACTTCTCCCGGTACACGAGCTGGGCTAGGGAAAGCCAATCCTATTATGTTGCTATATAATAGGTAATAACTGCTTTATAAAAAAAGGATTAGAAAACGACAACTATTAGTAAACCTAAACTGTTAGGGGAAATTAACTGAAAATTATACAAATTGTCTGTAATTCACACAAAAAACACTGGACATTTGAAGGCAAGTGGCATATAATGATGAAAATACCGGGACGGGACATAAGGATTCATCCCGGAATGAACGAAAAAATAAAAATCCAATCATACAATCAGGAGGAAGATCATCATGGTAGATTTCAAATTCAAAAAATCAGGACTTTTTGCAGCAGGCGTTCTTTTCGGAACAGCAGGAATCAAGATCCTTACAAGCAAGGATGCCAAGAAGCTTTACACAGGATGTACAGCAGCAGTTTTAAGGGCTAAGGACTGCGTGCTGAAGACAGCTACCAGTCTTCAGGAGAATGCAGAGGATATCTACGCTGAGGCCAGGGAGATCAACGAGGGGAGAGCCGCAGCTGAGGAGATTGTAGAGGATGCTGAGACAGCAGAGGAGGTTTTTAAGGAGACAGCAGAAGAGACTACAGAAGAAGCAGCAGAGAAAGCTGAGTAAAGAGGCGGATTTTCGTGAAATTTTTTATCAAGCATGAAACAAGAGGCAGGATACGTATCCATCTTGATCAGAAGAGAATGAGTTACGAGCAGGCTGATACGCTGGCATATTACCTTGAGAAGCTTAACGGGGTAATTTCTGCCAGGGTATATGAGAGAACCTGTGATGCAGTGGTAAGCTATCAGGGAAGCAGGGATGAGATCATCCGTGGGATCAGAGGCTTTCATTATCAGGAGGTGGAGGTTCCCTCCCAGGTGCTGCAGAGTTCAGGAAGAGCCCTGAATGCAGAGTATCAGGAGAAGCTGATCTCCAAGGTGCTTTATCATTACGGGAGGAAGCTTTTTTTGCCATATCCGCTGAATGCGATCTATACAACAGCAACCTCCCTGAAGTATATCTGGAAGGGTATCGATACACTCCTTCACCGTAAGATCGAAGTGCCGGTTCTGGATGCTACTGCCATCGGCGTATCTGTGATCCGCCAGGATTTCGGTACGGCAGGCTCTATTATGTTCCTTCTTGGGATCGGAGAGCTTCTGGAGGAATGGACACATAAGAAATCGGTTGGCGATCTTGCGAGGACTATGTCCCTGAACGTAGGCAGGGTATGGCTTAAGAAGGATGACCAGGAAATCCTGGTAGAGTCCGGAGAGATCCGGCCGGGAGATGAAGTTGTAGTGAGAATGGGCACAGTTATTCCATTTGACGGAAGTGTCACAGACGGAGAGGCGATGGTCAACCAGGCATCTCTTACCGGTGAGTCTGTACCCGTATGTAAGAAAGAGGGCAGTGTGGCTTATGCAGGAACTGTCGTGGAGGAAGGCGAGATTACCATCTGCGTGAAAACTGTGGGCGGTTCCAGCCGATATGACAAGATTGTTACCATGATCGAGGAATCCGAGAAGCTGAAATCTTCCCTTGAGGGCAAGGCTGAGCATCTGGCAGATAAGCTGGTTCCGTATACGCTTGGAGGAACAGCACTTACATATCTGCTCACAGGAAACGCGAACAAGGCACTTGCGATCCTGATGGTAGACTTTTCCTGTGCGCTGAAGCTTGCGATGCCGATCTCTGTACTGTCTGCGATCCGTGAGGCAGGTACACATAAGGTTACGGTTAAAGGTGGGAAATATCTGGAAGCAATGGCTGAGGCAGACACCATTGTATTTGATAAGACCGGAACACTGACCAGGGCGAAACCGACCGTTGTGGATGTGGTGTCGTTTGATGATAATGATCCGGATGAGATGCTTCGTATTGCTGCATGTATGGAGGAGCATTTCCCACACTCCATGGCGAAGGCTGTTGTCAGCGCGGCCAGGAAGAGAGATCTGGCCCATGAGGAGATGCATTCCAGGGTAGAATATATCGTGGCACACGGTATTTCCACAACCATTGAGGATCATAAAGCGGTGATCGGAAGCTATCACTTTGTATTTGAGGATGAGCAGTGCGTGATCCCGGAGGATGGCCAGGAGAAATTTGACAATATTCCGGAGGAGTATTCTCACCTGTATCTTGCGATTGACGGACGTCTTGCGGCTGTGATCTGCATCGAGGATCCGCTCCGTGAGGAGGCGAAGGCTTCTGTTGCGGCATTGCGTGCAGCAGGAATATCCAAGATTGTTATGATGACAGGAGACAGTGAGCGTACAGCAGCAGCCATTGCCAGACGGGTAGGCGTGGATGAATATTATTCCGAGGTTCTGCCGGAGGACAAGGCGAACTTCATTGAGAAGGAGAAGGCTGCCGGAAGAAAGGTTATCATGGTAGGTGACGGAATCAATGATTCCCCTGCACTTTCTGCTGCCAATGTTGGCATTGCCATCAGTGACGGGGCCGAGATCGCACGTGAGATCGCTGATATCACAGTGGGTGCAGATGATCTTTCGGAGCTTGTAGTCCTAAAGGAGATCAGCAACGCACTGATGAAGCGTATCCGGCGCAACTACCGTTTCATCGTCACATTTAATGCAGGCCTGATCGCCTGCGGTGTTGCAGGAATCCTGCAGCCGACTACATCAGCACTTCTGCACAATACCTCTACACTGGCGATCAGCCTGAAGAGTATGCAGAATCTGCTTCCCTAGTACAGCGAATATTGGACAGTCATATCAGAGGAGAAGCCTGGAACTCCCTGATATGGCTGTCTTTTTATGCCCTTGGAAAAGGCTCGCTTTCCAGTTTAAGACCGTCAGACATATGATATCGCTTCTTACCGGTATCGGATGAGAGCGGCCGGTTATGCAGGCTCCGGTACCGGGAGGGACTCATATGGTAAAATTTTTCGAAGGTATGGGCAAAATGCTGCCTGCTGTTGTAGCCGGAGGAGAAGGCAATATCTGTAATATGCAACGTACTGTTGCACAGAAGAAAGGCAGCCTGTTCCATACGCTTGCGGTTAATGTACGTATTGATGGTGCAGCCGTTTTTTTCTGTAAAAAGTGCCTGGAGATAGGATTTGTTGATCCCTGCATATGCGGCGATGTCAGGGATGGCAAGCTCCTCAAGATAATGCGCATCAATGTAGCTGAGAGCCTTTTTCAGGTAAGCACTTCCCTGGCTTCCCTGATGGAAATGTGCACAGAAAGCAAGCTCCGTGAGCATACGGCAGAAAAGCAGGAAGAAAAGAAATTCTTCTTTGGTAATCTCACCGGAGCAATGCTGCAGAAAAGTGAGAAGATCCTTGAGACTGTAGCCGAGATTCCTGGAATCCGTTCCGGAACAAAAAGGGCTTGCATGTCTGCGCAAATTCCAGAATCCGGAAAATTCAGGATCCTTTTTCAGGATGAGCTCGAGCGGAACGGGACTTTTTTCGGAAGTAAGGGAGAATTCCAGATTCAGGATCGAGCAGGGAAAGCCATCCGGAATCTCCAGACGGTGAGGCACATCCGGTCGGATAAAGATAAACTGCCCGTTTTTCAGCAAAAATTCCGTATCCTGTCCATGATCGAGACAGTAAACCCGGCAGGAACCGGAGGTAATATACATGATCTCATAGCTTTGGTGGGTGTGATGCTCCATATGATAACAGGGAAGGGAAAGTGCATAAAAAGCGGAAATATGAAAATATCTGGAAGAATCCTGGAAAACATCGGACATGGAAAAACCTCCTTCAGGAAATATCTGTAAGAAAAGTATATCACAGAAAAAGAAATGCGACAATATATTGCATTTTTGTGTCAATGGGATGATACCTGCCACCTTGCCGGAGATCAGATGCTATACTGAAAATAATAAAAACCGGGAAGGATGATGATAAACATGAAAACGATCGAATTACATGAAAATGGTCTGGATATCCAGTTTCGCATCAGGGAAAACGGTGTGGTGGAGCTTACAGATTTTTCTTCACAGGAAGTAAAGAAAAAGGCTATGGAGCCAAAAGAGGATATCAGTTATCCGGCTGTCGAGATCCACAGAAGCGGAACAGGCAGCCTGAACATGCATGCTTATAAGAATAACATCAACCAGTCCTCCGTGGACTTTGTTTATGAAAAGCATGAACTGAAGGGGCAGACCGGCGGGAAAGAGCTGGAGATCGTAATGAATTCTCCGGAAAAGCTGAAAGCGGTATATCATATGCGGCTTTTTGACGGAGTTCCGGCAGTGCAGACCTGGACAGAGATCACCAATGAAGGAAGTGAAGACCAGGGGCTTACCTATGTTTCATCTTTTATATACCAGGGGATCTTAAGAGGCGGTGAGAAGCCCTATTATAAAAAAACGGATATCTATGTGCCATTTAACAGCTGGTCCTGCGAGGCGCAGTGGCAGAAATACGATGCAGAGACGCTGAACCTTAACGGCATGATGGTAGATGGCTTTAATCATCAGGGCTATGGGCTGAACCGCTATTCCTACAGTGGAAAGGGTTCCTGGTCTACCTGTGAATATCTCCCCATGGGAATCGCTGAGGATCGGGAAACAGGAGAAACCTGTATCTTCCAGATCGAGAGCTCCGGACAGTGGCTTGTGGAATATGGTTCTGCGCAGGGAGGAAGCTTATATCTTGCATTGAGCGGTGCCACAGAGCAGGAGCATGGATGGTATAAGAACCTGAAGCCCGGGGAAAGCTTTTCAACCGTTCCGGCAGGTGTGGCAGCTGTAAAAGGGGGACTTGATCCGGCAGTGGCAGCACTGACATGTTACCGCAGATGCGTGCGCAGGCCGAACCAGGATGATGTGAAGCTGAATGTGGTATTTAATGACTATATGAACTGTCTGATGGGAGATCCGACAACCGAAAGAGAGCTTCCGATCATTGACAAGGCAGCAGAGCTTGGCTGTGAATATTACTGTCTGGATGCCGGATGGTATGATGACGGCTTCTGGTGGGACCGTGTCGGTGAATGGAAGGAAGCACCGGGAAGATTCCCGGGAGGGCTTAAGGAAATCTGTGATTATGCGCACAGCAAAGGCTTGAAAATGGGACTCTGGCTGGAAATTGAGGTTATGGGTGTTGCCTGTGAGCTGGCCAACAGGCTTCCGGATGACTGGTTTATCTGCCGCCATGGAAAACGTCATATTGATAATAAGCGATATCTTCTGGATTTCCGTAACCCGGATGTACGGAAATACTGCCGTGACGTTGTGGACAGACTGATCCGTGATTACGGTGTAGAGTACTTTAAAGTGGACTATAATGTAACTATGGGATATGGAAGTGAACGAAACAGCGACAGCTGCGCAGACGCGATCCGTGAGCATTACGAATGCCTGCATCGGTGGTATGAGGAGATCTTCCGGGATCATCCGGAGCTTGTCGTGGAGAACTGCAGCTCCGGCGGACAGCGTATGGATTATGGTATGCTGAAAATCTTAAGCCTGCAGTCTACCAGTGATCAGACCGATTATCTTTACAATGCCAACATTGCTGCCAATGTAGCCAGTGCGGTAACTCCGGAGCAGGGCGGCATGTGGGTATATCCATATGAGGATGAAGAAGAGCATGTGATCTACAATGTGGTAAACGGTATGCTTCTTCGCCCGTATATCAGTGGTATGGTATGGACGCTTGGTGAGAATTCCATGAACCGGATGCGGGAAGGAATTGCCTTATATAAGAAGATCCGGGATGAAATCCGGGATGGTGTTCCTTTCTTTCCGCTGGGATTTGGTACCCTGAAATCCGAAGTTCTCGCCTATGGTGTGAAAGCAGAGAAAAACATATATCTCTCCGTATGGACACCGGGAGCAACCGAAGCGGTGATCCCGGTGAAAGATCCGGAGCAGATCAGCAAAGTATCTGTGATCTATCCGAAAGAGGAAATGTGTGAATATAAGCTTGAAAATGGAAACCTTGTGGTAAAGATGTCGCAGGAAAAAGCAGCCAGACTCTTTAAATTCGAGCTTATCTGATCCGGCAGCATTTCATGCCCTGCCCAACGTCCTTTGGATGTGTTAATTCCTGGAGCTGCTCATAGCTCCGGGCTTCATCATGCGGAGCAGGGCAGCTGCACAGAGTACAGCAGCAATGGCGGGAACGGAACCGCCAATTCCCACATAGCGGAGACCGGCATATTTTACGATCACTCCTCCCATGGCAGAGCCGGCGGAAATGCCGAAATTAAAGAAAACGGAAATCAGGGAAGAAGCAAGGTTCACACAGGCCGGATGGTCTTTTGTGGCAATCTTCAGAAAATGCATCTGAAGAGGGGAGTTCAGAAGATACATAACCGTGCCGAGGATAAACAGTACAAGTCCGCCGCTTACCAGATTGTGGGTGGCAACAGGAAGCAGCAGCATGCAGACCGTCTGGATGATATAGATCACGGGAAGTGCACGGATACCGGTCAGATTTGCAACCTGTCCGGAGCTTACGTTGCTGATGATTGCAGCAATACCAAAAATAAGGAGCGCAACGCTTAACATGGAGTCCGGAATGTGAAGCTCCTGCTGGAAGATCGGTGTCAGGTATGTATAAAAACAGTAGGTAGAAGCACCGGCCAGGAAGACGATGGCACAGCCAACGGAAATCCTTTTATCCGCAAAAAGCTTAAACTGCTCCAGAATACCTCCGGCCTTCAGGCGGTTCTGCCGTGGGAGCTTCAGGAAGAGAAGCACCAGAAGAAGGAGCGAGGCTGCAAAAATAGTGATAAAAGCAGCGCGCCAGCCAAATAAATTGGTGATCGTGGAAGCAATCGGTACACCGACAACGGAAGCGATGCTGAATCCGGAGAAGATACCGGCGATCACACCCGGGATATGCTCCGGGATGGATGCAACATCGTCTGCATAAGTCATGGAAACAGAAACCACAGTACCGGAAACCACGGCCGTAATGATACGGAACACCAGGAATACCATATAGCTGGTAGAGATGGCACAGATCAGATTGCACAGTGCAAAGAGGGAAATACCAAGCATTGTGATGCGGAAACGGTTGAATTTTCCTACGTAGGCAGCCAGAAACGGAGTTCCGAGACCATAGGCAAAGGCAAACATGGAAACAATGCTTCCGGCCTGTGTCAGTGAAATACCGAATCCGTCTGCGATTTCCGGAAGAATACCGATAACCGTATATTCACTGGTACCCAGGAAAAAGCTGAGCATGATAAGTCCGATAACTGCCGGATTAAAAAATCGAGCTTTGGATGATGACATGATAATAGGTCCTCCCTGAAAAATAATAAAACATGTTTTGTCACCGGAAAAATCTTTTCCAATAAAAAAGACTTCTGTGAACAGTAACGAGAATATCACAAATCCCGTTCTGTTTCTTGTTTACAGCTGTCGGATTTTTGTAGTATATTGATATCAGAAGGCAAAGAGGAGAAGAGAAAATGGCAATACCGGTATTTGGAAAAGAACAGTATCCGCTGAGCAGAGAATCCGGGCTTTCCTATACAATTTCGGACATTTATAAGCATGTGCCGAAACATACCCATAATCATTATGAACTTTTTATTATTTCAGAGGGTACTGCATATCATATGATCAATAATTTTGTGCAGACAGTAAGAAAGGGCGACTTGTTTTTTATACGCCCCAATGATATCCACAGTTATAATTTTTATCATTCTGAGAATTTCTGTGTACGGAACCTGGGCTTCAGTACGCAGGTTCTCCAGAATGTTTCACTGTTTTTAGAGCAGGAAGAGAAGATGGACAGGCTGGTAAAAGGCGAAATGCCTGCCTATGTACATCTGGACGGGGAAAATTTCCAGAAGGTGCTGGAAGCGATGGATATGGCGGGAAAGCTGGTAAACGGGAAGCATCCAAGACATGCCAGGTATCATGCACAGTGCATTATCGCACTTTTGCTTGAGGATTATTTTTTTACATATGATGAAACAGATCCATGGAATCAGATGCCATCCTGGCTGTCAGAGCTGCTCTTAAACATGTCAAAAATTGAGAATCTCCAGGAAGGCTACGAAAAAATGTGTGCCCTGGCACCCTGCTCGCCGAGTCATCTCTGCCGCCTGATGAAGCAGATCTGCGGAAAAACACCTACCCAGTATATCAATCAGGAGCGGCTGAAATACGCAGTCTATCTCCTGGCACAGACAGACAGGGAAATCCTTGATATCTGCGAGTGCTGCGGATTTTCCAATGTGAGTCATTTTTACCATCTGTTCCATGATCAGTTCGGAATGTCACCGGCGAAATTCCGAAAGACTGTGTAGCTATTGCAGTTTACTGTTCTTACGGAACTCACCGGGGCTGATACCGGCCCATTTACGGAAGGTTTCGGCATAATAGCTGGCACCACTGAAGCCGGTGGAGAGGGCGATCTCTGTGATGGACATAGTTGTTTCGCGGAGAAGCTCTGCGCTTTTGGTCAGCCGATACTGATTCAGATACAGGTTGGGAGACTGGCTGAAATATCTGGAAAAAAGCCTGCAGCACTTGCTGATGCCGACAGAGCCTGCTTCTGCGATATCCGCGAGGGAAATTCTGGAAGTATAATTCTGCTGGATAAAACCGGTCATATTGCGGATAGCAGAGAAATCAATATCGGTATGGCTTTCAGACGGGGAAGAAGCCGGAAGATTTTCAAGGAGCAGTGCCCAGATCAGGGAAAAAGCGGAAAGGATCCGCAAGGGAGCTGTTTTTTCATTTCGATGCGTATAGATTTCTGCCAGCTTCTGAAGGATCTGTCCCTGCCATGGAACATTTTGATCAAAAATAAAAAAGGAAGCTTCGTTATTCCCGAGCAGGGGAAGAACGAAGTTTTTTTCATATGCAGGGGAAGTACACAGAAGCATGGGATGGATCAGAATACAGGTAAATTCACATTCCCTGTGCTCCCCTGAGAAACCGAAATGCATCTGTCTGGAATTGACAAAAATTCCCTGGCCTTGTTCAAGGGTAAGGATTTCTCCGTTGACATTGTACTGCATCTGACCGGAGCGGATCATAAGAAATTCAATGTCATCATGCCAGTGGCTTACCGCTGTGTAATTAGGATAATGGGAGAGGGATTCGGCAATAAAATAAGCCGGGCAGTCAGGATAATTATAGATGACCTTTTCGGACAGGTCATCTTTCAGGTCTATATAGATCATAATTTCAAAAACCTCGCAGGATTGTTATAAAGTTAGATAAAAAACCGATAGAATAGCTTAAAAATATACAATATAATTATAAATCGAAAAAACACTTCGGTCAATGTCCGGGTGAAGATTTATAAGGGAGGAATTACAAGATGGATAATATTTACAGAAGAGATCAAGAAATGGCATATATCTCCGATGATGCAGTCGTAGCACAGCAGAAAGAAACTAAAAAGGCAATCCGGGAATATAATACGGTGATGCCCTTTGAACCGGAAAAGGGAAGGAAATGTATGGAACGTGCGGGGCTGAAGCATAAGAAAAATGTATATTTTGAGCCACCGTTTTACTGTGAATACGGAAGCCATATTGAGGTTGGGGAAAATTTCTATGCAAATGTCAACTGTGTCATGCTGGATGTAGGAAGGATCACGATCGGAGATAACGTGCTGTTCGGGCCAAATGTGGCACTCTATACAGCCGGTCATCCCATCCATCCGGAAAGCCGTAATTCTGCATATGAGTATGGAATTCCGATCACCATCGGGGATAATGTATGGATCGGTGGAAGCTGCTGTGTACTTCCGGGTGTGAAGATTGGAAACAATGTTGTGATCGGTGCCGGAAGCGTTGTTACAAAGGATATCCCGGACAATGTATGTGCCGCGGGAAATCCCTGCCGCGTGATCCGGGAGATCACCGATGCGGACAGGCCATATTATTTTAAAGATCGGAAGTTTGATGAGGAGGCATGGACGAAGATTAATGGAAAATAAAAAAGATCCGGCATTTACCAGAAAGCTTGTAAGTCTGGTAATGCCGATAGCTTTTCAGCAGTTTATGCTGGCACTGGTCAGTGCCTCCGATGCCCTGATGCTTGGAGTGATCTCACAGGATGCCCTGTCGGCGGTATCGCTTGCCGGACAGGTGACGTTTATCCATAACCTGCTTCTGGAGGCCATGACGATCGGGCTTTCGCTTATAGCAGCGCAGTACTGGGGAAAAGGAGACATTCCTGCAGTGGAGAGGATTTTTGCCCTTGTGACGAAGGTTACAACTGTGCTCTCACTGATATTTACCCTGTCTGCGTTGCTGATTCCAGGTCTTCTGATGAGGATTTTTACCAATGATCCGGTGCTGATCGCGGGTGGCTCCCTGTACCTTCAGGTGATTGCCGTTTCCTATCTGCTCACGGGAATCTCCCAGATGTATCTCTGTATTCTGAAAAACAGCGGCAGAGCGGCAAAAAGCAGCATGATCAGTGCTACCAGTGTGATCGTGAATATTTTTATCAATGCGGTGCTGATCTATGGGCTGTTCAAAATGCCGAGAATGGAGATCGCGGGGGCAGCAGTGGCAACAGTAACAGCCCGTATCATCGAAGTGACATGGTGTGTGCTGGAAACCAGAGGAAAAGACCGGGTAAAGCTCCGGGCAAAATATCTCCTGCGGGACGATCCTGTTCTCCGAAAGGATTTCTGGAAATATACAACGCCGGTGATCTGTAATGAGATCGTCTGGGGAAGTGGATTTTCCATGTATTCCGTGATTATGGGACATCTTGGGAGCGACGCGGTAGCTGCTAATTCCATTGCAAATATTGTGAAAAATCTTGCAGGCTGTTTCTGCATGGGGCTTGGAAACGGCGGCGGTATCATGGTTGGAAACGAGCTGGGAGCCGGAAAACTGGAAAAAGCAAAGGAATACGGCAGAAGGCTCTGCCACCTGGCTGTTTCCAGTGGGATCGTATCCGGTCTGGTGCTTCTGGCCTTCAGCCCTCTGATCCTAAAAGCTGCCAATTTAAGTCCGGTATCTGCGGGATATCTGAAAGGGATGCTGGTGATCTGTGCCTATTATATGATCGGACGTTCGGTAAACGGAGTGACGATCAGCGGTATTTTCTGTGCAGGCGGAGACAGCAGGTTCGGTCTGTACTGCGACTGTGTTTCCATGTGGTGTATTATGGTTCCACTGGGCCTTATCGCAGCATTTGTGCTGAAGCTTCCGGTGCTTGTGGTTTACTTTATCATCAGCCTGGATGAATTTGTGAAGATACCGGCAGTGTATCTGAATTATAAGAAATATCGCTGGGTAAAAGATCTGACAGTGAAAGCGGGATAATGGCTGTCAGATCCGTTTCTTTTTACCCGTTATAACAGAAAGTACTGCAACAAGTAAAAGGGAAAGAATATCTGCAGCCGGCTGAGCCCATGCTATACCATTAATACCAATAAAACTGTTCAAAGCATACATTGTCGGGATAAAAATAATGCCCTGTCTGCTGAGATTAACAATTAATGCCGGAAGAGCAGCCCCCATAGCCTGTAAACTGTTTACCAGAACATAGAAAATACCAAACAAAAAACTGGTCGTAAGAAAAATACGTCCAAACTTAAATGCATATGTATACGCATTTTCATCAGTCAAAAATGCCCCTACGATCTGACCGGTAAATAAATAACAGACCAAAGTCATTACTGCTCCTACGATCAAGGCATAAATGAGTGAAAAACGCAGCGTTTCATGATAACGTCTGGAATCCCCTGCTCCGATGGAATAGCCCAGCAGGGGCTGCACACCCTGTCCGATTCCCATGCAGATCATACCTGTGATCATTGTTATTTTGGCAGCCACTCCAATGCCTGCAAGTGCCATGTCACCATAGCTGGCCATGAGTTTATTAATGAACATTGTGGATACTCCCATAGTAAGTGCGCCAAGTGCAGCCGGAATACCTATGGCTAAAATGTCGGAACATATTTTGTTTTTGGCAGAATAATTTTTTATATTGATACTCAGCGCAGACTGATTCTTATATTTCCTAAAATAGAAAATATAATAACCCGCTGCAAAAATATTACTGACTAATGTTGCGGCAGCGGCACCGGTAATGTCCCAGTGAAATATGAGAATAAATATCGGATCAAGGATAACATTTAAAAGATTTCCCAAAGTGGAACCCATCATGGCCTTTTTGGGCTGACCATCTGCCATCAGCATTTTGGAAAAAATTCCAGACAGAAGAGCAAATGGCCCGGATACAGCAATAATCTGTAAATATCTTTGTGCAAATATAAGGGTATTGCTGCTGGCTCCAAGCATATGCAGGATCGGACTTGAAAATAAAAGATATATTGCCGCAATGATAACCCCCAGTCCAGCACCAGTCCATGTACAAAAGGAACTCACTTTTTTTATGTATTCATGGCGTCCTTCACCGGCAGCTCTGGATATAACAGATGTTCCGCCCATTCCAAAAATATTTGCGAATGCAGTAAAAAGCATAAATAATGGCATACATAATGAAATGGCCGCCACCTGATAAGGATCATTCGTCATACCGATAAACAAAGTGTCCGCAAGATTGTAGACTAAAAACATAAGCATTGTTATCATTGCGGGGAGTGCATTTTTCATAACCGCCTGGGATACCGGCATGGAATTAAAGTCTTCCAGAGAAATTTTATTTTTCATAACAGATTACCTCTTTCTTGATTCTATAGTATTGATATCATGAGATTGATTTGTTTTGAATAAATACCCGCATTGAACGGGTATCTGTTATTTGTTGTAATTTAATAGTTTGTCTAAGATTTTATACATATTGTTTTTTTCAGTTTCTGATAAAGGTGCTAAAATTTCTTTTTCGACCTCCACCAGGATTTTTTGCCCGGCAAAACATTTTTCTTTACCTGATGCTGTAACTCGTAAAATTTTGATTCTTTTGTCTTCTTCACTTCCGAAGCTTTCAACAAATCCTTTCTGCTCCAGGCGTGTGACAAGCCCGGCTGTAACAGATTGGGAAAGCTGCAGCTTTTTTTCCAGCTCTTTTAAAGAGATTTTACCATCCGGACTTTCCAGGATTGCCGCGATCACACCGCCCTGTGACATCGTTATATCTAAATCCCTGACAGCATTCTGACATTTTTTCTGAATGATATTATATAACATTTGAAATGTGGTTATGTGATAATCATTCTGAGCCATTTTTTCACCTCCTAGTTCATTCTGGCTGATGTTATATCATACTTTGTCTACAAAGTCAATACCATGAGATTAATATCCCGAAATTGTTTTGGTCAAAAGGAATACAGGATGACTTGAACTCTTCAGCTTCCTTTGGCATATGCTAAAAGCAGAAGTCTTTAAAAGGAGAGTTTCCATGAAAAATAAAAAATGGATTTCACTGGCGGCGGCGGTCGTACTGGCGGTGACTGCACTGCCGATGACCGTTTCGGCCGCTAAGAAAGACGGCGCAGAGGAGGATCTTACGAAGGTGACGTTAAATGAAGTGGCACATTCGATCTTTTATGCACCACAGTATGTGGCGATCGAAGAGGGATATTTTACGGAGGAAGGACTGGATCTGACACTGGTGACCGGATTTGGGGCAGATAAGGTGCTGACGGCTTTAATTTCAGGCGAAGCGGATATCGGGTTTATGGGTGCTGAGGCATCTATTTATGCATATCAGGAAGGCGCGACTGATCCGGCCGTGAACCTTGCACAGCTTACCCAGCGCGCCGGAAATTTCCTTGTTGCCCGGGAAGAGATGCC
>CAVIGE010000068.1:0-14856 GCA_963642325.1 Prevotella sp. CAG:279
CGAATTTAACTTTACAGTGACCATACTGTCCACGACCACCAGACTGTTTAGCATACTTGCTGTCTACATCAACAGGCTTGGTGATTGTCTCTTTGTAAGCAACCTGAGGTGCACCAACGTTAGCCTCAACCTTAAACTCACGAAGAAGACGGTCAACAATGATATCAAGGTGAAGCTCACCCATACCAGCGATGATGGTCTGTCCTGTTTCCTGATCTGTATGAGCACGGAATGTCGGATCCTCCTCAGCAAGCTTGGCAAGTGCCTCACCAAGTTTACCCTGTCCGGCTTTAGTCTTAGGCTCGATAGCAAGCTCGATAACCGGCTCCGGGAATTCCATGGACTCAAGGATTACCGGATGCTGCTCGTCACAGATTGTATCACCTGTTGTAGTGAATTTGAATCCGATTGCTGCAGCGATATCACCGGAGTAAACCTTATCCAGCTCCATACGTTTGTTAGCGTGCATCTGAAGGATACGTCCAACACGCTCTTTTTTATCTTTTGTGGCATTCAGTACATAAGAACCGGAGTTCATTGTTCCTGAATAAACACGGAAATAAGCAAGTTTTCCTACGAATGGGTCAGTCATGATCTTGAATGCAAGAGCGGAGAATGGCTCCTCATCAGAGGAATGTCTCTCAACTTCGTTGCCGTCAAGGTCAACACCCTTGATAGCCGGGATATCTGTAGGAGCCGGCATGTACTCAAGGATTGCATCCAGAAGCTTCTGAACACCCTTGTTTCTGTAAGCGGAACCGCAGCAAACAGGTACTGCTGTACACTCACAGGTAGCTTTTCTGAGGACAGCTTTCAGTCTGTCTACAGAAGGCTCTTCTCCCTCAAGATACTCCATCATGAGGTCATCATCCAGCTCGCAGATCTTCTCGATCAGCTCTGTATGATAAAGCTCTGCATCTTCCTGCATATCCTCCGGAACATCAACGATGGAGATGTCATCGCCCTTCTCATCATTGTAGATGTATGCTTTCATTTCGAAAAGATCGATGATTCCCTTGAAATCATCCTCTTTTCCGATTGGAAGCTGAAGGCAGATAGCGTTTTTACCAAGACGGGTCTTGATCTGCTCTACTGCATTGTAGAAGTTTGCACCAAGGATATCCATCTTGTTGATGAATGCCATACGAGGTACGTTGTAGGTATCAGCCTGACGCCATACGTTCTCTGACTGCGGCTCAACACCACCCTTAGCACAGAAAACACCAACAGCACCATCAAGTACACGAAGGGAACGCTCAACCTCAACAGTGAAGTCTACGTGTCCTGGTGTATCAATGATGTTGATACGATGCTCAAGAGCACCAGCCTTTGGTTTGCAGTTCTCTTCAAGAGTCCAGTGACATGTTGTAGCAGCGGATGTGATTGTGATACCACGCTCCTGCTCCTGCTCCATCCAGTCCATTGTTGCTGTACCTTCATGAGTATCACCGATCTTGTAGTTAACACCTGTATAATAAAGAATACGCTCTGTAAGAGTTGTTTTACCAGCATCGATATGCGCCATGATACCGATATTT
The DNA here is from genome assembly GCA_963642325.1 of Prevotella sp. CAG:279. Classification (GTDB taxonomy): domain Bacteria; phylum Bacillota; class Clostridia; order Lachnospirales; family Lachnospiraceae; genus Blautia_A. The sequence goes on from CAVIGE010000068.1 coordinate 1,539, forward strand.
CTGGTTCTCTCTAATGGATATTCTCTTCCTTCTTTTCCAGCCAATGAATTTTCCTCCTCGAATTAGAAGCGATAGTGAGCAAATGCTTTATTTGCCTCAGCCATCTTGTGCATGTCTTCTTTTCTCTTAACGGATGCGCCTGTGTTGTTCATTGCGTCCAGAAGCTCATTAGCCAGTCTTTCCTCCATTGTCTTCTCGCCTCTCTTACGTGAGAACATTGTAAGCCAACGAAGAGCAAGTGCCTGACGTCTGTCTGCTCTTACCTCGATCGGAACCTGATAAGTAGCACCACCGATACGTCTTGCTTTTACCTCGAGAACTGGCATGATGTTGTTCATAGCCTCTTCAAATACTTCAATTGCTGGTTTACCAGCCTTTTCCTCTACTCTGGCAAATGCGCCGTATACAATTTTCTGGGCAACACCTTTCTTACCGTCTAACATGATGTTATTGATAAGTTTGGTAACCACTTTGTTATTGTACATCGGGTCAGCCAGAACGTCTCTTTTCTGAGTATGTCCTTTACGTGGCACGTTACTTCCCTCCTTAATCATATTGATTATATCATCGGTACTCACGCAGTAAAACTATTGCATGTTCGCACTGGTAAGGTCCTATATTTAACCCGCAACCGACAGGGTATATGGAATACCGTACAAATCCTTATAGTCTTCCGCTGTAATACATTAGATGAATAATATCTTTGTAATCCTCCTGATCATCTGCAATCAGGAAGCGGCGTAGATTTCTGATCTACTTAAATTATTTCTTAGCTTTAGGTCTCTTAGCTCCGTATTTGGAACGAGCCTGTTTTCTGTTAGCGACACCTGCTGTATCAAGAGTACCTCTGATGATGTGGTATCTTGTACCAGGTAAGTCCTTAACTCTTCCTCCACGGATAAGAACAACACTATGCTCCTGAAGGTTGTGACCCTCTCCCGGAATGTAGCTTGTTACCTCGATACCGTTGGAAAGACGAACTCTGGCGATCTTTCTAAGAGCTGAGTTAGGCTTTTTAGGAGTAGCTGTCTTAACAGCAGTACAAACACCACGTTTCTGTGGAGCAGCCTGATCAACTGATTTCTTTCTTAAAGAGTTAAATGTTTTCTGCAGAGCCGGTGCTGTGGATTTCTTAACAGCTGTCTGACGGCCCTTTCTTACTAACTGGTTGAATGTTGGCATTCCATTTCACCTCCCGATTTATTTCTCCATGGGCTTTCCCATGGGGCCTTGCGGTTGCTATTTACAAATTATGGCATGCAAAAATATAACGTTTCTTTCGCACGCCTGCTCATTATATCCCGTAAATATGCGGCTTGTCAAGGTGTTTTGTGAAGAATTTTTACGGAATTTCCTTCCACGGCCTGTTCTTTCCGGTCCAGCCCTGTTCCTTCCAGTAAGCCACATCCGCCTTGTTCCAGTCACCTTTTACAAGCTTTCGCATTACCTCGAAATAAAGCTTTGTCCTGATACCTGGTTTCACATGTCCATAATTGCGCCGGATCTTCTTTGCAAGCTTATCTGCAAGTATCTTTCCTATATGATAGGTAGAGGCCTTATGACTCTGCCCATGTACCATTGTGATCTTCATAACCTGTCTGCTCCCCTCTGTATGGCACTCCCCGTTATACAAATGATTTCCCGGAAATATTATGCAAAAGAGCCGCTGCTCCAAAAACCTCCGCATTCTCCTCTGTATAGCCATCTTCCTTATCCAGCCAGAAATCCGCCACCTTCTGTGCATCCCGGAACCTCCCGTCTGCGATCCATGCATAGATCAGCGCAGTTGCCGCAGAGGGATCATTCTCATCCTGTCCATACCATCTTTCGCAAAAATCCACCGACTCTTTTTTCTTATTCAGGGACAGCATGGTTAATGCAAGCCGAAACCGTATCTCAGATGCCGAAGCCTGTTCCCATGCAAAGAGTCCCAAAAGTCTCCGGCAGACCTTTTCCAGCTGCTCCTGTTCCTCTTCCTGTTCCAGAAATTCCATGTAATCATCCAGCCACACCTTCAGGTCAAAAATAAAATCCGTACTTCCGTCCAGTATAAAAAGCTCCTTCGCAAAATCCCCGTGCTTCCTGCGGCCATACTCTACGATCTCTGTCAGAGTTTCAAATGCGCGGTTCCAAACCATCATATCGGAGTCTTCTTTTACCATGCCTTCATAGGACTGTGCCATCTGCTCCTCCAGTCTTTTCCACAGTTTTTCCATGCTTTCCCCTTTCCTTCAGACAAACACCTTTGATCTGTCTGCTGCCTGTTCCCTGCCATTCAGCACCGCACAGTCTGAACCGGCTGTTTTTTCCGCTATGGCCTCCGCTCCTTTCTGAAAGTATAACACTTCTTTTTCTGTTCAGCTACTATAACTCCCAAAATTACCACTATTAATATAGAAAGAACTCCTCCAGTCCAGAGCCCCGGCGTATGATATTTTATAACAATGGTATGTTTTCCGGCTTCCAGTTTCACTCCGGTAAGCCCCTGCAGGCTCTGCACTTCTGCCTCTTTTCCATCCACGTAGATCTGCATATCCGAATCATAGAAGCTGCTGATCATAAGGATTCCCTCCTGCTGCACGGTTATGCTCCCTTTTCCATCTGTAAGATCCATCTGCTGAGAAGAAAGCTTTTTATAAATGTCATCCAGCTCTGTCTCCTGACAGATCCCAAGAACCGCTTCCCCTGCACTGGAATTCGCTGTTATATGAACGATCGTTTCCGTATCGTAGGTGCCCAGATCCAGAAAATTATTGTTCCAGTAATCGGATTTCTGTTCCTGTCCATTGATAGTAACCGTATCCGGTTCAGTTCCCGGAATGTAAAGATATCCATGCTCCCCTTTTTTCAGCCGGATGTTAAAGGCTGACATTCCAGCCAGAGTTGTTTCAGAGCTTACTGTTCTCATATCATAAAGTCTTTTTCCCGTAATGCCTCTGAGCAGCCGGTTCTGCACCTCCAGAGGATTACTTCCTTCCATTGCATAATCCAACGCCGAAGCACTGACCATGTATCCGGCTTTCAATGCCCTGGGATTTTCGTACAGGTCAAATGACTGGCTTTCTGCGATTTTTTTATAGGAAGTATTCAGAGTCCTTGTATTCCGGCAGATAAGATACCGGATTCCAAGAAGCATATCCATTACCTCCGTAGAGCCTGCATACTGATAACGGTTCTCAAGATTCTCAAGCCCCATGTTTTTTACGAAGCCCCACATTTCTTCTGTATTTGTAGAGGAATACATGGAAATTCCATTAAGCTGGTACAAAAGCTCTTCATTTCTTATTAACGGATTTACAATAACAGCCCGGTAATTCACCTGGTCTGCCTCTGTCAGATCCATAAGCCCGCTGACTTCCAGTTCACTCTTTACATAGATATCGCGGCTGGCAGTTCCATTATTTGTAATGCTTACGATTCCGTGGATTCCGGTTTCCGCAAGGATCAGAACCGTAAGAATACAGCTGCACAGCTTTCTGATTTCCACATGCCCCGGACGGCCTGCCCATAATTTTCCACAAAGAAAGCTTTCTGTCCACACCGGCAGAAACAGCAGTGCAACCGCCCCGGCGGAAAACAGGATTTCTTCTTTTTTTCCGCTCATGCTCCCCACAAGGACGCAGAATCCCTCCGCTGCTATCAGCCCTGCAAAAATCCGCTTTCTGCCCTCGGCCTCCATTTTTCCCCAGGCATCACATGCCATCTTCAGAAGAAGAAATATAAATATGAAGGCAAACCGATTGGGAATTCCCACGGGCTTATGCATTCCGTGAAAAAGCAGGTTCAGCACGGTCACATGGAAGCCGGCAAAATACAGAGCTGCCAGAGTACTCACAGCTATTTTTTCTATTATGTATATTTCTTTATTCAGAAGATACAGTGCTGCAAAAAGCAGCACCGCACAGCCACAGTAAAGATTCACATCTCCCTGTTCCCCTGATTTCACAAACGACAGGGAATCCTCCATCAGTGTGCCGAGCTGTTTCCAGAGATCCCCGTAAACGCCGCTCAGTCCGCTCCCTGCTTCTTCTGCCGCAGCTGTCCTGGAAACTGCCGCAATTCCGGGAATCAGCGTAATTCCCGCAAGGCCTGCTGCCGCAATGGATGCACCTGTAAATTTCACTATGGATCTGAATGCTTTTTTTCCGCGATATACAGGCTCTGCTGCAACCATAATCATAAGCTGTGCCAGGTAATAAAGTGCTGCAAATACACACAGCATAAATCCTATGTAATAGCTGGTCAGAATGCAGCCTCCCAGCACCAGACAATATTTTTTCCATCTTCCGGTATGTACAAGCTGTTCTATCAGATATGCCAGTACCGGAAGCATCATGATACAGTCAAACCACATCACATTGCTGTAATAGCCCAGCATGAAATTCGACAGGCCATACATGCAGCCCAGGGAAACTGCCATGCCTCTTCTGCCGGGATATTTTTTTCCGGAATACCAGGCCATGGACACGCTGCAAAGCCCTGCCTTGACCAGGATCACAGCTGTCACGGCTTCGTTTACATACATAAATTTCATCAGCAGAAGAACAAGCAGGCTGAACGGACTGCAGAGATAATAGCAGAACAGCCCGTAAAAATTATATCCCATGGCATGTGTGGACCAGGTCCATCCCAGACCTTTTCCAAGCTGGCTGGCAAGCTCTTTGTAAAAGGCTGTATACTGATGGACACCATCTACCACCAGTGCCGATTTCTCCCCAAACGGATACACGCCCTTCAAGGCAAAACCTGCTGTAAATATGATTACCGGAAACAGGAATGCCAGGATATAGACCCAGGCCAGGTTTCCTCTTATGTGATTTCGTCTTTTCTGTATTTTCATCGTATTTCCTCTTCCGTCAGTTTTTTCACTTCGGTAACACATGCTGCATTATAGCATTTCCTATAATGTAGCATGTGTTTGTGAAAATACTGCGAAATTTCCAGCTTAAATATCAGCGAAAGAAAAAAGCTGCCATATCGTTGGAGACACAGAAAACTCCGCCGACCTGACAGCTTTTTTCCCAAAGGCTCCTGTGTACGCTGGTCCACAGAATCCTTCAAGGGTGTAATTATTAACTTATGTGATGAGTTTTTAGCTTCTGTCCCATATAGTAGGTGGCTGATACAGGTCAGGAACTATTATAGTCATATGATAGCATGGCTGTATTTATTTGTAAAATTAATATTTAGTTTTTATAATATAAATTTTGTTAATAATTAAACGCAGCCATTTTACTGCCTCATCTTGCATGAAGGTATTTCTCCCTGGTTGCAAGTCCTCCGCGGATATGCCTCTCCTGCTTGTTCACATCCAGAACCTTGCGAACCTCCACAGCCATCCCCGGACTGATCACCTTTAACCGCTCCACGCAGTCCTTATGTACCGTACTCTTGCTGATCCCGAATTTCTTCGCCGCCTGTCTCACTGTAGCCTTTGTTTCAATGATATATCCCGCAACCTCAACTGCACGTTCCTCTATATAATCCTTCACTGCCAAGCCCCCGAAGACGCTTTTTTACAGTGTATGCCAGGGATTTTCGGGGTATGTCTTTATTGGCGGAAACAAGAATCAGATCTGGACTTTTTTCAGCTGTTTCACCTGAATTCCGGCTTTTACGCTGATTCCGATCATGATCACGAACATGATGATCGTAGACAGCGCATTTACCTCCGGTGTTACGCCCGTCTTTACCATGGAAAGAATTTTCAGCGGCAGCGTTGTACTTCCAGGTCCTGTAACAAAGAAACTGATGATAACATCATCCAGGGAGAGGGAGAATGACAGCATCGCGCCGGACATAACTCCCGGCATGATCAACGGAAGCGTTATCCGGAAAAAAGTAATAATTCCATTCGCCCCAAGATCCTGTGCAGCCTCCTCCAGCGACTTATCAAAGCCTGCAATTCTGGCCCTTACATTCATAACTACAAACGGGATACAGAATGTAATATGGGATAAGGTGATGGTTGCAACTCCAAGCTCCATATTTAATGCGGAAAAAATACACAGGAGCGCGACTCCGAGTACAACCTCCGGAATAACCACCGGAATATAAAGCAGCTGATCCACCAGATTTTTTCCACGGAATTCGAAACGGTTCAGTCCAATAGCCCCCAGTGTACCGATCACAGTGGAAACCAGTGTGCTGACTGCGGCAATAAAAATACTCAGTCCAAGTGCTTCCATCAATGAACGGTTCTGAAAGAATGTTCCATACCACTGAATCGTAAATCCCTCCCATACAATATTCATTTTTGAGGTATTAAAGGAAAAGATCACTACCATAAATATTGGTATATACAAAAACAGAAATACGAGTATAATAAATAAATTCTGAAAAATCCTGCTCTTTCGTGACATCTCATACACCCCCCAGCTCATCCATACTTCCACCATTTTTCTGATACAGCTTAACCAGGAGCAATGTGATAATAATCAGAAACAGGGAAAGTGCTGCACCCAGCGGCCAGTCCTTCGCAGTGATAAATTCATTTCGTATCAGACTTCCCATAACCAGGATCTTGCTTCCGCCCATAAGATCGATTACGAAAAACAGACCCAGCGTTGGAATAAATGTCATGATCGTTCCTGCAAAAATTCCCGGCATGGTCAAAGGAAGTGTTACTCTGAAGAAAGCTTCCACCGGCTTTGCCCCAAGATCAGAGCAAGCCTCCAGAAGTGACTTATCCAGCTTTTCAACAGAGCTGTACAGCGGCATGATCATAAACGGCAGGAGCGTATATGTAAGTCCGATCACTGCACCCACATTATTGTAAACCAGCTGCAGCGGATCATGGATCACACCGATCGCCATAAGAAAGTGATTGACCGCTCCATCTTTTCGCAGAAGATTGATCCACGCAAACAGACGGATCAGGGAGCTTATCATAAACGGAACCATCACCAGTGCCATGATTACCGTTTTCTGTATTTCAGATTTTTTTGCAACAAAATATGCAAAAGGATATCCGATCAAAATACAAAGAGCTGTCGTGATCAGCGCATATAATACAGAAACTCCAAATACCTTTAGATATGCCGGATCAAAAACCTGGAGAACGTTCTGTATGGTAAATCCCATTTCCACGCCGCCATATGTACTTCGCTTCATAAAACTGATCACCACAATATAAACAAACGGTATCAGTACAAACAAAAGCATCCATCCGGATACCGGACCAACCATGACCAGAAACGCCGGATCAAACTTCTTTTTTTCTTTCTTTTTTGTTTTCTCCATGTTTTCTCCTCCGTTACATCAAGCATACTCTATGCCATCTACAGCCTGGAATACCGGATTATCCAACGATGAGATCACCACCGCATCTTCTTTTTCCCAGTACAGATTAACCTTTGTTCCAACCGGCAGCTCCGCAGTCTTAGGTGACTGATTGATCTTCACTTCTTTGCCGCTTGGCATTGCAAGAATTACCTTATGTATATTTCCGATGAATACATATTCTTTTATAACCGCCGGACAGTCAAATCCGGGAACCGGCGTTTCTGACATCAGAAGATTTTCCGGGCGGACAGAGATATCAACGATCTCTCCCACTTTTGCATCTGGATACTTCGTCATTACGGTTCCCGTTTCCAGGGTGACAGAAACCGTATCTCCGGAAACGGATCCCACAGTCCCATAGAACAGATTGGATTCTCCGATGAAATCTGCCACGAATTTTGATGCCGGATGATTATAGATCATTCTGGGGGTATCAATCTGCTCCAGAACGCCTCTGGAGAGAACTGCGATTCTGTCACTCATCGTCAGAGCCTCCTCCTGATCATGAGTAACGTAAACAAAAGTAATTCCCAGTTTTTTCTGCAGCCGCTTTAATTCGAACTGCATCTGCTTACGCAGCTTCAGATCCAACGCTCCCAATGGCTCATCCAGAAGCAGAACCTTCGGTCTGTTGACCAGTGCTCTTGCAATGGCAACTCGCTGTTTCTGTCCGCCGGACAGCTGGTCAGGCTTCCTGTTCCCGTATCCTTCTAGCTGAACCAGCTCCAGCATTTCCTGCACTCTCTTTTGGATCTCGTCTTTTTTCAATCGTTTTATAGTCAGCCCGAAAGCTATATTATCGCTGATCGTCATATGGGGAAAAAGCGCGTAATTCTGAAATACTGTGTTTACTTCTCTCTGATACGGTTTTGTTCCCCTGATATTCTTTCCCTCGATCATAATGCTCCCGGAGCTTGCGTGTTCAAAACCTGCAATCATCCTCAAAGTCGTTGTTTTTCCACATCCGGACGGTCCTAACAGAGTAAGGAATTCCCCTTTTCTGATATTCATATTCAAATGCTTCACGACTTTGTTATCTCCATAGTCCTTGCAGACATCTTCAATTTTGATTATATCTTCCATCCTCTGGTCTCCTTATCTCTGTTTTATACTCCGTCCGTTAAGGGATTATCGGTTTTACATTTTAAGGTTGTTCATAATATCCACGATCTTGGATGTATCATCACCAACATCAGAAAGGTACTCAATCCTGGAAACTACATCATCAGAAAAAACCTTTAACGGATCATTTTTATACTCATCTCCCAGAATTTCTACAGCAGCTTTATTCGGGTTAAAGTACGGGTAGCACTGAGAAATATATGCACTGTTTTCACCATCAAGAATAAAATCCAGGAATTTATAAGCATTCTCTTTGTTCTTTCCTTCCTTTGTGAGGGAAAGCTCATCGAAACCAAAGTAAACACCCTCTTCCGGCCAGATGCCTTTGATCGCCGGATTTTCCGCCTGAGCCAGGGCACATTCTGCTGCATAAACATAACCAATGGAGCACTCACCGTTAAGAAGAAGCGTCTTAGGAGAATCACCGTTAAATGCGTGGATATTCGGTTTCAGCTTTTCCAGAAACTCCTGGGACGCTGCCAGAGCCTCATCGCTGGTGTCATTAATGTCATATCCTTCCGCCATATTTCCCATTCCGACAACGGCTCTTGCATCTTCCACACACACGATGGAATCTTTGTAATCGGAATTCAGAAGATCCTGATAGCCGGTGATATCATCTTTAATTACATCTGTATTTACAGCGATTACCGTTCCAGCTCCCATATACGGAATACCATACTTCCCTTCCGGATCGTATTTCTCATTATAGCGGTATGCCTCATCGATATTATCTATATTCTTCAGCTTACTGGTATCAATCTCATCAATGATTCCCTTTTCACGAAAAGCATCGTAATGCTGGACACCGTCGCAGATAATATCATAGGTATCCGGAGAAGATGCTGTCACCTTGGCAAGCATCTCATCCGTGGATGAATAATAGGTGACATTCACCTTGATACCCGTTTCCTCTTCAAACTTCGAGATCAGATCCTCCGGAAGATATTCTGTCCAGATGATCAGATTTACCTCTCCGCCATCTGATTTCGCAGATGCTGTACTCTTGCCTTCTCCGCTGTCTGATGACTTGCTTCCGCCACAGCCCATCATGGAAATCCCAACCATTCCGGCAATTCCGACTGCCATCAGTCTTTTCATCACTTTTTTCATAAATTTCTCCTCCTTTTTTTCGTATATAAAAAGACGCCCCAGACAGATGTCTGTGCGCCTTTGCACCTGATAAGCTTTCTATTAATCTTCCTCTGAAAGAGCCTTGCTTCCTCTTTCTCCTGTTCGTATCCTGATCGCTTCCTCAATATTCCGGACGAATATTTTTCCATCTCCGGCGATTCCTGTGGATACCAATTCACAGATCTTTAAAACAAGATTCTCCTCTTTCGAATCCTCCACCACAACACTTACCTGGATCTTCGGAAGAAGATTGATATTTGCTTTAAAACCCTTGATCACGTTGGTGGTTCCTTCTACCATTCCTCTCTGAGCTCCACAACCCATAACACTGGAGATCGTCATTCCACCGCAATGATATTCATCCAGTATCTCTTTTACTGTTTCCAGTTTTTCCGGTTTGATAATGATCACTAATTCTTTCATAACCAATCTTACCTCCTTCGGCTTATCTGCTGCATGTTCCAAAAACTTATCGCAAGTATAATTCCTATTTTTCTCCTTGTCCATTCCCCAGGCGAATTATTTTCATTACCCAAAAGTAGTATTTTTTACTGATCTGTGGCCTTTTTTCTGTATACGGTTTCTCCATCCATGATCGTACAGAGAACTTCTGTGCCAAGTATCTCATCCTCTCCTGCAGTCAGAAGATTTCTGTCAAGAACAATCAGGTCTGCGTATTTTCCTGGTTCCAGTGTACCCAGCTTCTCCTCTGCGCCCACGGCATAGGCGGAACCATATGTGTATGCCCTGAGTGCCTGTGGCATGGTAAGACACTGATCCAGTGTATAGGGGCCATACTGCACACCATTCACACCTTTTCTGGTTACTGCTGCATAGATATTGGGAATCGGATCATAATCCGCAATCGGATAATCTGTTCCAAGAGCCAGCACAGTGCCGGTATCCAGAATGGATCTGTGAACCCACTCATAATGGCTTCTTTCAATTCCGCAATGGTTGATCTTGTCAAATTCATCCAGTGGAAGATGCAGTGGCTGCATCGATGGAACAACTCCCAGCTCCTTAAAACGCCCGATATCCTCAGGCCGGATCATCTCAATATGCTCCACTGTATTTCTGAGACCACTGTTGTCATTTGTCTGATTTGACAGTTCATAACAGTCCAGAAGAGTCTTCACCGCAGCATCCCCAATGCAGTGAACACGCACAGAATATCCCTGCCTGTTGGCCTCTCTCACCCATTCCTCATACTGTTTTACCGGATAATTCAGATAACCCTTATCTGTTCTTCCCTCGTAGTGTTCTGTCATTGCCGCTGTGTAGGTAGACGTTACTCCATCAGCAAAGCCCTTCACTCCCGCAATCTTCAGTTTTTCTGAAGAATATTTTTCCCGGAAAAATGCCAGATCCTTTAGTCTTGACGGATCGACCTCCGTTCCCGGATACAAAAACAGACGCAACGTCAGTTCATCTGCGTCATCCATTTTTTTCACATACTGATATTCCCGGTCAATATCTTCAGGTTCTGTAGCTCCCATTTCTGTAAACAAAGTGATGCCTTTGCTATTCAGGCTCCGGATCAGCCTGCGCTGCAGCCTTTCTTCTTCCTCCCCTGGGAGCCGTACATCATATTTCCTGCAAAGACGGTCTCCACCTTCCCGCACAAGTCCTGTCAGCTCTCCGTCCTCAAATTTATCCACAGAACCATAAGCCGGTTCCCATCCGCTTAAATATCCGCTTTCTTCCAGAGCAGCCTGATTCATCCATTCAGAATGTCCGTCCACAGCACGCAGATACACCGGTTTGTCCGGAAAATACGGATCAAGGCTTCTTTTTGTCGGAAAAGGTGCATCATCCCAGTATGCTGTCAGCCATCCATATCCGAAATATCTGTCCAGATCCGGATATTTTTGGGCAAACTGAACCATCATCTGAACGCACTCCTCTTCAGATTTTGCGCTGGAAAGATCTGCACAGAAATATTCGCTGGAAAGCTGTGCTCCCTCCATAAAATGAGCATGTGCATCTCCGAATCCCGCCATGATCAGTCCTTTCGGATATTCCTCAATTTCTGTTTCGCTGCCAATATAGCTCTGTAATTCCTCTTTTGTCCCCACAGCAAGGATCTGTTTTCCCTTCAGTGCCACACCACCCGTAAACCAGGAATCATCCTTTCCCGTAAACACATTTCCAAACAATACTCTTTCCGCTGTTTTTTCCATCCGCCCATCCTCCTTTGGATTATTCACCGGTTATGAACCCATAACTGTTTTTAGCAGCTGTATCCTGTTATTCACACCGATTTTTTTATAAATATTAGACATGTGCTTTTTCAGCGTATTCTCAGAAAAAGCCAGGCTTTCACATACACTTTCTCTGTCTTCACCCTGAATAACACAAAGTAATACTTCCTTTTCCCTTTTTGTGAGAGCATACTTTTCCACTATGTGCTCCACCTCATTGCCTCTGCTTTCCGGCTGTCTTCTTTTCTGTTCAGCAGCCAGGCGCAAAGACATATGTTCCCTAAAAAGATCTGCCGTAAAAATATCCTCATAAGAAAAATCATCTTTTCCAATAGATCTGTACAGGGTGATCACTCCAAGAAAGTGTTTCTTTTTGGCAAATATGATCTGCATGGAAAAATGCCAGTTATTAGGCTTATACACAGCCTGATAATAAGGACTTCTTTTTCTTTTTTCATCATCAACAATATCTGTTTCTCTGTAGCAGATGCTTTTCCCGCTGTAAAGAATCCCACGGCTGTAATCCAGCTCATCATAATTCCCCGAAATACAATCACAGTTCAGTGCCACCGGAGCTGTCAGTCCTTCCTCCCCGTCATCTCTGGACAGGTAAAAATCTGCAGCATCAAAATCAATCATCAGTTTCAGTCCTTCCAGAAAGCACCGCCGCATTTCTCTTTCCTCTTCAACACTGTAAATCTTGTAAATCAGAGAATTCAGAACCAGTATACAATTTGCATCCAAAGACTGCATAGTTCTTCGCCCCCTTATCGTCAAAAAGCAGCCACCCACGGTGACTGCTCCTTTGCCAGATAAGCAAAAAGGCAATCACCCAAAAAGTGACTGCCTCATTGCAAACATAATTAATATGGTTAAGACTATACTATATTATTTTCAGTTTTTCAATATCCAATTTACAGAATTATGCCTTTCGTATTATATTCCTACTTCTTTGTCGTTATCTTCCCTTACCCTTCCCATCCTTACAGCACTGGTATCTTCCTGTTATCGTACCTCAATCCACTGATCTGACAGCTTCAGGTGCACCGCCTGAAGTTTGTCTGTTTCTACAAGCTTCGGAAAGCTGTTTCGGATGATCAGGACACCATTTTCTTTGTCCTGTTTTTCTTCGCCGCCCCCGATTCCTCCAACAGCCGTGTCCAGATCTACAACCGTTCCATCCTTGTAGCGTACCTGGTCAATACTGATCCTGTCGTAAATATCCATTCCATGATCAGAGCCTGCGTACTCAAAATTATTCCGATCATCCTCATACACTTTCATGGCCTCATCATAGTCAAGATACATGGACCAGAGAAGAGGGGTCACTTCCATTTTTTTCACTGTGATCTCATAGCCGCCAAAATCATATTTCCGATTCACTTCCAGGCTTGCCGGCGGCTTCACTGCGCCTAATGTCCATGTAAAATCCCATGTTCCATCTGCTATAACAGTCTCATCATAATCTCCTTCTTTGACAAGGTTCTGTGAACGTACCCCCGCTTATAGAAGCGGGAGCTTCCTGATTCTACGAAAACAGCACTACAGCTCCGAAGAACTGCGGCGACCTACAC
>CAVIGE010000069.1:0-14831 GCA_963642325.1 Prevotella sp. CAG:279
TACGAACCATCTGGCTTGTGTAGGAGTTCTCGTTGTCATACCAGGAAACTACCTGAACCTCTGTTGTGCCGTTCTCAAGTGGAAGTACCATTGTCTGAGTAGCATCGAAGAGGGAACCAAATCTCATACCAACGATATCGCTGGATACGATCTCATCCTCGTTGTATCCGAAGGACTCGTTAGAAGCTGCTTTCATAGCTGCGTTGATCTGCTCAACAGTTACTGTTCCTTCAACTACTGCTGTAAGGATTGTTGTAGAACCTGTCGGGGTCGGAACACGCTGTGCAGAACCGATAAGCTTGCCGTTAAGCTCTGGGATAACAAGTCCGATAGCTTTAGCAGCACCTGTGCTGTTCGGAACGATGTTAACTGCAGCTGCACGGGATCTTCTCAGATCGCCTTTTCTCTGCGGTCCGTCAAGAGTCATCTGATCGCCTGTGTAAGCGTGGATCGTGCACATGATACCGGATTTGATCGGTGCAAGATCGTTAAGAGCCTTAGCCATTGGTGCAAGGCAGTTTGTTGTACAGGAAGCTGCGGAGATGATCTTGTCCTCGTTTGTAAGACCCTGATGGTTTACGTTGTAAACGATTGTCTTAAGGTCGTTTCCAGCCGGAGCGGAAATAACTACGTGCTTAGCACCTGCATCGATATGAGCCTGAGCTTTATCTTTGGATGTGTAGAAGCCTGTGCACTCAAGAACTACGTCTACACCGATCTCTCCCCATGGAAGCTCTGCAGCGTTAGCCTTAGCATAGATTTTGATCTCTTTTCCGTCTACTGTGATGGAATCCTCGCCTGCTGTAACTGTATCAGCAAGAGCGTATCTTCCCTGTGTAGAATCATATTTTAATAAGTGAGCAAGCATCTTAGGAGATGTAAGGTCGTTGATTGCTACAACCTCGAATCCCTCTGCTCCAAACATCTGACGGAATGCAAGACGACCGATACGTCCAAAACCATTAATTGCAACTTTTACTGCCATGATAAATTCCTCCTATGAATTGAATGGTGATTAAATCGTTCCTTATTGTTAAAGAAACATCAACCTGTTTCATATTGTACCTAATTCCAAACAAAAATTCAAGAGCAATTTATAAAAAAGCATCTTAAAATAAATATTAAGAAAATTTCAAAAAAATGTGCTATAATTCTGTGAGAGAAGGTTCTGTACTTCGGACATGAAAATTCACCCGGAACAGGACCGGCTGTACTGCCGTACAGCTCTGTACATGCGGAATACGATATCATCGTTTTTTTACATCAGAATATGGAGGTAAAACATGGACCAGAAAATTTTATGGGACTGCCATATGCATTCCTCTTTTTCCGCAGATTCCGACACTCCGATGGAAGACATGATCCAGGCTGCCCTTACGCAGGGTCTTGAGGGAATCTGCTTTACCGAGCATTTTGACCCGGATTATCCGGATACTCCGGAGAAGCTGGATTTTTCCCTGGACATCCCGGCATACCGCCACAGGCTTGAATGTCTTTCCGATGCTTTTAAAGGCCAGATCCGGGTTCATTTCGGGATCGAGCTTGGACTTCAGCCTCATCTTTCGGAGGCTTTTTCTTCACTTCTGAAAGAGGTTCCCTTTGATTTCGTCATCGGTTCTTCCCATTTGGTACACGGATACGATCCTTATTATCCTTCCTATTTCGAAGGACGTAAGGAGGCTTCCTGCTATATGGAATATTTTGAATCCATCCTGGAAAACATTGCCGTTTTTGATGAAATGGATGTGTACGGACATATTGATTATGTAGTACGCTATGGGCCAAACCAGAACCGACAGTACTCTTATGGAAGATATAAGGAGATCCTGGACGAGATCCTCCGGACGCTGATCCGAAAAAATGTCGGGATCGAACTGAACACAGGCGGTTATCATTACGGACTTGGGGAGCCGAATCCGTGTATCAGCGTCATCCGCCGCTATCATGAGCTTGGCGGCGAGATCATCACCATCGGAGCTGATGCACATACCCCGGATAAGATCGGCTATGCTTTTGATAAGGCAGCCGAGGTTCTCCGTGAATGCGGTTTTTCCTATTATACTGTATTTAAAAACCGCCAGCCGGTTTTCCATAAACTTTGAAGATTATATTGATACTAATTCATTAAGGAGAGACGACAATGTAATCACAAACGTTAACAAATATGAGCAAATATGCTCAAAGGTGTTTTAAATCCAGAACACTAGTTGGTAACTTAAAACTACCGAAATTACAGGAAATGAACCAGTGCAAGTTGTAATAGTCTTGCTAACTATAGAGTAGAATCTTGATGGTTGTAATTGGGTAATGGTAAAAGTCCACGAAAGCCAAGTGGCAAACAAATAAATTTAAGAAAGGAAAAGCTAATTAGATGATAGATGAAATCTGTATAATACCACACACAAGGTTATACAGATATGTACCGATGGCTTAGTCGGGAATTTACGACTGTGGAGTGTACAAGAACTTGTAAGTAGCGTATTACTTGTAATCGCCAAAGCATACACGTTGAAGCAGTAACTATAAATCGTGAGATTATAGCGAATCATCTAGCATATACAAATTTGTATATGTTTTTAGTAGCAGGAATACTTATCTATGTCAACAAAAAGACTCCAGAAAAAGAAAGCTGCCATGCAGGCAAAGAAAGAAAAGCAGCTGAAAAAAAATACAGAGGCTGCCAGGATTGAAACTTCCAAGACCGAAGCGATCAAGATTGAGACTTCCAAGACCGAACCGATCAAGGTCGAAACCTCTAAGACTGAGCCAGCCAGGGTTGGCACCTCAAAAACGGAACATCTGAAGGTGGAAACTTCCAAGGAAGATACTGCCTACGATGCTCTTTACGAAAAACGCCTCAGTCATTATTACAATGATCTGAAATGGCTTTACTGTGAGCTTTTCCGTGAGTATCCGGAAGTTGATGGCTGCTTTACAGTCCTCACCAGAAAGATGAAGGAGATCTACAGAGAACGCAGTCTATCCATGAAAGAAGCGGATCAGAACTGTGCCGCCTATCCGGACTGGTTCCGCAAAACTACTTTCACCGGAATGGCCGTAAACCCGGCAGATTTTGCTGGTACTCTTTCCGGGCTGTCCGATAAGCTGGACTATATCAGTGAGTGCAAAGCCAATATCCTTTATCTCACGGATCTCTTCCAGGCAACAAGCAACTGTTCACTTCGCATCATCCCGGAGATTGGAACCTCCGAAGATCTTTCTGCTCTTGCAGAAAAATGCCAGAAATCCGAAATTCGTCTTGCCCTCGAGATTCCGCTAAATCTTTCTGTAAGCAATCCGGAATCCGGAGCCCCATGCGTCATTGAGACCCCGGCATATTTTAACGCTATGCTTCTTCAGATCCTGGAACTGGCAAACGAGGGTGCTACCGTTTTCAGCCTGGGAGTCCTTCCGATGATGGCAGAAGAAAACCTCTGGAAACTCCACTCTCTGCTGCGTATGACCAGAATGGTCTGCGAGATCGTATGCCCGGGTGTTCTTCTCCTTGGTGAGACTGACCGGACACCGGCCCAGGCCGCAGCCTTTGCCGGAACCTTGGACATGCCGGAACTTCACCTTGTAAACAGCACCCAGCTGATGTCCGATATCTGGCACACCGTTGCCACCAAAGATGCTTCTCTTGTGAAACACGGAATCGATAAAGCCGCAGGCCTTCCAAAGGCCCCGGTATTCCAGAATTACCTCCGCAACCGCAACACGGTCCGCTGGAATCTGGACTACAATTACCTGAAAGAAAGTTTTATCACTGAAGGTCCTCACAGAGATTATCTGAATGAATATCTCTCCGGCCGCTACCCGGATACCTTTTCAAGAGGTGAAATCTACAAAAATCCGGAAACGGAAGAAGCTGAACTTTGTGGAACAACTGCATCCCTTACCGGAATCGAACGCTATGATTACGAAGGAGACGCCGAAGGCGTAACAAAGGGAATCCGTTACGATGTAACCCTCCACGCCTTCCTTTTCTCCCTGCCAGGAATCCCGGTTCTCAAAAGCGGAGATGAAACCGGACAGCTCAACGACTACACCTACAAAACCGATCCGTCCAAAGGCGCAGATCCACGCTGGCTCCATAACGGCCACTTCAACTGGGATCTTGCCAAAAACCGTGCGGATGCCTCAACCATCCAGGGACGCATCTTTGACAGTCTGGAGCAGCTTCAAAACATCCGTTCCAGCTATGCGGTATTTGCATCCGAGGTTCCCGCACATACACTGGAAACCTGGGAAAAATCCCTCCTCGGCCTGGTGAGGGAGACCTCCAAAGAAAAGCTGATCTGCCTCTACAACTTCAGTGACCAGGATAAGGTTGCCTGGATCAACGAGCAGGACGGCACTTATACCGATCTCCTCACAGGTGTACAGAGAGACGCACAGGCTGTCAAAATCCCTGCCTTTGGATTTGTCTGGCTTATGCACACAAAATAACAGCTTATCAAAAAGAGGACACTACACATTTACCGGCAGTGTCCTCTTTTATTTTTCATATTATTTTCTGAGTTTATCAATAAACATGCCAAATTTTCCCTGCTCGCCCTTATCCAGAGAACGGCTGTAGATATTCCTGATCCAGATCGTAAGTACCTCGATGAGGATCGGGGAAAATGTCATCAGAAGGAATACAAGAATGATCATTCCAAATTCCAGGGCTTTAAGCGTCAGCAGATTCTGCAATATTACAGCTGCCACAAAAAAGATCACCTGCATACTGTAAATGATCACCTTCCGGTAGCGGTTCAGCGGCGCATATACGATTTTTAAGGTTGCCATATAGTTCCATCCCGTCACAAGGACACAAGCTGTATTCAGCATCAGATTGGAGTGGTATACATTCTGACACACCAGTATCACCGTAAATACACAGCCCGTAATAGTAACCGCGGCCGGAAACGCATTCATAAATACGTGCCGAAGGAAGGTATGGTCGATCTTATCGTAATTATTCTCCTGCGCCAGAAGGAAAGTCGGGATACCAACTGCACATGCACTGATCAGTGACATCTGGATCGGCTCAAAAGGATAGTAATCTCCGAAGAAAATCGTAATCAGCGACAACAGCACAGAAAAAATCGTCTTGACCAGGAACATCGAGGCTGCCGTCCTGATATTATTGACAACACGGCGGCCCTGGTTCACAATCTCCGGCATTGACGCAAAATTGGAATCCAGAAGAACCACATTTGCAATATTCTTGGCAGCATCGCTGCCCTCAGCCATGGCAATACTGCAGTCCGCCTCCTTAAGGGCCAGAACATCATTTACACCGTCACCAGTCATGGCAACCGTATGCTTCTGTGCCTGGAGAGCCTTTACCATTGCCTGCTTCTGCTGGGGTGTCACGCGGCCAAATACGCTGTACGAGGCAACTGCCTCATCCATTTCTTCCTCTGTGCTTATGGTAGTTGCATCTATATACTGCTCTGCATTTTTCAGCCCTGCACGCTTCGCAATAGCGGAAACTGTCACCGGATCATCACCAGAGATCACCTTCAGATCAACCCCCTGGCTTTCGAAGTACGCCAGCGTATCCGGTGCCTCTGCACGGATCACATCTGTGATAAGGAGCAGGCCTACAGGCGCAAGTCCTTCCGGGATCTCCGTATTTTGATTTATGCTCTCACTGTGGGCAACAACCAGAACACGAAGCCCCTCTTTCGCAAAACCGCCACAGTATTCCAGAAGTTCCTGATTTCCCTTCGGAAAAAGGAACTGCGCTGCTCCCATCAGGTATGTTCCTGCATCTTTAAAAGCAGCTCCACTGTACTTCCTGTCAGAAGAGAACGGGATCGCATGATCCAGCTCCATATCCTGGGACGGCCTGAATCTTGCCCGGAGCGCATCTGCGGTAGCATTCTGATCCTTCAAAACAGAAAGCAGGTTTCCCATGATATGTTCGATTTTTCTGAGCTCCGCCTCATTTTCCGGTTTCTGTTCATCTGTCTTGGTTTCGGAATTATCTGTTCCTTCGCCACTGCTTTCCCCGGGTTCAGAAGCTTCCCCGGATATTTTTCCTGAAATCTCTCCATACGCCGGTGGATAGCTCTCTACTGCCTCCACGCACATGGTTCCCTCTGTGATGGTTCCTGTCTTATCCAGACAAAGTGTGTCCACGCGAGCCAGCGTCTCAATGCAGTAAAGCTCCTGCACAAGGGTCTTCTTCTGCGCAAGTTTCAGCGCACCAAGTGTCAGTGCCACGCTTGTCAGAAGGACAAGTCCTTCCGGGATCATGCCAAGGACTGCTGCAACCATACTGACTACTGAATCCCGGATATTATCGCCCACAAAATAATACTGTTTATAAAAAAGCATCGCCCCCAGTGGTACGATAATAATACTGATCACCTTTAAAATAGCATTCAGTGAATTTCGAAGTTCTGAATTATGACGCTTAAATTCCTTCGCCTCACTGGTGATCCTGGAAGCATAATTATCACTTCCCACATGGATGATCTGGCAGCATGCCTGCCCTGCTGTTATAAAGCTTCCTGAAAAAAGCTCATCTCCCGGATTTTTCGGCAGGTTATCTGCCTCACCGGTAAGCAGAGATTCGTTCACCTCCAGATTTCCCTCAAGAATCTTCGCATCTGCCGGAACCTGATCCCCGGCCTTCAGAAAAACCAGATCATCCACAACCAGCTTCTCTGTGGAAATCTTCCATTTTTTTCCCTCACGCAGAACCACAGTCTTGGATTCCGTCAGGATCGCCAGCTTGTCGATCGTTTTCTTCGCGCGGAGTTCCTGAACGATTCCAATTATTGTATTAATAAAAATGATTCCTACAAACATGGAATTCTTGTAGGAACCAACCATCAGTACGAGAACCAGCAGCACCAGGTTCAGAAAATTGAAAAATGTACATACATTCTCCAGAATAATCTGCTTATATGTCCTGGTGTTGGGGTTTTCGTTATTATTCACCTGGCCCTGCGCAATCCTCTCCTGAACTTCTTCGTTTGTAAGTCCTGTCATACGTCTGTTTACCTGTCCTTTCAATGGATTACGGTTTCCATTCGCGCGAAGCTTGCTCATGCCACGGTTATACGCATTTCATTAACATGAAGGGATCAATATTCCTCTTCCGTATCCTCTTCTCCTTCATGGATATCAGACTTCGGTTTGGAAAGACCCTCTATCTTAATGTGATGTTTCTCTGCATAATCCCAGAGAGCTGCATGAATTGCCTCCTCAGCAAGAAGGGAGCAGTGGATCTTTACCGGCGGAAGTCCGTCCAGTGCCTCCATAACAGCCTTGTTGGTTACTTCCATTGCTTCCTCAATGGTCTTGCCCATTACAAGCTCTGTTGCCATGCTGCTTGTCGCAACTGCTGCGCCGCATCCAAATGTTTTAAACTTACAGTCTTTGATAATATGAGTTTCGTCATCAATATCAAGGAATATTCTCATAATATCGCCGCATTTTGCATTTCCTACAGTACCCACGCCGCTTGCATTTTCGATTTCTCCTACATTACGCGGATGCTGAAAATGGTCCATTACTTTCTCACTATACATTATTTTTTCCTCCTGGCAAGTGTTTTTATTATTTTTTCTGTTTTTTCATAAAATCTTCATATAATGGAGACATACTTCTTAAGTTTGCAGTAATATCCTTCAGTTTATCCACCACAAAATCAACATCCTCCATTGTTGTCTCCTCGCTCAGTGTCATACGGAGAGATCCGTGTGCGATCTCATGGGGAAGTCCGATCGCCAAAAGAACATGTGACGGGTCCAGTGAACCGGAGGTACATGCAGAGCCGCTGGAAGCACAGATTCCGAAATTATCAAGCATCAGAAGAAGGGACTCTCCCTCAATGAACTGGATGCTCACGTTTACGTTGTTCGGAAGACGTTTCACTCTGTCTCCGTTGAGACGTACATATGGGATCTCTGTAAGGATCCTGTCTATCATATGGTCACGGATCTCGATCTCCTTCGCTGTACGCTCCTTCATGGATTTATCGGCACGCTCTGCTGCAAGACCATATCCTACGATACCGGGAACATTTTCCGTACCGGCACGCCGTTTCCTCTCCTGTGCTCCTCCATGTACGAAGGAACGGATCTTAACACCCTTGCGGATATAGAGGAAGCCGATTCCCTTCGGCCCGTTGATCTTATGTCCGCTGGAGCTGAGCATATCAATATTGAACTCGTCTACATTGATCGGAACCTGGCCGAATGCCTGGACTGCATCTGTATGGAAAAGGATTCCATGCTCACGTGCGATCTGTCCGATCTCCTTCAGCGGCTCGAGAGTACCGATCTCGTTGTTGGCTGCCATAACAGAAATCAGGATGGTCTCCGGTGTGATCGCCTTCTGAAGTTCCTTAAGATCAACAAAGCCATTCTCATCTACGTCAAGGTATGTGACCTTCGCTCCGCGTTCCTTTTCAAGATACTCACAGGTATGAAGGATCGCATGGTGCTCGATCTTTGTTGTGATGATGTGGTTTCCTTTATTCTTATATGCTTCAAATGTTGCCTTCAGTGCCCAGTTATCAGATTCGGAGCCGCCTGCCGTAAAATAGATCTCCTCTTTCTTTGCACCGATCACATCTGCGATCTGCTGTCTTCCTTTGGCAATAGCCGCCTTGCTGTTTGCAGCAAAATCATATACAGTTGAAGCATTTCCGTAAAATTCTGTAAAGTATGGAAGCATTGCCTCTACAACTTCCGGTGCGGTCTTTGTAGTAGCCGCATTATCCAGATATATCATTTTTCCCATTTTCTTTTCCTCCTGATAAAGGTATTTATTTTTCGTGTATTCTCCGGCTCTCTTCGATCAGCTCACTGAGCATCAGGGTATCCACTGCATCTGTGATGCTGTCGTTGATCCTTTTCCACACTAATTTAGCTACGCAGAGATCTGAACCCTGGCAGCCTCCGTCACCTTCTGTCCCAGGACATGACGCTGCTTCAAGGCCGCCCTCCAGGACACGAAGGATATCTCCCACTGAAATTTCTTCTGCCGGCTTTCCAAGAAAATAGCCTCCGGCAGCACCGCGGACACTCCTCACAAGTCCCGCTTTTTTTAAAATAGCCATCAGCTGCTCCAGATAGCTGACTGATATATTCTGACGGCCCGCGATACTCTGAAGCGATACCGCTTCTTTTTCACTGTAAAGCCCAAGGTCTATGAGTGCCTTGAGGCCGTATTTAGCTCTCGTTGACAGTTTCATCCGCTCACCTCTTTTTTAATTCCCAGTGTTTTCCTCGGATTTCATGTTTACTCTATCAGAATCGTCTGGTTCTGTCAAGACTAACTTCCCCATATATATAAAAAAAAGCCCCGGTATTGCCATGTCAGAAAAAATATTTCTCAAAGGAGCCCTGCTTCTTGCCTGTGCCGGTCTCCTGAGCCGTCTTGCAGGCTTCTTTTACAGGATATTCCTCTCCCACACCATCGGTGCAGGCGGCATGGGATTGTATCAGCTGGTACTGCCCGTCCAGGGACTTATGGCCGCTCTTTCTTATGCCGGGATCCAGTCCGCCCTTTCCCGCCTTGTTGCAGCCAGGCTTGCTCTCGGCCAGAAAAAAGAAGCCCGTTTTTCCCTGATCCTTGGAACCCTTGCAGCTGTTGGCCTTTCCGCTGTGACAGGATTTCTGCTTTTTCAGAAGGCTGTTTTTTTTGCTTCAGCGATCCTGAAAGCTCCGAAGGCTTCCTCTCTTCTCCGTCTGGTAAGCTTCACTGTCCCTGTCTGTGCGGTCCATGCCTGCATAGACAGCTATTATTATGCCCGGAAAAAAGCCTCGATCCCTGCGGCCGTCCAGCTTATCGAGCAGGCTGTGCGCATCGGTGGGACCTATGTTTTGTATCGGATCCTCCTTCGGGAAAACCGTCCCGTCACAGCTCTGATCGCGGCGGGCGGCTCCATGGCAGGAGAGGTTGCCGCCTCTCTTGTTTCCCTCCTTGCAATTACCTTTCTTTTCGGGAATCATCCTTTATCCGGACAGAAGCTGTGCTCCCGCAAAACCTTTGCCTTACTTCGTGAGCTTTTTGACCTCGCGCTCCCGGTCTCACTGAACCGGATTCTTCTGACGCTTCTTGGAAGCATCGAAGTCGTCCTGATTCCCCAGATGCTGATCCGCTCCGGCTTAAACGCTTCCGATTCCCTTCGGATCTACGGTGTTTTTACAGGAATGGCACTGCCGCTGATCCTTTTCCCCTCCGCACTCACCGCTTCTGCCTCAGTTATGCTGATGCCTTCTGTCGCCGAACTTGATGCTCTCGGAGACAGGAAAAGCCTCCAAAAGATTACGGACCAGACCTTTTCCCTGTGCATGATGCTCGGGCTTCTCTCCAGTGCCGGCTTCTTTCTTCTGGGACCTTTTATGGGAAAACTGCTTTTTCGCAGTGAAACTGCCGGAATCTACATACGGTACATGGCCTTTGTCTGCCCGTTTCTTTATACAAATGCCATGCTCTCCAGCATCCTTCATGGCCTTGGAAAGCCCGGACAATGTCTCGTGCACAGTGTCTGCGGAATTCTCGTCCGGATCTTTTTTGTGGTTTCCGTAATCCCCAGGATCGGAATCCGCGGCTATTTTTACGGAATTTTTCTGGGAGAGCTGCTTCTGACTCTTCTACACGTGAAAGTGCTAAAATTTCCCTATCGACAATCCGGTAAGAATCGTTTATAATTAATAACCGAATACAACAGTTTACAAATAAAAAATACGGAATTACGGAGGAATTGATACCATGAGTTTTGAGTTCATAAAGAAACTGCCAACTCCTGAGGAAATCCGGAACCAGTATCCTGTGGACGCTGAGATCCAGGCACTCAAGGAGAAACGTGATGCTGAGATCCGCGATGTTTTTACCGGAAAATCAGATAAATTCCTCGCTATCATCGGGCCCTGTTCCGCCGATAACGAAGATGCTGTCTGTGATTATCTTTTAAGACTTCGCAAGGTTCAGGAGAAGATCGAGGATAAGGTTCTCATCATCCCGCGGGTTTACACGAATAAACCCCGTACAACAGGAGAAGGCTACAAGGGAATGGTCCATCAGCCAGATCCGGAGAAGAAGCCGAACCTTCTTGCCGGTCTTATCGCCATCCGTAAGATGCACATGCGTGCCATCCGCGAGAGCGGTTTTACCTGTGCTGACGAGATGCTTTATCCGGAGAACTACCGTTACCTTTCTGATCTGCTCTCCTACGTTGCTGTAGGCGCACGTTCTGTGGAGGATCAGCAGCACAGGCTGACAGTAAGCGGTATGGATGTTCCGGCTGGTATGAAGAACCCAACCAGCGGTGACTACAGTGTTATGCTCAACTCCATCGTTGCAGCCCAGGGCGCACACCGTTTCATTTACAGAAGCTGGGAGGTTGAGACAACAGGCAACCCGCTTGCCCATGCTATCCTCCGTGGTGCTGTAAACAAGCATGGCGAAGCTATTCCGAACTATCATTACGAGGATCTTCGTCTCCTCTATGACAAATACCATGCAAAAAAGCTTGCCAACCCTGCTGTTATCGTGGATACCAACCACTCCAACTCCAACAAGCAGTATGAGCAGCAGATCCGTATTGCAAGTGAGGTTCTTCACAGCCGTAATGTAGATCCTGAGCTTCACAGCATGGTAAAGGGTCTCATGATCGAAAGCTACATCGAGCCAGGAAACCAGAAGATTGGCGGCGACCATATCTATGGCAAATCCATCACCGATGCATGTCTTGGATGGGAGCAGTCCGAGCAGCTTCTCTATACCATCGCCGAGAACTGTTAAGCAGACTTTGTATGATCCATACATAAATTTATCCCGGCAGATCCGATATTACAATTCGGGTCTGCCGGGATTTTTACTTACTTCTGCCTCAATGACGCGGATGTGCCTTCATATACACATCCCGCATCTTCGCTACGCCAAAATTCAGATATACCTGTGTTGTGGAAATGTCCGAATGCCCAAGCATCTCCTGTACGCTCTTCACATCTGCCCCATTCTGCAGCATATGTGTGGCAAAAGAATGTCTCAGCGTATGCGGTGTGATATCATGCTGGATGCCGGCTTCCTCCGCATATCCTTTCAGAACCTTCCAGAAGCCCTGCCTGCTCATGGACTTACCGGAGCAGTTGGTAAAAAGAAGGTCTGTTTCCTTCTCCTTCACAAATTTCTCTCTGGCCTCTCCTAAATATTTCTCCATGGCATTCTTACATACATTTCCGATCGGGATCACCCTCTCCTTGCCTTCATCCCTGCATATCACATATCCGAGCTGCAGGTTGATGTCAGACATATTCAGGCGCAAAAGCTCGCTGACACGCATCCCTGTAGCATAAAGAAGCTCCAGCATGGCACTGTCACGGATTCCCTTGGGAGTTGTCCTGTTCGGCTGCTTCAAAAGCCTGTCTACCTCATCTACAGAAAGGATTTCCGGCAGACGTTTCTCAACCTTGGGCGGTTTCAGCTCCAGAGAAGGATCTCTCTCAATTCTCCCCTCCTGATGGAGATACTGAAACAGCGCACGGATCGAGGCAACATTTCTGGATATGGTAGAAGATGCAAACTGCCCGCGTTCCATATAGCTTAAATACCCTTCCAGCTCCAGCTCCCCGATCTCTTTGATATCACGGATTCCACGTTCCTCAAAATATACTGCCATTTTTTTCAGATCTCTCTGATAAGATACTTCTGTATTATACGATGTTCTTTTTCTGTTATGTAAATATGTAATAAATTCCCGTATCTCTATCTCCATTCCCTTACATCCCGTTCCTAACCCTAATTAATCTCTCAGTTTTATCCAAAATAGTAAAATGCGTATCCTTTTATTACTGAATTATACTGTGAATTTTACATAAAATCAAACGGTTTTTCAGCGCAAAATCACGCATTTTCAACACTTTCATCCTCCAACTACAAAATATCGCAGATTTTATGGAAACCATCACTAGATGTTGTGGGAAATTTCTCAAAAAAATTTCAAATTCTTTACAATTTTTTCAACGATCCAGGGATTTAAAAAGCTTTCTGCCAGAATTCCGCCTGCATATACCAGAAAAACCGTGATCCCCTGTCTCATATAAGGCATATTTTTTGCAGGTACCAGCCCATAATTTTTCCAGATCCCATACGACTGCCGGTATACCATTCCTGCCAGACAGAAATAAGCCGGTACATAGATCATATACTGCGGAAAAAGAAGTCCGGCTCCGGCAAGTCCTCCGTAAAGTCCGAATTCCAGAACCGACAATGCCAGAAGAAGTCCGGTTTCCACTCCCAGAATCAGCATGTATACAACAGATAAGGGTACACCGAAGACAGTAAAGCCGCACAAAAACAAAAGGATCCAGAATCCACCTCTTCGCCTTAAGACTTCCAGAAAATATCCGCCTCCGGAAATGTCCTTCTCTGCAAAATTGCAGATCAGGTAAAAGGAGGCCAGTGTTTTTTGCTTCCACTCCAGCTTCCAGGCTATATTGGGCAGAACTGTTCCTGCAAGAAAGCCTGTAAGAAATAATATTTCTGCCGGAAATCTTCCGGCTGTTTTCCATTTTCGGTTTTCTTTCTTAATTTCCATTCGCTCACCCTGTACCAGTTTACGTTCACAGCCCGGGTAATATAACTTCCGGCTCGTATTTCAGGACGCAAAAAGGCCGGACAGCTACATAAAAGCTGCCCGGCTTTCTTTATTATCAGTACTCTGATGTGATCTGGAAACTATTTCGCATAATCAACTGCTCTGCTCTCACGGATCACATTAACCTTGATCTGTCCCGGATATTCAAGCTCTGCTTCAATCTGCTTTGCAATATCTCTTGCAAGGATAACCATATCTGCATCACTTACATGATCCGGTACGACCATAACACGAATTTCTCTTCCTGCCTGAATAGCAAAAGATTTCTCGACACCCTTGAACTCATTTGTGATGTCCTCAAGCTGTTGCAGACGATTGGTATATGTTTCCAGTGTCTCACGCCTTGCACCAGGTCTTGCGGCAGAAATTGCATCAGCAGCCTGTACAATACAAGCGATAAGAGACTCCGGCTCCACATCACCATGATGGGACGCAACCGTGTTGATAACGATCGGTGACTCCTTATATTTCTTACAGAGATCTACACCGATCTGGATATGTGAGCCTTCCACTTCATGGTCGATAGACTTGCCAATGTCATGAAGAAGTCCGGCACGTTTCGCCATACGCACATCTACACCAACCTCCCCTGCGAGGATTCCGGAAAGCTGTGCAACTTCGATGGAATGTCTCAGTGCATTCTGACCGTAGCTTGAGCGGAATTTCATACGTCCAAGAAGTTTCAAAAGCTCCGGATGGATTCCGTGTACCCCCACATCCATGGCTGCCGTCTCACCGTCTTCACGGATCTGGGCTTCCACTTCTTTCTGAGCCTTCTCAACCATTTCTTCAATTCTCGCCGGATGGATACGGCCATCCACAATAAGTTTCTCCAGAGCCACTCTGGCGATCTCTCTTCGGATCGGATCAAATGCAGAGAGGACTACTGCCTCGGGTGTATCGTCAATGATCAGATCCACACCTGTAAGTGTCTCCAGTGTACGGATGTTACGGCCTTCACGGCCGATGATCCTTCCCTTCATTTCGTCACTTGGAAGCTGTACCACGGAAATCGTTGTCTCGGAAACATGATCTACTGCGCATTTCTGGATCGCATTGACCACATATTCCCTTGCTTTCTTTCCTGCATCTTCCTTGGCTCTGTTCTCAAGCTCTTTATAGAGTCTTGCAACATCAACCTTTACGTCATCTTCAACAGATTTCAGTAATTCTTCTTTTGCCTGTTCGGAGGTAAGACCTGAAACTCGTTCCAGTTCCT
>CAVIGE010000070.1:0-14436 GCA_963642325.1 Prevotella sp. CAG:279
AGCGTCCGTTCGCCAACAAAAAAGCCCCCACCTCCACAGCGTCCGTTCGCCACCACACAAAAAGAAATCCCAGGCCACACATACAATGACCTGGAACTTCTCCACCTCTCATATCAGTTTTTCTCAGTACTGCCAGAATCCGTCTTATCCTCACTTTCTGAACCATCCGTAACTGACTTCTCATCTTTATCATCAGCAGTTTCATCTGTCTGCATGATCTTATTCAGCTCCTGGATCATCTCCTCATCTTTAAGCCGGAACTTCACCTCCACACGCCTGGACGCATCTTTGTCCACGTTCCCGTCCGCATCCAGAACAGGATCCGACATCGAATGCCCATTAACAGTCAGACACTCCTGAAGCTCCTGAACCTGTGTATCCTTCAGAAAATCCCCTTCAATATCCAGAAGATACTGTGCCACTGCCAGAGACCTCTTCTGCGACAGCTCCAGGTTATAGCTGTAATCACCATCTGTATCCGTATAACCATCAATAATGATCTCTCCCAGATACTTCTTATAGGAATCATCCAGCAAAACCTTGCAATATGTAGGCAGTACCATAGACAACGTCATCTTACCGGAATCCGTAAGCTCAGCCTGGTCGTAATCAAACATAACATTCGCATTCAATGTCAGCGCACCCGTCTGAGAGTCAATATCAACATTGAGATTCTTTTTTGCAAACTCCTTCTGCAAAGCTTCCACAACCTCAGCCTTCACACCTATGATCTTATCAATCTTCTGCTGCTGTGCTGTCAGAAGATCTGTTTTTTCATCCAGCGCAGACTGCTGCTCGTCAAGAGTATCCTGCTGCTGTGTCAGTTTCTTTTTCTGGGAATCCAGCTTCTTCTGCTGCTCTTCCAGCGTTTTCTTCTGCTCCTCGAGAGTCTTCTGCTGCTCTGTGAGCCTCTCTGCCAGGGAAGAAAGCTTCTCATCCTGGGATTTGATTGTTTCATCCTTGGACTTGATCTGCTCATCCTGGCTTTTCAGGGTTCCCGCCTGCTCATCAAGAGCCTTCTGTTTCTCCAGAAGCTCCTCTGTATAGGTTTCCTGAAGAGCAATTTTTTCATCCCGTTCTTTCAGGCTGTCATCATAGCTCTTCTGCGCCTGAAAAAGCGTAACACACATGATCAGTACAAAAAGAAGCAGAACACCGGCCATCATGTCTGAATAAGAACGCCAGATATTGAACCCTCCATCCTCTGACCTCCGTTTTTTGCGCATCAACAATTCTCCCCTTTATTTAAACAAACCAAAACGTCCCTTCTGGGCTACCTTTGTCATTTCACGGATACTCCTCTCGATCTCATCCAGAAGAGCCTCCTGTCTCGCACCCTGACCGTCCAGAAGATCTTCCAGGCTGTCAAGCTTCTCCTTCAGCTCCCGCACTCCCGTGCCACTGCCATATCCCCACGGCTGACCGGCAACCAGGTGAATATCCCGGTTATTCTTCGCCGTCTTGATCTCCGAAAGAAGCCTGCGCACTTCATCCAGTGCAGCACTGACCGTCTTCTGGCTCTCTGTAAATTCGTCCATTTTGGTCTCAAAATTCCCGATCAGCTTTTTATCCTCACGGAGAAGCTCTGCACTGATCTTATTGGAATCTGCCGCAGTCTTCATGCCTTCCGCTGCGCTGTCCAAATACTGACGCATAGATTCATTGCAGGACTTCCAAAGCTCAGAGGATGCCTTTTCATTCTCATGCATATGCTCCGCAAGCTTCTCATAATCTCTTTTCTGCAGCTGCTGGATCATCTGGTTATCACGGATGATACGGTCTGCAGTCTTCATATATTTACTCTGCATCTCACCGATCTCTGCAACAGCATCACGCATGGCATGTTCCTGTTTTGTAAAGATTTCGCCCAGCTGACTGCTCATAGTCTTGTAAAGCTCTGATGTATACTCGGTATTATCCTTCTGCGCCTTCTTAAGCTTCGCCAGCGCATCATTAAAATCCGCAAACTGCATCTGAAAGGATCCGTGCATCTCACTTAAAAATGTATCCAGGATCTCGCGGATGGCATCCTGCTGTCCTTTGGTCACGGAGGCAGTCAGCACATCCAGGGAATCGTTCATCTTCTGGAAAGTAGGTGTGATCACCTTCTCAAAGCTGTCCGCCATCTGCACGGAAAACTGTTCCGCCATCTGCTTCATAGCCTCGGTCTGCGTCTTCTGGCTGGAAACAAGAAGATTCCAGGATTCATTCTCCGCAGTAGGCAGCACCAGCGCATGAAAACGGTCCAGAAAATCCTGCATGGCCTGTGACATGGAAGAATAACCGCTCTTCATCCCAAATGTATATACAACTGACAATGCAACACCGTAAATCGAAGTAAGAAACGCAACCTTGATTCCATCTACAAGTGCGGATACGGAAGTGGTCATCGTCTCGTAATCCGTAGGCTGAAAATTCTTCAGCCCCCATACAAGCCCGATAAAGGTACCAAGAATGCCCAGACTTGTAAAAATATCCGGAGCCATCTCAAGCAGCCGTTTATGAATATGGACATCCACATCATCAATATTCACAAAATCCTCCACTTCAGCGATCCCCTCTTCCGTCCTGCTGATACTGTCAACGAAATCGTCCATCTTCTTATCCAGATATTTATCCCCAAAAATACCTCTCAGCTGTCCGATTTCTTCTTTTCTGGCTCTTCCAGGAAGTTGAAACACCTCTGTGATTTCACCTGCTCCATGCTTTAAGGCTGCCGTCAGCTTATCCATACGGTACAGCCCTGCAAACAATCCCACAGCATATATGATCACCATGATTCCAAGAAATGCAAAATTATAAAGCAATACATTCCCCGAACCCTTTCCAACATAGGCAGTGAGCGTTGCTGCTGCCACGGCTACTGCCAGAAACAGGACTGTATTTATAAACTTTTTTCCCATAATTTGCCTCCCCTTATTCTATTTTCGAAAAAAGTCCGTCTTTTTTACAATAGTATCACACCCCCGCTTCCAAAACAACAGAAAAGGACAATTCTCGTCAAAAAGAACTGTCCTTATCACTGTTTACCATTTCCCTTCACACCTTGATCCAGCTGGCTGCATCATCGCTGATCAGTATCCTGCGCCCTCTGACACCAACGATCACACCTCCAAAGATCCTGCTGATCACCTGCACGGTCTTGCCTTCGCTGACATCGTACTGCCTGATCTGCTCCATAACCTCCGGCATTCCGGTCATCCACTTGATGGTATAAATTTCACCTGCATTCGTCTCATTTAATGACTGCATATACTCACCTCATTTCATACGTGTCCTCACTGTTGGCAATTATCCCTCCTACCTATGGCATTTTTACAAATTACGGATACATGAATTCCTGGAACTGCTACCGTTTGTTGTAATTAACACGCAATTCTGTTTATTTGTTCAATTAGGGATATTTAACTTTTATTTTTCTGAATCTTTATTTCTTTTGTATATTTTATCTCGCTTTATCTTGATTAGTCAATCGTAACCTGTATATTTTCCCACAAAAAAATAACGCAGAATAACCACTACAGCTATTCTGCGTCTCTCATTATTTTTTATGCGTAAACTTTATCCTCTTCCAGAAGTACGGTTTTCCCGTCCTTCACTTCCACAAGATTGATACAGCAGTTCGGCGGCACGCATCCATGCCAGAAATTCTCCGGATCATGGTAGATATTCTGAAGAAGCGCGCGGACTGCACATCCATGGGAAGCAACCAGGATTGTTTTATCCGCCAGAGATGGATCGGATGTTTTTTCCTCCCAGAAATCTTTTGTCCTGGCGATCACATCGAAGATATCCTCTCCATTTTCCGGCCGTTTGAATTTTACCGGATCACGGAAAAAAATCTCGATCTGCGGATCAATATAATTCCCTTCCAGATTTCTCACACGGTCGCCTTCCAGATCACCGAAATTGATCTCCTGGATACGCCTGTCCGGTATAACAGGAACCTTCCGGTTTCCAAGAATACACTCTGCCGTCTGCCTTGCCCTTGAGAGCGGACTGGTAAAACAGATATCAAACTTTACGTCCCTTAAAGCCTCACCTGTTTTTTGCGCAAGGAGAATCCCCTCCTTTGCGAGAGGAATATCCGCAGCCCCCTGGAGCTTCTTTAATTTATTCCACTCCGTCAGACCGTGCCTTACAATGTAGATCAGCATCAGCTTCTCAGCTCGATTCCAAGTCCGTTGAGGCCATTCATGATCTTCTTCATTACTGCTGATATCTCATTCTCACCAAGTGTTTTGTCATTGGCACGGAATACCAGGGAATAGGCCATGGATTTGAAGCCTTTTTCGATCTGTGCCCCTTCATAGATATCGAACAGCTGATAGCTCTCCAGGATATTTCCGCCTCTCTGGTCAAAAATGCTCTCGATCTGCCCTGCAAGAACTGCCTGGGGAACAACAAGGCTCAAGTCACGTGTTACAGCCGGATACTTGGCAAGTCCGGTATATTTGTGATTGAAGCCTGCAAATTCCAAAACATCCAGGATATCGATCACTGCGATGTAAGTTTTCTCTCCGATCGAGTAATTATCTGCAACGACCGGATGAACTTCTCCAAGATATCCGACAACCTTGCCCTCATAGATCATATTCGCCTGTCTTCCAGGATGAAGGAATGTTTTTTCACTCTTCGGATCATAGGTAACTTTTTTCTTCATACCAATCTTCTCAAAGAACTCCTCGCATACACCTTTCATGTCAAAG
Organism: Prevotella sp. CAG:279; assembly: GCA_963642325.1. GTDB lineage: Bacteria > Bacillota > Clostridia > Lachnospirales > Lachnospiraceae > Blautia_A. Next base: position 4,710 of record CAVIGE010000070.1, read on the forward strand.
AAGTCACCTTTTCCGTACATTCCAAGTGTAAACATGGTCCGCTCATCCGGAAGTTCTGTGATCGGAAGAGACTTCGGAAGATAAATATTTCCAAGTTCGTAGAGACGAACATCCTTATTACGTCTGTTATAGTTTGTGGAAAGAGAAGCCAGCATACCGTTCAATGTGCTTGTACGCATGATACTGTAATCCTCTCCAAGAGGATTGCTGATGGTGATCACTTTGCGAAGTTCACTATCCTGTGGGATGCAGAGCTTGTCAAATACCTTCGGGCTCTCAAAAGAATAGGACATTCCTTCTGAGAATCCGCAGTACTCTGCAATATCTCTTGCAACCTCCTGGATGCGAAGCTTAAACGGAAGCTTACCTGTGGTAGCCTCTCCGGTAGGAAGTGTCATCGGGATCTTGTCATAGCCATAAAATCTTGCAACCTCCTCTGCAACATCTGCATTGCAGTGGATATCCTGTCGGAATGTCGGTGCAACGATCTCCTCTGTCTTCTCATCATATACAAGTTCTACACGTCCGAGATAACCGATCATCTCTTCCTTTGTAAGGCTGGTTCCAAGAATCTTGTTGATCTTCTCCGGCTCAAATTTCACTCTGGATGGCTCTCTTGTCTCACTGCAGACATCAACCATCCCTCCTACAACCTCACCTGCGCCAAGCTCTTCCATCAGCTGGCATGCACGGTCGATCGCAGCCTGCGCATTGTTGGGATCAAGACCTTTCTCAAATTTACCGGATGCGTCTGTACGAAGTCCGATTCTCTTTGAAGAGAGACGGATGCTGGTTCCATCGAAGCACGCTGCCTCAAAAAGAACGGTTTTCACATCATCTGTGATCATGGAGTTCTCTCCACCCATGATACCTGCGATGCCGACAGCCTTTTCACCGTCACAGATCATCAGAACGTTCTCATCCATGGTACGCTCCTGTCCATCCAGTGTAACAAATTTCTCATCTTTTCCTGCACGGCGTACAACAATCTCTCTATTTGCAATGGTATCCAGGTCATACGCATGCATTGGCTGTCCAAACTCTTCCATTACATAGTTTGTAATATCAACCAGGTTGTTGATCGGACGGATTCCATTGGAAGCCAGACATCTCTGCATCCACTTTGGAGACGGACCGATCTTGACATTTTTTACAACTCTTGCACAGTAGCGCGGGCAGAGCTCCGGGTCCTGTACAGTCACCTTTACATAGTCGGAAGCTTTCTCACCATTCCCCTTGACCTCTACAACAGGCGGGCAAAACTTCTTCTGGAAGGTTGCTGCCGCCTCTCTTGCGATTCCAAGGACACCGTAGCAGTCCACACGGTTCGAAGTGATCTCATACTCAAATACCACATCGTCAAGGCCAAGTGCTCTGATCGCACTCTCTCCCACAACTGCATTCTCCGGGAAAATATAGATTCCGTACTCCGGTGCTTCCGGATACATCTCCCTTGTGCTTCCCAGTTCTTCAATGGAGCACATCATACCGCAGGATTCAACACCACGGAGTTTTCCTTTTTTGATCTTGATTCCGCCAGGAGTCACTTTTCCGTCATGGCCACCTGCCACGCGTCCACCATCAAGAACTACCGGAACCTTATCTCCCTCTTTTACATTCGGAGCACCTGTTACGATCTGTACGCTCTCTGTTCCGATATTCACCTGGCAGATGATCAGCTTATCTGCATCCGGATGCTTCTCGATCTTATCGATCTGGCCGATCACGATCTTGTCAAGATCTGCATCCAATTCTGTAAAGCCCTCTACCTTTGTGCCTGTTAAAGTCATGGCATCTGTATATTCCTGTGCCGTTACATCCAGATCCGGCACATATGTTTTAATCCAAGATAATGAAGTATTCATTTTGGTTATCCCTTCTTTTTTTCTATATTTACTTTCAGACAGACGCAGATGATCCGCATCCGACCTTTTAGAACTGTTTCAGGAATCTGCTGTCATTCTCATAAAGAAGACGCATATCATCAATCTCATATTTCAGAAGTGCGATACGCTCCAGGCCGACGCCAAAAGCAAATCCTGTGTACTCATCCGGATCGATTCCGCACATGCGGAGAACATTCGGATGAACCATTCCACAGCCAAGAATCTCGATCCAGCCTGATCCTTTACAGAACCGGCAGCCTTTTCCGCCACATTTGAAGCAGGAAACATCAACCTCTGCACTCGGCTCTGTGAACGGGAAATGATGCGGACGGAATTTTGTCTTTGTCTCCGGTCCGAACAGTTCTTTTGCGAACTCCTGAAGTGTTCCCTTAAGGTCTGCAAAAGTAACATTCTTATCAATAACAAGTCCCTCGATCTGATGGAAGGAAGGAGAATGTGTCGCATCCACCTCGTCCGAACGGAATACACGGCCTGGTGCGATCATACGGATCGGCAGTTTGCCTTTTTCCATCTCACGGGCCTGAACCGGTGATGTCTGGGAACGGAGCAAAATGGAATCGTTGATAAAGAAGGTATCCTGCTCATCTCTGGCCGGATGGTTCTCCGGGATGTTCAGTTTTGTAAAGTTATAGTCCGCGTACTCAACCTCCGGACCTTCCACAACCTCATATCCCATTCCAATAAAAATACGCTCAACCTCTTCCAGGGCAATGGTATTCGGATGACGGTGGCCGATCTTTGCCTTCTTTGCCGGAAGCGTTACATCGATCACCTCTGCCTTCAGCTTCTCCTCACGGACTTTTTCCTCGAAGTCCTTTTTGGAAGCTTCCAGAAGCTCCTCGATCCTGGCTCTTGTCTCATTGACAAGCTGTCCAACCTTCGGACGCTCTTCCGGGGCAACATCTTTCATACCTTTTAAGATTGCGGTAAGCTCACCTTTTTTTCCAAGATATGCAACACGCACATCATTCAGTTTATCCAGGCCCTCGGATTCCTCGATCCGTTTTCTGGCATTCTCAGCCAGTTCCTGAAGTCTTTCTTTCATATCCATGGTCTATTCTCCTTTAATTTAAATGATCAAATGATACGCAGCCCGCCCCGAAGAAGTTGTTACTGTTCACTCCGTTCACAGCAACACGCTTCGCGATGCACAGAAATCATGCAAATGCATGATTCCGCGCTGAGATTCTCGGGTTTTCTGTGAACTTTGTTCACAAAAAACACCTCGCGGAACATTACCTGTGAACAGTAACAAGAAGTTTCAGATACAGGCAACAGGGCTTTTTATATCATAGAACATTACGGAGTAATTTCTTATGATATAAAAAAACCGTCCCTCATAAAAGGGACGGAATATCCGCGGTACCACCCAGTTTCCCATGAAAAAAATCACGGGCACCTCTTATCTGTTTAACGCACAGCCTACGTCATCTCCTACTGTTATTTCAGAGAGGAAGCTCCGGTGGGAAATTCAAGGATCATCTGAACCCGGGGAAGCTTACAGCCGGTGACTTCCCTTCTCTGTGAGAAAATAATCCTCTATAAACACCTTCACAGCTTTTTCTGTCTTTTAATACTATGCCACAAGGTCTGCTTTCTGTCAAGCGCAAAGTCAGGATTCTTTGGAAGGATTCCGTGTTACCGGCTACTCATTCCTTTCATTTTCTCTTTTGGAAAGCAGGGTTTTCACAGATTTCTGTGCTTTCCGGAACTCATTTTCGAAGTATGCGTTGATCTCTGCACCGTAAAGGATCAGGTTCATGCATACGTAAAGCCACAGCATTACCATGATCAGTGCCGTCAGGCTTCCATACATATTTCCAAAATTCGGAAAAAATTCAAAATACAGAGAAAATCCATAGGAAAAAATAAGCCAGGCCACTGCAATGATAAAAGCTCCCGGCAGCTGACTTTTAAAAGTCGTTTTTCTGTTGGGCAGCACTTTGTAAAGCACCAGAAAAACCACAAATAAAACAGCAAATACCAGCAGGGTTCTGGCTCCCATGATCTTGCCGATCAGCCTTCCAAGAATGGGAATGGTTCTCTGTGCCGCTACCTGTATCCGGTTCCCAAGAACCAGCATCAGAAGCGTAACAATAATAGCCAGTACAAACAGCAGCATATAAAAGACCGAATAAATCCTGGTCATCAGCCAGTTTCGGGTCTCTTTCACATGGTAGATCGTATTCAGGCCATTGGTGATCGCCTGCATCCCTTTTCCGGATGCCCACAGTGCCATCAGCGCAGACAGCGGCACGATCGCCGTGCTTCTTTTATATACCTCAACTACAATACTCAGCACAAAGGTCTGAAGATTACCCGGAACAAATCCTATGATCGCATCCCGGACAACATTGTAGCTTAATGGCGTATAACGGATCAGTGTTGTCAGAAACAGAACAAACGGAATGAAAGACATGATCAGAAAATAGGCTGCCTGGGCAGCATACGCACTGACATGGTCGCCGTTTGCCCTCCGCACAAATCCCAGCATGAGCTGGATCACATTTCGTTTCTTTTTGTCCTCGTCCATGCTGACCCCCTCGAGTTTCTTTTTTACTAGGAAAAATGCCCAAAGCCGATCTTATCCTGGATTTCCGGAAAAGCCTCCACCTCCGGCTGCCCGGCTTTATGCTCACCGATCAGCTTCTCCATCCATACCATATGATACCAGCGGTTAAATTTGTAGCCACATTTGTGGAATTCTCCCACTCTCCTGTATCCAAAGTGCTTGTGGAAATCCACGCTGGCATTGGTAAGATATTCGTCCTCTTTCTGTGGAACTGCAATACAGGCATTCAGGTTCAGTATCCCCATCTTCGCCAGAATACTTTCCAGAGTATGGTAAAGCCTTCCACCCACGCCAGTTCCTCTTCTGTCATGCTTCACATAAATGGACGTTTCAGCACACCAGCCATAGGCATCTCTCGGATGAAAAGCAGAAGCATATGCGTAGCCTGAGATCTCACCGTTTTCCTCTGCCACGATGTAAGGATATTTTTTCCGGATATCACGGATCCGTCCCCTAAACTCCTCCACTGAAGGTGTCTTATACTCAAATGTGATCGCCGTCTTCTCCACATAAAAAGAATAAATCTCCACAAGTGCCTCTGCATCCGTTTCCCTGGCCACACGTACCTGCATTACTCTCGTACCTCTGTTTCTTTCACTGCTATTTTACAAAAAAGCGATAAACAGTCTCAGAACTGTATTCCTCACCCGGACGCAGGATCGGCGAATGGAAATCCTCCACATTCACTGCATTAGGCTCAACCTGGGTTTCCAGGCAGAAGCCATCACGCTGATGATAGACATGTCCCTTCTTGCCCTTCTCATCTATAATAAAATTGCCTGCATAAAGCTGCACACACGGACAATCGGAAGAGACCTCCATTCCAATGCCAGATTCCTTACAATATGCGCTGGCAATGGCACGGACATTTCCTTTCGCATAATTATCTGTCACATAGTTATGGTCATAACCACCTGTCAGCTTCAGCTGCTCAAAGTCATCCTCGATATCTCTGCCGATCGCTTTGGAAGTATTAAAATCCATCGGTGTCCCTTCAACAGGTGCATACTCCCCGGTAGGGATAGACTGGCTGTCCTTTACAGGCGTGAAATATTTCGCATGGATACAAACCTCCTGATCCAGAACGTTTCCGCTTCCCTCTCCATTAAGGTTAAAATAGGAGTGATTCGTCATATTGGCAACCGTAGCTGCGTCAGAACGTCCTCTGTAAAGGATCTTCAACTCGTTTTCTTCTGTAAACTCATATTTCACAACAATGGTAAACTCTCCCGGAAATCCATTTTCGCCATCAGGGCTGATACGGAAAAAGTCCACACTGTTCTTCTCCTGGGATATTTCTTTTGCTTCCCAGGTCTTCTTTTCAAAACCATTCGGGCCGCTGTGCAGGTTATTGTGATTCTCATTCTCTGCAAGCACTACTTCTTTATCATCAATAAAAAATCTGGCATTTTCGATACGGTTCCCGCTTCTTCCGATGACCGCACCAAAAAAGCTTCCATTCACTTCATATCCCTTGATATCATCATATCCCAGAACCACATCCCTGAGCTCGCCATTCTTATCCGGGACACATACCTTCGCCAGGATCGCACCAAGTGACAGCACCTCAGCATATGCACCTGACTTGTTCTCAAGACGATATATCTTCACTTCTTCCCCTGTGGAAAGCATTCCAAATTTCCTTTCAGAAACGCTCATATCATAATCCCTCCCATATATGAAAAAAGAGCCATCAGCCGGCTCCATGTTTTTAACCAATTAATCCCGGGATGCCGTTCCCTTATTTTTGACGCCTAGCAGATGCTAGGTGGGTATCCTCAACAGCGTCTTCTGCCTACCACGACGTGAGGTCTGACATCCAACCTGCGATCTTGGATTCCCAAAATGTCAATGTAGGTTCAAAAAGAAAAGGGGGATCGAACATTCCAGGATTCGGTTTCGTTGTTCTTATTATAAACCAGTGTTTGTGCTTTTTCAACAGAAAATACACACACTTTCTAATTTTTATTATTTAATGTTAAGAATATCTCTTACTGCCTCCGGCATATCCGGTGCATCCACAACACGGTCATGAAGTACAGGTGCTGTACGGATCTCCTCAACAGCACGCGGAACCGGCACTCCGGAAAGTCTGGAAAGGGCATCCACAAGGCCAAAATCATCCAGCTCCTTATGATCTTCACCCAGAGCCTCCATAACACTTCTTGCAAATTTGTACGGACTCGCCGTGGAAGCAATAACCGTCGGTGTACGATCCTCTGTCTCTCCTGCATATTTCTTATATACGCCGGCTGCAACTGCTGTATGCGTATCAATCACATAACCACTGTCTTTATATGTCTCACTGATCGCCTCAGCAGTCTCTTTCTCGCTGCAGAAATTACCATAGAAACCCTGAAGCTGTGCTTTCATCTCCTCAGTGATGGTATACTCGCCGCCCTCACTTAAGGATTTCATGAGTTCTGCACATTTTTCTGCATTCTCACCTGTAAGGCGGTAGATCAGACGCTCCAGGTTGCTGGAGATCAGGATATCCATAGACGGAGAAGTTGTAAGAATAAAATCTCGTTTTCTGTCATAGGTTCCTGTGCGGAAGAAATCGTAGAGAACACGGTTCTCATTGGAGGCACAGATCAGTTTATGGATCGGAAGTCCCATCTGTTTCGCATAATATGCAGCGAGGATATTTCCGAAGTTACCGGTCGGAACAACCACATTGATCTCCTGCCCGTCCCTGATCCTGCCATCATGTACCAGTGTCGCATAAGCATATACATAATATACGATCTGTGGGACAAGACGTCCGATGTTGATAGAGTTAGCCGATGAAAACTGAAAACCTGCCTTATCAAGCTCTGCCGCCATTTCGCGGTCATTGAACATCTTCTTAACTGCTGTCTGGGCATCATCAAAATTACCGGTGATTCCCACAACATAAGTATTGGCACCCTTCTGGGTTACCATCTGCTTTTCCTGGATCGGGCTTACACCATGCTTCGGATAAAATACGATGATCCTGGTTCCCGGCACATCTGCAAAACCTGCCATTGCAGCCTTTCCCGTATCTCCTGAGGTTGCAGTAAGGATTACAATCTCATTCTTGACATTATTCTTCTTCGCTGCTGTTGTCATCAGATGTGGAAGAATGGAAAGTGCCATATCCTTAAACGCGATGGTCGCACCGTGAAACAGCTCCAGGAAATATGCTCCGTCAGCCTCGTGAAGAGGAGCGATCTTCTCTGTGTCAAACTTGCTGTCATATGCTTTATTAATACAATCCTTCAGCTCTTCCTCTGTAAAATCTGTAAGAAAACGGCTCATTACTTCGTATGCCGTCTCCTGATAAGTCATCTGTGCCAGCTTCTCCATTGGTACATCCAGCCTGGGAATGTTATCAGGCACGAACAGTCCGCCGTCCTCAGAAAGGCCTTTCAGTATGGCCATAGACGCTGTAACTGCCTGCTCTTTTCCTCTGGTGCTCTTGTACAATACCTGCATTGGTGTTCCGCCTTTCTATTTCTAAAATATTTATAGCATTTCCATAAATTGCTGCATCAAGTTCAGCTGCTCAGAACATGAATTGCCGGAACTGCTATAGTTTCTTTCAAACTTCACCACATTATAGCATGGAATTATGGAAAATGCCACCACCTTTTAAAAAAGATTCCCACGCTTAATAAAGCTATTACTGTTCACTTCGTTCACAGAAGCCTAGAGCTGCCTTATTTATACGTATAAAACTCATGCACTCCGTATTTGAAAAGCTTTTTAAGATCCTTTTCAAACCATTTCACATTCTGGGCTTCTGCTGCTGATTTCTGGATAAAAAAAAGTGCCCCTTCTGAATAATCCGTTCCCTTCAATGCCTGCTTTACAGCCTCTTTCGTCTCATCAGAAACCGTAACCTCGTTGATCCTGCCATCATAGGTAGGCGAAAACTGTGGTACTCCGTCACTGTTATCCCAGACAACCTCCGTGACAGTATCCGGAAAATCCTCACTCTTGACGCGGTTCATGATCACATTTGCCACCAGGACCCGCCCCTTGATATCCTCACTTCCGGCTTCTGCCTCTACAATACGCAGCAGCGTGTCGTAATCCTCATCTGACATCAGGGTGGGATTCTCTGCAAGTGTAATAGATCTGGCATCCAGTTCGTTAACCTTGTTCTCCATAGAAGAACTCACATTAAGGTCCGCAGTGGTATTTTCCACTTTTTTTACTCTCTGTCCCACGATAACCTGCTCGCAGGAACTTCCGAGCCTGGTAACAGTGCTGCCGGATGAGGGTGTATCCGAAACTCCGGAAACAACTCCTGCAATCCCGGTAGGAACTGCCACTTCTTCATCTGATGATTCCAGAGAAACCGTTTTCGAATCTGAAGCCGCATAAACCCTGCCACTGTCATTTTTAATAAACATTTTCATCCCCAGAGAAATAACCATCGCCAGTGCTACACACAGAGTCAGCACTTTGAAGCTGCGCACGGAATTCCCTTTGACTTTTTCGTTTTTACGTTCAGCCTGCTCTGTGGCATCCTCACGTAAATCTTTTTCACTCTTCATAATCTCATTCCTTGCGTTTGATTTTCTGTAACGAGCATTTCTCTCGAACTCAGATCCCATAGCCCCCATTGTTATCTGTTTCCAAAAAAATACAAATCGTTACATTTTTTTTGCTTTGTTTTCTTTGTTTGTAACATTTTTGTAATGTATGGGAAAATTATATTTAATAGAGCAACTTATGTCAAGCTTTTTTTCACTTAAACAGAAAAAAATCCCCAGTGGGATTTTACATCCCTACATGTTCCCAAACTGGCGTTTTTCACCCATTATTTTTACATTTAAAATGTTCCCAGATGGAAATTTTAGCTTTTTCATTTTCCAAAGTGTTTTCCAAAGATTTGTTCCCAAACTTGGTATGTAGTATCACGTATGTGAATAAATTGACATCCCTCTCTTCTGCTATTACAGCAGCTGAGAGGGATTTTATTTTGTAAATATGCAAAAATTACATGCGTATATGATTGCTTATCTCAGGAAACCTCTACTGGTTTCCTGAAACTTTCCCGTTTGCGTAATAATCCGTAGAAATCCCTACATGGCTTTCTACGGATTATTACGCTTATTTATGTTGGCTCACAATTTACAGCATAGAAAAAAGACCGCTCATGTGTACGGTCTTTTTCTTTTCATTTCTTTAATTTGCAATTATTCATTTTCAGATTTCTGACTATTGATAAGATGAATCATCTGTACCAACATCGCTACATCATAAATCTGTTTCA
>CAVIGE010000071.1:0-14138 GCA_963642325.1 Prevotella sp. CAG:279
TTTTCAATTTTGGATAATATTTACTTGTCAAAGTTCAATGCCAGAGTTTCGCTGGCATAATCAATCAGAATTCCGAGAGATTATTGATTTATTATATTTCAAAACCTTGTTTTTTATACACAATGCCCGGAGAATCGAAAAGAGACAGATCCGATTTCGCAGATCTGTCTCTCATTGTAGATTTATAAAAAGAAATGGGATTCACGTATTATTCCTGCGTGATTCCTTTGAATTCATAACCGGCTTCCTGGATCACCTCTTCAACCTTCGCTGCATCAACCTTTTCTGGTACTGTGAATACCGTTGTTCCGTTCTCGTGGGAGGATACCACATCCTCTGCACCAAAGGCTGCCTGGATCGCCTTGTTTACATGTGCCTCACAGTGTCCGCACATCATTCCCTCTACCTTTACTGTTACTTTTACCATTTTTTTGTTCTCCTTTTTCTGTTTTTTATTTTCATCATTACTGATGTTTAAGGTTACCGGATTTTTGACCACCTTATCCTTCGCCGGATCGTGGAGCCTGAAAAGATTCAGTCTCAGTGCATTGGTTACAACACAGAAGCTTGACAGACTCATTGCCGCTGCACCAAACATCGGATTTAAGATCCATCCGAAGATCGGGATCCATACACCGGCTGCCAGCGGAATACCGATCACATTGTAGAAGAATGCCCAGAAAAGATTTTCGTGGATATTCCGAAGTGTTGCGCGGCTTAAACGCACTGCGGCCGGGACATCACTTAACTGACTCTTCATCAGGACAACATCTGCCGCATCAATGGCAATATCTGTTCCTGCCCCGATAGCAATTCCGATATCCGCTCTTGTAAGTGCAGGCGCATCGTTGATACCATCTCCAACCATGGCAACCTTCCCCTGCTCCTTTAAAGCACGGATCACGCTCTCCTTTCCGTCAGGAAGGACACCTGCGATCACATTGTCAACACCTGCCTGTGCGCCGATGGCTCTGGCGGTGCGCTCATTGTCACCGGTAAGCATGACCACGCGGATGCCCATATTCTGAAGCTCTTTCACAGCACGTGGACTGTCTTCCTTTATAACATCCGCAACTGCGATGATTCCAAGAAGTCTGCCGTTTTTTGTAAAAAGAAGCGGTGTTTTTCCCTGTTCGGAAAGCCTTTCAGCTTCCGAGCTGAGCTGTGCCGGAACAGCAGTCTGGCTGCTGATAAATTTCATGCTTCCTCCTGTCAGGGTGTCACTGCCAAGCACAGCAGAAAGGCCATTTCCCGGAAGTGCCTGAAATCCTGTAACCTCATCAGCGTCTATTTTCTCTTCATCCGCTTTTTTCAGGACGGCTTTTGCCAGTGGATGTTCACTTTTTTTCTCCAGTGAGCCGGCAAGCGCGAGAAGCTCCCTTTCAGAAACGCCATCTGCCGGCAGAATATCGGTCACTTCCGGCTGGCCGCTTGTGATGGTTCCTGTCTTATCCAGGGCAACGATCTGGATTTTTCCGGTTTCCTCAAGAGAAACTGCTGTTTTGAAGAGGATTCCGTTTTTAGCCCCCATACCATTTCCTACCATAATAGCAACCGGTGTTGCAAGGCCAAGTGCACATGGGCAGCTGATCACCAGCACGGAGATCCCTCTCGCCAGTGCATAACCAAAATCATGTCCGGTAAGAAGCCAGATGATCGTTGTGACCACTGCAATGGTGATCACTGCCGGAACAAACACTCCGGAAACACGGTCTGCGATCTTTGCAATCGGTGCCTTGGTTGCGGCTGCATCGCTGACCATTTTTATGATCTGGGAAAGCGTAGTATCCTCCCCTACGCGGGTTGCCTCGCATCTGATAAATCCGGACTGATTCACAGTTGCTGCAAAAACCATATCTCCGGCTTCCTTATCAACGGGAATACTCTCCCCTGTCAGTGCTGCTTCGTTGACTGCAGTTGTTCCTTCCAGGATCAAACCGTCAACAGGGATATTCTCCCCCGGGCGTACCACAAAAATCCCGCCTTTTTGGACCTGTTCAACAGGAACGTTCAGTTCCTGCCCGTTTCGTACTACAGTTGCAGTTTTCGGGGACAGCTTCATGAGACTCTTAAGGGCATCCGTTGTCTTACCCTTGGAGCGGGCCTCAAGCATTTTTCCCACCGTGATCAGCGTCAGGATCATAGCCGCCGACTCAAAATAGAAATCCATCATATAATTCATGACTGCGGCAAAATCCCCGTCCACCTGTGCCCTTGTCATGGCAAACAGTGCGTAAACACTCCACAGGAAAGATGCCATGGAGCCAAGTGCTACCAGAGTATCCATATTCGGGGAACGGTGCATAAGACTTTTAAAGCCGCTGATAAAAAATTTCTGGTTGATGACCATAACGATCCCTGCCAGAAGCAGCTGTACCAGTCCCATTGCAACATGGTTGCCGTCAAACCATTTCGGCAGAGGCCAGCCCCACATCATATGTCCCATGGAAAAATACATCAGCACAAGAAGAAATCCCACCGATGCGATCAGCCGTTTCTTCAGGATCGGTGTCTCATGATCCTCCAGTGCTTCCTCGGCGGCAGACATAGAGATTTTCTCTCCAGCTGCACCCTTTAGAGAGGCTCCGTATCCGGCCGCCTCCACAGCCTTGATGATCTCACCGGGAGATGCTGTCCCTTCCACTCCCATGGAATTTGTGAGAAGACTTACCGAACAGCTGTTTACTCCCGGTACTTTGGATACGGCTTTCTCCACCCTGGAAGAGCAGGCAGCACAGCTCATTCCGGTTACATTGTATTGCTCCATTCTTTCAAATACCTCCTAAAATATATAGTGTCCCTTTATTTCATCAGCTTCTGGAGGGTTGTTACCAGCTCATCAATAGTCTCGTCCTTGCCTTCCCTGATATCTCTGGCAACGCAGGTGCGGATGTGGCTGGCAAGAAGCTCTTTGTTAAACGCATTGACTGCTGCATTGACTGCCGCAGACTGGATCAGGATGTCATTGCAATAGGCATCATTCTCCATCATTCCTATAATGCCCCTGATCTGTCCTTCAATACGCTTCAGACGGTTGATCAGCTTCTTTTTTTCTTCCTCTGAACGTGCGGTGTGCTTATCGCAGCAGCAGGGACAGACTTTCTTTTCAGACATGGGCTGTTTCTCCTTTCGCAAAATACCCTTATGGGGTATCTTTTTTATATGAAACATCGTATACCCTTATGGGGTATTTGTCAATAAGTATTTTCAACTAAAGATTAAATTCTATGATAATAGAACATTACGGAGTAAATCCCTATGATATAAAAAAGCCCGCTCACAGGCAGTAACCTCATGAGCAGGCAATAAAAATCTGTATTGGATAAAATTTACTCTTCTATTATGTGGCCAAAATAATAAAACCCCTTACAGGTATCAAGACTGACATTTACATATTTGCCGATCAGTGCCTGATCTCCCGGAAAATGGACAAGGAGATTGTGCTGGGTACGGCCTGTAAGTGTACCCTTCTCACGGTTTTCATCTTCTACCAGGATCTCCTGAACAGTTCCCTGGAAACGGGAGGAATTCTCCCGCCCCTTCTCCTGTACCAGTGCAAGAAGGCGGCTGAAACGCTCCTTCACAACGTCCTCCGGTATCTGATTCTCCATTCCTGCCGCCGGAGTTCCGCTGCGCTTGGAATAAATAAAGGTGAATGCCGTATCGTAATCCGCCTTTCTTACCACATCCAGAGTCTCCTTAAAATCTTCCTCTGTCTCTCCAGGAAAACCAACCATAATATCTGTTGTTAGGGAGATATCCGGGATCGCTTCGCGGATCTTTTCTACCAGCTTCAGATATTTCTCCTTGTCATAGCGACGGTTCATCTCCTTTAAGACTCTGCTGCTTCCGGACTGTAACGGAAGATGGAGGTGATGACAGATCTTTTTACTCTCAGCCATAGTCTGGATCAGCTCATCCGAAAGATCCTTCGGATGGGAGGTCATGAAACGGATGCGCTTAATCCCTTCGATCTTCTCCACTTCCCTCAGAAGCTGGGCGAAGGTTACCGGTATTGCAAGGGTTTTCCCGTAAGAATTTACATTCTGGCCAAGAAGCATGATCTCCGTTACCCCATCTGCGGCCAGTTCTTCGATCTCGCGGATGATAGCCTGGGGCTCACGGCTCTTCTCACGGCCACGGACATAGGGAACAATACAGTAGCTGCAGAAGTTATTGCAGCCAAACATGACACTGACACCTGTTTTGAAGGGATATTTACGGGAGGCAGGCATTCCCTCAACGATCTCATCGGATTCCTTCCAGATATCAATGATCTGCTCATCTGTCTGTAATGTCCGGTAAAAAAGCTCCGGAAATTTATGGACGTTGTGGGTTCCGAATACAAGATTTACGTATTTATAATCTTTGCTGATCTTTTCTACTACATGATGTTCCTGCATCATGCAGCCGAAAAGCACGATCTTCATATCCGGATGATTTCTCTTGATACTCTTTAAGTGGCCCAGATGTCCGTAAATCTTCTGATTGGCATTCTCACGGACAGTACAGGTATTAAATACCACTGCATCTGCCTCCTCCGTATCTACCATCTCATATCCCATCTTCTCCATGATCGCGGCAATGGATTCTGTCTGGATGGAGTTCATCTGACATCCTTCATTCTGTATATGGAAGGTCGGACGGCATGTGCTGTTCCCGGCAAGAAGCTCCTTACATTTCTCAATGTACTGAAGCTGAAGTTCTGTTTCTTTATTCTGGCTCAAATCAATTCCTCCAATATTATTCCTTATCTATTTTTATGCTATATTCTTTCGCAGACAATATCAGACGGGAGCCTTTAAACCCCCGTCTGGTATATCATACAGAATTTATACTTGTCTGTCAAAGAGTTTTTACAGTAGTGGGGCAAAAACCCTCAGCACGTTCTGCATGGCCCTTACTGCGATATTCCGTTTCAGGCAGAAGTCAAGATCAATGCTGCTGCAATATTCCAGGGTTTCCAGGAAATCGTCGCGGATATCGAGCACCACATCGTTTTTGTACAGCCATACACCATCCTCAAAATGCAGATAAAGGCTTCGGTAATCCAGATTGATGGTTCCGACAACGCCTACCTTGTCATCACAGACAAAGGATTTCGCATGGAGAAAGCCAGGCTGGTACTCATAGATCCTTACGCCAGCTTCCAGAAGCTGCTTATAATAGGACTGGGTCAGGAGAAATACCATCTTCTTATCCGGGATCCCAGGTGTCATGATCCGGACATCCACGCCACTTTTTGCGGCGAGACAGAGGGCTGTCATCATCTCATTGTCGATGATCAGATATGGTGTACAGATATAGACATAATTCCTGGCACGGTTGATGATATTAAGGTAAACATTTTCGCCCACAACCTCATCATCCAGAGGCGAATCGCAAAAAGGCTGCACATAGCCGCTTCCTTCAAACTCATCCGGATGCCATCTGTGAGGCAGATAACTGCCAAAATCAGCAGAAGTATCGGTTCTGCTGACGATTCCCCACATGTAAAGGAACATTGCTGTCATATTCCAGACCCCGTCACCTTTAAGCATGACTGCAGTGTCCTTCCAGTGTCCGAAACGCTTACGCTGGTTAATATATTCATCTGCCAGGTTAATGCCCCCTGTAAAGCCCGTCCACCCATCGATCACACAGATCTTGCGATGGTCACGGTTATTCTGGATAATGTTGAGAATGGGACGGAAAGGATTAAATACCTGGCATTTGATCCCACGTTCCTGCATCTCCTTATAATATTTATAGGGCAGTGTTGTGAGGCATCCAAATCCGTCATAGATCAGCCGGACATCCACACCATTTTTTGCCTTTTTTTCGAGGATATTCAGGATCGTCTGCCACATAACCCCGTCATTGATGATAAAATATTCGATGAATATAAAATGCTTCGCCTGTTCCAGCTCGTGCACAAGAACCGGAAACATGTCATCTCCCACCTGAAAATATTCAGCGGAGGTATTCTCATGGACCGGATATCTGGAATACTTCCATATATATTCTGACTGTAAGGCCATGGACTGGTCATCCTCCATCAGATGTTTCCTTGTGCACTCTGAGCCTTCCAGGTATTGCGCAGTCTCACTGATCAGCTTCTGATAATGCTGTTCCATCACCGTTCCGATTCGGGATTTACCGAACAGCAGATACAGCGAAACACCAAATACCGGAAAGACAAGGATCAGCATTGTCCAGGCAAGCTTATAGGAAGGATTGATCTTTTTGTTTACAATCCAGAGGACTACCAGAAAACCGGCGATCTGCATTCCGATCGTAACCCATCTGGAATATTCCATGAGACGGAATAATGCGATCAGCAGCCATGCAAGCTGAACAATAAGAGCAAGTGCCACATAAAAAATGCGGTTGAACAGTAACTTCAGGAGCGATCGCAGTGGTTTGATGATCAGTTTAATAATTAAATTCATACTTTTTCCCTTTTGCCAAACGTTCTTTCGGCTTTTTTAACCGATAAACCGCAAAGCAGTCTTCCGGTTATGAGCAGGTAGCGAAGCGGACGATTTTATCCGCTTTAATTAAAAATCCCTGACTATACAGCCAGGGATTTTTGCGCACAATTAATTATATTTACGTTTTCTTGCGGCTTCAGATTTCTTTTTACGACGAACGCTTGGTTTCTCGTAATGCTCTCTTTTGCGGATTTCCTGCTGAATTCCTGCCTTTGCGCAGCTTCTCTTGAATCTGCGAAGAGCGCTATCTAAAGTCTCGTTCTCTTTTACGATAACGTTTGACATAGACTCACACCTAACCTCCCTCCAGTTGTAGATTGTGCTAAAATACAACTGTCTGGGTATTTTTCTTGCACGAGTGTTATTATATATCATTGCACAAGGTTTCGTCAACAACTTTTCACACTTTTTATGAAAAATTTGTCAAAAATGTAAATATCAAATATTGCGTTTATTTTGTAAGCTGTTTTTCAAGGATTCCGGCTGCTGCGGCAATAGCTTCCTGAGCCTTTTCCGGATTCTTTCCGCCGGCCTGGGCCATGTTCGGGCGTCCGCCGCCGCCGCCGCCAACGATTGCTGCAACTTCCCTGATCAGGTTTCCTGCATGGGCACCGGCCTTCTGAGCTGCATCCGTTGCCATTGCAAGAAGATTTACCTTGCCGCCGTTTACTGCTGCAAGAAGGACAACTCCCTCTCCAAGCTGCTCCTTCAGTTTATCACCAAGGTCTCTCAGGCCATTCATATCTACGCCCTCAACCTTGGCTGCCAAGAGTTTTACGCCGTTTACTTCAACGACTTTATCCATAACATCGCCAAGTGCGCTCTGAGCTGCTTTGCTCTTAAGGGATTCGTTTTCACTCTGAAGTGCTTTCACCTCGGCCTGAAGATGGCCGATCTTTTCTACAACCTCAGTTGTGTTTGCCTTCAGGACTTTTGCGGCTTCATGGAGAAGTGCTTCCTGCTTTCTGTAGTAGTCGATCACGGCTTTACCGGTCAGTGCCTCGATACGGCGCACACCTGCTGCAATACCGGACTCGGAAACGATCTTAAAGAGCATGATGGAGCTTGTGTTTTTTACGTGTGTACCACCGCAGAGCTCTTTGGAGAAGTCTCCCATGGATACTACACGTACCTTCTGGTCGTATTTCTCACCGAACAGAGCCATTGCTCCGGATTTCTTGGCTTCCTCCACATCCATGATGTCTGTACGTACCTCAAGGCCTGCCTGAATCTCTTTGTTTACAAGATCCTCTGCTGCCTGGATCTCCTCAGCGGTCATAGCCTGGAAATGGGCAAAGTCGAAACGAAGTCTGTCCGGTGTTACAAGAGAACCCTTCTGCTCTACATGGGAACCGAGGACTGTTTTCAGTGCTTTCTGAAGAAGATGTGTTGCACTGTGGTTCTTCTCGGTATCCTTTCTTGCATCTTCGTTTACTTTCAGGGAAACGGTCTCGCCTGTGGAGATCATGCCAGATTCCATATGTCCTACATGGCCGAATTTTCCGCCACGGAGCTTGATGGTATCCTCAACCACGAATTTACCATTTGCAGTCTCGATCACACCGGTATCACCTTCCTGTCCACCCATAGTCGCATAGAAAGGAGTTTGTTCCACAAATACAGTACCCTTCTGTCCTTCTGTGAGGGAGTCCACGATCTCTGTCTCTGTAGTAAGGACAGTGACTTTGGAATCAAAGGCAAGATGATCGTAGCCAACGAACTCCGTTGTTACATTGACATCGATATCATCATATACCGTTGCATCTGCACCCATGTAGTTGGTTACTTCACGGGCAGTACGTGCCTTGACTCTCTGCTCTTCCATTGCTTTCTGGAATCCATCCTCGTCAATGCCGTATCCTTTTTCCTCAAGGATTTCTTTTGTAAGGTCAAGAGGAAAGCCGTAAGTATCATAAAGTTTGAATGCGTTATCGCCGGAAAGAATTTTTTCACCTGCATTCTTCATCTCTTCTTCCATATCGGAAAGAATGCGGAGTCCCTGGTCAATGGTCTTGTTGAACTGATTTTCCTCATTTGTGAGAACACGGAAGATAAATTCCTTCTTCTCCTCAAGCTCCGGATAGCCGGCCTTGGAACTTTCGATCACCTGTGCACTTAATTTTGCAAGGAAGGTTCCCTCAATACCAAGAAGACGTCCGTGGCGGGCCGCGCGGCGGATCAGACGGCGGAGCACATAGCCGCGTCCTTCATTCGTCGGCATGATTCCATCAGAGATCATAAATGTTGCAGAACGGATATGGTCTGTGATCAGACGGATGGAAACATCGTCTGTATAGTTTTTCTCATATTCCTTATGTGCGATCTCGCATACAAGGTTACGAAGTGCGCAGATTGTATCTACATCAAAAATAGAATCTACATCCTGAACAACTACAGCAAGTCGCTCAAGTCCCATACCGGTATCAATATTCTTCTGTTTCAGTGTTGTGTAGTTTCCGTTTCCATCATTCTCAAACTGTGTGAAAACGTTGTTCCATACTTCCATGTAACGGTCGCAGTCGCAGCCTACCGTACAGCCAGGTTTTCCACAGCCGTATTTCTCTCCGCGGTCATAATAGATCTCGGAACATGGACCGCATGGGCCTGCGCCGTGCTCCCAGAAATTGTCCTCTTTTCCAAAACGGAAAATACGTTCAGCCGGGATTTTGATCTCCTTGTTCCAGATATCAAATGCTTCATCATCATCCAGATAAATAGACGGATAAAGACGGTCTGCATCAAGACCTACCACCTCTGTAAGAAATTCCCAGGACCAGTGGATGGCCTCTGTCTTGAAATAATCACCGAAAGAGAAGTTTCCAAGCATCTCAAAGAATGTACCGTGGCGGGCGGTTTTACCTACGTTTTCGATATCGCCGGTACGGATACATTTCTGGCAGGTTGTCACTCTTGTTCTCGGTGGTTTTTCGGCACCTGTGAAATATGGTTTCAGCGGAGCCATACCTGCGTTGATCAGCAGAAGACTCTTATCGCCCTGCGGAACCAGGGAAAAGCTTTTCATTACAAGATGACCCTTGCTCTCCATAAAATCAAGGAACATCTTACGAAGTTCGTTCACTCCGTACTTTTTCATGTTGTTATCCTCCTTGTGTCAGCCCTTTTTGCAGCAGTCTTAAGGCTTCGGATCTGCCCTGGGGCTGCTGCCATACGGGGAATTATTTTACACAGATTTTTTTGAATTTCTTTTTGCCTCGTCTGAGAACGACTCCTTCTCCTGCAAAGGCATCCTTTCCAACGGTATGGTAGATGTCTTCGATCTTCTCTCCATCTATGGATACACCACCCTGCTGGATCGCACGGCGTCCCTCGGAACGGCTCGGTACCAGCTCTGCCTTTACAAGGAGTGTGATAAGGTCGATCTTTCCGTCCGCATCAAAATCCTCCTCCGCAAGCTCTGTTGTCGGCATATTGGAAGTGTCTGCACCTGAGAAGAGTGCGCGGGCACCCTCCTGTGCTTTTTTTGCTTCCTCCTCGCCATGTACAAGCTCTGTCAGCTGGTATGCAAGGACTTCCTTGGCTTTGTTCAGCTCGCTACCTTCCCATTTGGCCATCTCATCGATCTCTTCAAGAGGAAGGAAGGTAAGAAGTCGCATGCATTTGATAACATCTGCATCGTCTACGTTTCTCCAGTACTGGTAGAAATCAAACGGGGATGTCTTATTCGGATCAAGCCATACAGCTCCGGACTGTGTCTTGCCCATCTTCTTGCCCTCGGAATTAAGGAGCAGTGTGATGGTCATTGCATAGGCATCCTTGCCAAGCTTACGGCGGATCAGTTCTGTTCCGCCAAGCATGTTGCTCCACTGGTCATCACCACCAAACTGCATGTTGCAGCCGTAATTCTGGTACAGCATGTAAAAGTCATAGCTCTGCATGATCATGTAGTTGAATTCCAGAAAGCTCAGACCTCTTTCCATACGCTGTTTATAGCACTCTGCTGTCAGCATGCGGTTTACGGAAAAGTGAGCACCTACCTCGCGGAGAAGCTCCACATAATTAAGCTTCATAAGCCAGTCGGCATTATTTATCATGAGAGCTTTTCCATCGGAAAAATCGATGAATCGGCTCATCTGCTGTTTAAAGCAGTCAATATTGTGCTGGATGGTTTCCTTGGTCATCATCTGACGCATATCGGTTCTTCCGGACGGATCACCGATCATTCCGGTACCGCCGCCGAGAAGTGCGATCGGACGGTTGCCTGCCATCTGCAGTCTCTTCATCAGGCAAAGTGCCATGAAGTGGCCAACATGAAGGCTGTCTGCGGTCGGGTCAAAGCCAATATAAAAGGTAGCCTTGCCGTTGTTTACCATCTCCTTGATCTCGTCTTCGTCTGTAACCTGTGCGATCAGGCCACGTGCTTTCAGTTCGTCCCAAACTGTCATTGTTCTTTCCTCCTGTATAGTCCTATAAGTTTTTATGTCACTGGAACATTATGGAGTAATTTCCTATGATATAAAAAAATGCCCGGTTCCTGTCCGTTTAGGACGAGAACCGGGTCCCGTGTTACCACCTAAATTTACAGAAAACTCGCATTTCCTGCCTCATAAAGTGAACTTATATCCGGACATATGATGATATGATCCATTATAAAATCACTTCAGCACAATAACGGATGCCATTCCGTCGCAGCCTACTCGTATCATTCGGTGCGAAGCTCCGGGATGTATTCACAGAAGTTCCACCCTGCGCCTCTCACCTGCCGGCTGCTCTCTGTGGGCTTTCCTTAAGCTACTTCTTCCCTTCCATGCCTTTTACTATACTATATGAAGTATACAAACTGCCTTTTTGTTTGTCAAGAAATTTCAGCATTGCTTTGACAACTTAAAGTGACAGAAAGTTACTGTTCACACACCTTCTTTTATCCGTTCAGGCCTTCATCTACAAAAAGATCATCTCCATCTGCCGCTGAGGTCGCAAGCTGGTCGCACCGCTCATTTAACGGATTATCTGCATGTCCTTTAACCCAGAAAAAGCTCACCTGATGCTGCTCCTTTGCCTTCAGAAGACGTTTCCAGAGATCCACATTCTTTACATCTTCATTTTTTCCGCGTTTCCAGTTTTTTTTGAGCCAGGAATCGATCCAGTGCTGGTTAAAAGCATCTACCAGATATTTGGAATCCGAATAAAGCTCCACCTGACAGGGACGGGTAAGAGCCTCCAGTGCTGCAATAGCCGCCATCAGCTCCATACGGTTATTCGTTGTTTTTCGATATCCTTTGGATAACTCTCTTTCATGAAGCTGCCCCTTCGTGTCAACATACTGCAGAACTGCTCCATAGCCGCCCGGTCCGTCGGGATTTCCGCGGGCGGCACCATCTGTATAAATTTTTACCTTCATTATCTTACTCCTTAATTTTAAAGCGGACTTATAGCAGTTCCGGAAATTAACAAATGCCATGATCTGCCTTTATACCCAGTCTACAAAAAATGTATGGCCTTTGTAAATTTCATATTTAACCTTGCTGAAATTCAGAGGCTGTTTTTTGAAAGCACTGTTCGTCATAAAATACATATAATTAAAATCCTTCTGTTTAAATCCGCTCAGGGTCCTGGCTTTGCCCTTTTTTACATAATTATTAAAAATAGTCATCGCTTCTCTGGCAGCCTGGTATGCGAGAGTACGGTTCTCAAAATTTCCATTCAGGCGTTTTAGCAGTGCACCGTCACGGACTACGGAATACTGAGGTGTTGTACTGCTTCCGATGTTTTCATAAATCACACCTCTGACCGTAGAAGGAAATTCCTTATCTTTCTTGATCGTACGGTTCAGAACGCAAAGTGCTACCGCTTCCATTCCGATCTTTCCCTGGTCTCCTGCTTCAGATTCACAAAGCGCGGCAAGAAGTGCTTCGTCTGTTGTCTTGCCGCTGGCAATACCCGGATGGCTCTTGTATTCTTTAACCATGGTATAGTATCGGCTGTTTTTGGTATCGTAAACCTTTACATTTCCGTTACTCAGATTCTGGTTCGAATTTGCCTTGGCAGTTGCAACTCCGCTTGAGGAGATCGTATAGGTAACACCGTTTACGGTCACTGTTGTGCTGACAGCCATCACTCCATCTGTTTTAAAATAGTACTTCTTCCCATCAATAGTCTTCAGGCCGGTAACCATATAACCGGTATCCGGATCAAAATAATAGCTGAGGTTTTTGGAGGAATTCCTCATCCACTTTGTAGCCATCACTCCGGAGTTCTTATAAAAATAACGTTTGCGTCCTTTACTGTCCTTCAGCCAGCCGGTAGCCATGACCCCTTCTCCACTTGTAAAGTAGTATCTCTGCCCTTTACTGTTCTTCATCCAGCCCCGGGTCAGTTTGCCGGTTTTCGGGTCAAAGTAACGGGTATGCTTCTTGGAATCGACCAGCCAGCCAGTTACCATTGCCCCTTTTTTGCTGGTGAAATAATATGTTTTTTTACCATTTACATTAAGCCAGCCCTTGACCTGAACCCCGGTAGTCTTATTAAAGTAATACTTGTATTTTCCAATGGTAAGCCAGCCCTTTTGTTTACTTCCGTTGCTTTTTATGTAATAGGTCTTGCCCCCGATGGTCTTAAAGCCTGCGGATGCTGCCTGTACCTCCCGTGTGGAATGTGAGAGAAAGGTACATCCCATCACCAGCAATGCTGCCAGCATCAGGCCTCTCAACCAGTTCTGTTTTCTGAAACTCTTCATAATTTTCCCCATTTCTTCATTCATCGATAGGAATATATCGAATCTGTTTCTAAAAATTACAAATTTGTTACATTGTCTTTATTATATCGTAATGAATAAATACTGTCAACTTTTTTGTCACCAGGGACAGCCCCCATCCATATGATGAATTGTAAACAAAATTTTGGAGGATTTATTGATGAGTGATTTAGCTGCTACAAACTGTAACGACTGCGGATGTGGAGTATCCAGTAAAAGTAAGGGGTTTCTGATGGCACATGTAGGAGTAACATATGAATGGCCTGAAATGGCTTAAACGTTACTCCTACTGGCTCCTCTTACCTGTTTATCAGATATTCCTGTAATTCATCTCTGGTTTCCTTCATCGTTTCGATTCCGTTCCCGGTGATTTCATGATTGATGATCACGAGTAAACACTGAAGGATTTTTCGATTGGTCTCTTCGGAATTTTTCAGACGGTAATTATCATTATCCAGAAGTTCAGAATGCTTCTCCACAATTCGTCTGAGATCCTCATTAGGTTTCTTGACTTCTTTAACGATTTTCCACGCACCCCAAAGTGCCGCTAAGAATGTGCAAAACCACATAATATGATCACTGGTGATTGTGAACCCCATCCGGATTGCCCTCCTCGGAATTATTTTTACCTTCAATAAACTGTGTAAAGGCCTGGTGTAAACCGGTAGACGCAAGCCCCATGACTGCTCCGTATACAACTGATTCAACGCCAAAGCCACTGACAAATCCGTTCAATACGGCTCCGATTACCGCAAGGACACATGGAATATCAGTGTTTGGAAGCTTGCTTAAAAAGGTCGCGTGTTTGATGATATATCCAACCACCAGGCAGGCAACCAGTACCACAAATACGAAATGTTCAGTTAATGTTGTAAAATCCATTTTGATTTCCTCCTTAGATATCTTCCGCTCCCTCAAATTCCGGAAGGGTTTTTAAATATTCATACGCCGCT
>CAVIGE010000072.1:0-13753 GCA_963642325.1 Prevotella sp. CAG:279
CCTAGCTTGACTTAAGTGGATGCATATTTCTATGTTGTTATCGAACTCCTAAGCGAAAGGCCGCTGGTTCGACTCCAGTCAGGGACGTTAGGTAAGCAGCAATGAAGGAAAATTCATTGCTGCTTTTTATGTCTTGGGTGGAAAATTTTTACCCGGAAGTGTTACATTTGATTGTTTTCAGAAACACAAATTTTATGTAAATTTAATTTGTAAGTCAGACAGATTCGTGCTACGATAAAAACGAAAGCAGGTAGTTATGGAAAAAGAACAATTTTACGATGAAAACCAGCAGAAACGGGTAAATAAACTCGTTGATGATATGACTCTTTTTGATGATGATTTGATGAGTCATGTATTTGATAAAAATATAGAAGCTACAGAGCTTATACTTCGCATTATCCTTGGAGAAGATATTAAGGTAATCAGTGTGGACGGACAGGATGAGTTGAAGAATCCTCTGGTAGATGGCCGGAATATTACTTTGGATGTACATGCGGTAGATTCTCATGGAAAAGAGATTGATGTAGAGGTTCAGGGTGACGCAAAAGGCGCAGCTGTGGAACGTGCAAGATTCCATAGCAGTATGGTTGATGCCAGAATGCTGAAAGCAAGTCAGGATTTTAAAGAACTCAAGGATTCCTATGTGATTTTTATCTACAAAAAGGATAAATTCAAAGAAGGATTACCGGTTTATCATATTGATCGGTATGTCAGAGAAACCGGGAAACTTTTTGAAGACGGTTCGCATATTATATATGTGAATGGCAGCTACAAGGGCGAAGGTGAAATCGCTCAGCTTATAGAAGATTTTCATCAAAGAGAATCAGAAGATATGCACTATAAGGCATTGGCGGATGGTGTAAAACATTTCAAAGAAACTGAGGAAGGACGTGAAATTATGTGTGAATCAGTAAAAGAATATGGTAGAGAATGCGCAGATGAAAAAATGCTTGAGGGTGTGAAAAACTTAATGAAAAGTGCACATGTTTCATTGGAACAGGCAATAGAAATGCTTGGACTGAAAGGTACCACCAAGGAATTTATACTTTCACGGTTACAAAAATAGTTGTTTTCAAGAAACTGAGGAAGGGTTCTGGATGTCTGGTGGACATCTGCTTAGAACCGACCGGAGCGAAGCGGAGACCGTGAAATTATGTGTGAATCAGTAAAAGAATATGCGGATGAACGGGATGTGACTGGGGGAGAACCTGCGGGGGCTCCTCTTTTTTGTGGAAAAATCCAGCTCCCCGTTGAAAATTACCTGAAAATAACATACAATCTTACTAAGGCACAATGTACCGAAATTCACTTAAAAAACGGAGGGAAAAGCAATGGCAGCAAACAAGTATGCGGGAACGCAGACAGAGAAGAATTTACAGGAGGCATTTGCAGGGGAGTCTCAGGCAAGAAATAAGTATACCTACTTTGCATCTGTGGCAAAAAAAGAGGGTTATGAGCAGATGTCTTCATTATTCCTGAAGACAGCGGATAATGAGAAAGAACATGCAAAAATGTGGTTCAAGGAACTGGCAGGAATCGGTGATACCAAAGCAAATCTTGCTGCAGCTGCAGAGGGTGAGAACTATGAGTGGACCGACATGTATGAGGGATTTGCAAAGACAGCGGAGGAAGAAGGTTTCCCGGAGCTGGCTGCTAAGTTCAGAGCAGTAGGTGCGATTGAGAAACATCACGAGGAAAGATATCGTGCACTTCTTAAAAATATTGAGACGGCACAGGTATTTGAGAAGAGTGAAGTAAAAGTGTGGGAGTGCCGCAACTGTGGACATATCGTAGTAGGAACTAAAGCTCCGGAAGTCTGTCCGGTATGTGCACATCCGCAGAGCTATTTTGAAGTTCATGCAGAAAACTATTAGGAGAATGCGATAATGGAAAACACCTGAGACAATACTTTTGCATAGAAATCATTCTCTTGCAGATACAGTTTGCAGACACTACAGTAGGTTACCGTAAGGGGAGCTGTTCAGGCTATTTTTGGAATACAACGTAATCCTGAGAGGTGGATTATAACTATGAATTGTGAAGAAATGATCAGACTTCCTGAATTAAAGGATGTTTTGAATTTGAAAGCCGGGGCAGAAGGCCTGACGCATCCGATCCGCTGGATCTATTTTGCTGACTGTCTGCAGTGCATCAGGAGTGAGTATCGAATCGAGGATTACATCCATGGCGGAGAATTCGTGATCCTTACCAACAGGAGTCTCACAGACGACAGTAGAAAATTAATAGAGTTAATCAGCCGGATGCAGGAATATCATATTGCTGCATTGGGAATTAACGAGGGTCAGATATCCGGGGATATGGTCGAATATTGTAATGCACACAGTCTGCCGCTCTTTGAACTTCCTGAGAAATTCCCTCTGGTGGACCTAAGTCAGATCATGTGTCAGAGGCTGGTCCTCGAACAGAATCATAAGAATTCCGCCGAACAGCTGTTTACTTCGATTCTGGATGCGGAGCATCTTAACCGGGAAAATGTATTTGCACAGGCGAGGTTTTTAAACGTGGATTTGTCAGGAGAATTCCGCGTGATTGAATTTGCTTACCGTAAGGATAAGGATTCCTGCGATTCCCTTACCATCGGACAATCGATCAGCAGAATTATTTCAGCGGAATTTTCCTGCCATCTGTCTGAAAATATTCTGATACAGCTGCAGACCGGTACGGTTCTTGCCCTGGTTCCCTCCGGCAGGTTTAGTGATGAACAGTTAAGAGAGGTTCTGGGAAAAATCGTAGATGCGGCAAGCCGGGAATATCATACGAAGCTTTATGTCGGTGTCGGCAACAGCACCGGTTATCTTGAGGATGTGAGACTCAGCCGGAATGAAGCTTCCGCCGCCATCAAGGTTGCAGACATCACCAATGCAGATGACCCCATTTATTTTTATAAGGATCAGGGACTGTATACCCTCATATCAAAGATTTCAGATGATAAATTTTTGGATGAATTCGTTGAAAAAAATATTGGCAGACTGATCCACGCAGATGAGATCCATGATGGAAGTCTCTGTGAAACTCTTGAGAACTATCTGAACCATAACTGCAGTGCAAAGTATACAGCCGGGTCTATGTATCTTCACCGCAATACTTTAAATTACCGTCTGAATAAGATTCAGGAACTGCTGGGAAGGGATCTGGATGATATCGAAAGCTGTCTGACCCTGAAGCTCGCTTTTATGATACGGAATTACCATAAAATGCGTCGTAAACCTTGATTTTGTGCACGGAGCACAAAAGATTTGGTATATCGGGCATATTGTAATAAAAATCAGGACTGTTATAATTCAGGTAACATCAATAAATGCAAAGACAAAGGCGTCGAACGAAGTATTTTATCATACTCTGTTTGACGCCTTTTGTGATTTCACGGAGGAGAAAATTATGACGACGAAGGATTTAGCAAATGCATTACCGGAGATTATAACAGAGCAGGTTCCGGGACCGAAATCAAAGGCACTTCTTGACAGAAGGGACGCAGCAATCCCCAAGGCTCTTTGCGGCAAGACCTATCCGATCTGCATCAAACAGGGTGCAGGTGCCATGTTTGAGGATCTTGATGGAAATAAGATTCTGGACTGGGTCGGCGGTGTTGGCGTTCTGAATATCGGTTATTCAAATCCGGAAGTCATCGAGGCTGTGAAGGCACAGGCTGAGAAATATTTCCATACCATCTTCAATGTCTATGTACATGATGGCTATGTAAGTCTTGCTGAGAGATTAAATAAACTGATTCCCTGCAAGGGAGATGTGAAGAAAACCTATTTTGCCAATTCCGGTGCAGAGTGTGATGAGAATGCCATCAAGATTGCAAAGGCTTATACCGGAAGAAACGGCGTGATCTGCTTCACCGGTGCATTCCATGGAAGAACCAACCTTACCATGGCACTTACCGCTAAGAAAACCTATGCGGTAGGCATGGGACCCTTCCCGTCCAGCATCTATCGTGCTCCGTATCCGTATCTCTACAGAGCTCCCAAGGGATATACGGAAGCAGAGGCGATTCAGTTCTATATTGATGAACTGAACAGAGTCTTCGATGAGGGCGCTCCTGCCAGTGAGATTGCCTGCATGATTTTAGAGCCGCTTCAGGGTGAGGGCGGATTCATTCCGGCACCGATTGAGTGGGTAAAGGCAGTCCGTAAAATCTGTGATGACAATGGTATCCTGATGATCGCAGACGAGGTTCAGTGCGGTAACTGCAGAACCGGCAGATATTATGCTTCCGAATATTGGAAAGAAGCCGGTGCTGCTCCGGATATCATCGCTACAGCCAAATCCTTAGGAGGCGGTCTTCCGATCTCGGCGATCACTGCAAGAGCCGAGGTGATGGATGCAGCTCCGGCAGGAACCATCGGAGGCACCTTCTGCGGCAACCCGCTTTCCTGTGCATCTGCATTAGCCGTTATGGATATCATGGAAAGAGATGATTATGCAGCAAAGGCAAGGCATATCGGTGAGGTCGTAACTGCCAGATATAAAGAACTCCAGAAGAAATATCCGGTGATCGGTGATGTCAGAGGTCTTGGTGCCATGATTGGCGTCGAGTTCGTAACAGATCCGGAGACAAAAGAGCCGGCTACAAAGCTTGTCGCAGATATTGTCCAGAATGCAATGCAGAAGGGTCTGCTTCTGGAAAACTGCGGTGCAGCAGGCAATACCATCCGTTTCCTGGCTCCTCTTACCATGACAGATGAGCAGATGGAGCGGGGACTTGAGATTTTCGAGGAAGCCCTCAAGGAATCACTGTAATTATGATAGAACCAAAGACAAAGGTGTCAGGAAAGACGGGAAATCTGTCTTCCCTGGCATTTTTTAGATCAGAGTGGAGGAAGTGTCTATGGAACAGAAATCAAAGTTTGACAAGGTAATGGGTGCGTGGGACATCCTTGTTATCGCATTTGGAGCAATGATTGGCTGGGGCTGGGTCATCAACTCAGGCGACTGGATTACCACAGCCGGATTTATGGGATCCATGATCGCCATGTTAATCGGCGGCCTGATGGTATTTTTCGTCGGTCTTACCTATGCCGAGCTTACGGCTGCCATGCCCCAGTGCGGTGGAGAACATGTGTTCAGCTATCGGGCTATGGGACCGACAGGTTCTTTTGTATGTACCTGGATGATTATCCTGGGATATGTGGCGACGTCTGCTTTTGAGGCAACAGCCCTCCCTACCGTAATCACCTATCTCTTCCCTGATTTTAATCAGGTTTACCTGTATTCCATTGCGGGCAAGGATATCTATCTTACCACGATTCTCTTAGGTGTCGGTTTTGCAGTCCTGATCACTTACATCAATTTAAAGGGTGCGAAGACGGCGGCTATGCTGCAGACCATCCTTACTGCTATCATCGCGATTGCCGGAATTCTTCTTGTAGTCGGTTCCACAATAAACGGAGATATCTCCAATATTACAGGGCAGATGTGGGAAGCCTCCACCGGAAATACCCTGGGAAGTGTATTCAAGGTTGCCTGCATGACTCCTTTCTTATTTATTGGATTCGATGTTATTCCTCAGGCAGCAGAGGAGATCAGTGTTCCGTATAAAAAGATCGGTAAAATCATGCTGTTATCGATTTTCCTTGCAGTTGCATGGTATCTCCTGATCGTCTATGCGGTCTGCTACATCATGCCGCAGAATGCGATTATGGAGGAAATGTCTTCCCAGAACGGTCTTGTGTCGGCAAAAGCCATCGAAATCGCATTTCACTCGCCCATGATGGGTAAGGTTCTCATCATTGGCGGACTTTGCGGAATCATCACCTCCTGGAACTCCTTCCTCATGGGCGGAAGCCGGGCACTTTATTCCATGGGTGAGTCCCTGATGATTCCTGAATTTTTCGGAAAGCTCGGAAAAAATAAGACACCGGAGGCAGCCATTATTCTGTGCGGAATTGCCTGCTGTATCGCTCCCTTCTTCGGAAGAGGCGTTCTGGTATGGCTGGTGGATGCGGCTTCCTTTGGCTGCGTCATTGCCTACATGTTTGTTTCCATCTCTTTCTGCATTCTGAGAAAGAAACGGCCTGACATGGAACGTCCCTATAAAGTAAAAGCCGGTAAATTTGTGGGCGTTATGGCTGTCGTTATGGCGGGCTTCATGACCCTTCTCTATATTATTCCGGCATCCTTCTCCGCAGCGCTTGTCTGGCAGGAATGGATCGTGGTAGGAATCTGGCTTGCTCTGGGCGTGATCTTCTACGTATACTCTAAGAAGAAATACGGTACAGAATTTGGTCGTGATATCTTCATCGTTACCGATGAAAATGAGAAAGAAGAGGAAGATCCCCGCTTTACAGCGATCAATAAAAAATACGAGGGGAAACATTTTGTTGTCACCGTTGGCTGCGAGTACGGAAGCGGCGGTCCGGAGATTGCCAAAATGGTTGCAGATTATTTTGGAGTCGAGTATTATAACAGAGATCTTGTAGATAAGGTCGTAGACCAGATCGGTGTTGACAAAGGCCTTGTCGAGGAAGCAGATACCAAGATCGGCGTAAGATACGGCTTCGATACTTCCTATGGTGTCCGTTATGCGAACCTCTCCAACCGTGTCATTGATGCACAGTTCCAGGCGATCCATGACTTCGCCGAGAAATCCTCCTGTGTCATTGTCGGACGAAGCAGTGATTACATTCTGAAAGACAGAGATGACGTCCTGAATGTATTCATCTATGCGCCGGAGGCAGATGAGATCGCAGCTGTCATGAAAAAGAAAGGCATGAACGAACACAAGGCAAGAGAGGAATGGGAATCTGTGGAAAAAGCCCAGCATGCAAGGCATGAGTATATCACCGGCAAGAAGCGTGGTGACCGGCATACCAGAGATGTCCTGTTGAACAGCAGCCTGCTGGGATGGAAACAAACAGCAGATCTTATCATTGAGCTCGTAGAACGCAAATATGAAATTCAGGATGAAGATGTCAAGAAGGAGGCTTAATAAACCATGAAAGGTTTTTCAATTCGTACCGAAATTGAAGAATATGATAACTTTGCACAATTTGCTGCAGAAGCAGGGCTGAGTGCAGATGACCTGGTGCTTTGCGGTGAGCATACCTATAACGATTATATTGCACCGCTCCAGACCGGGGTGCAGACCCTGTTCCGGGAGAAATACAGTAAAGGCGAGCCTACAGACGGCGATGTGGATGCAATTCTTGATGCATGCAGGACTAAGAGCTATAAAAGGATCATAGCGGTCGGTGGCGGAACCGTGATTGATATTGCCAAGGTGGTCGCTGTGGCAGGACCTGAGGATAAGGTAGATGATCTCTATGACAATGTAGCCCATCTTACCAAAAAGCATCCGCTTATCATCATTCCCACAACCTGCGGAACCGGAAGCGAGGTGACCAGCATCTCTGTCATTAACCGTGTCAGCAAGGGTGTGAAGATGGGACTTGCCTCTGAAGCCATGCTTCCGGACAAAGCCGTTATGATCACGGATATGCTTCGTTCCCTGCCATATAAGATCTTTGCTACCTCATCCATCGATGCGATGGTTCACAGTGTGGAATCATTCCTGAGCCCGAACGGCTGCAGTATTTCGAGGATTTTCTCGACGGAGGCATTAAAGACGATCCTCTCCTGCTGGAAAAAGGCTGTGGAGAACGGCGGAGGAGAGGCCTGGAAGGAATATGCGGCAGACTTTCTGAAGGCCTCCAACTGGGCAGGCCTTGGATTTGGATATGCGGGCTGTGCGGCAGTCCATGCCTGCGCTTATCCTCTTGGCTCTGTGTATCATATCCCGCATGGCCAGTCGAATCAGCTCATGTTCGCCCCGGTTATGAAGAAGTATAAAGAGCTTCAGCCTACGGGCCGAATCAATGCGCTGGAGGAGGTCATAGCAGAAGTCCTGGATTGTAATACCGAGGAAGCGCTGGAAGCTTTATATAAGCTGATGGATGAAGTTTTGAAGAGTGAACCTCTCAGGAACTTTGGGGTCAAAGAAAGCGATTTGCCGGTATTTGCCGGTGACGTGATCAAAACGCAGCAGCGTCTCCTGAAAAATAATTACATTCCTCTCACAGAGGAACAGGTGCTTGCTATTTACAAGGCAGTATATTAAAAAGAGGGTTGGATTCCATGACGGGAATCCAACCCTCTTTTTTAATAAAATAATCTGTGGTAAGATGTAGCTATTACAGGCATACAGGAGGAAGAGAAAACGATGCAGATATGGAGCAGATACCGCGATGCGGGAGCGGAAAGGAAACGAACGTACCGGACAGCGTCCCTGTTGTGGAGACGTACCGGAAGTGCCGCACTTGCTGCGATCTTTTTATATAAGGCGGCCACCGTACTTCTGATGGCACCGCTTTTGCAGGAAATCTGGGGAGTATCCGTTGCCTTATCATCAAATAAATTCATCACAACTGACCGGATCGGAAGATTGTTTCTGTCGCCGTTTTTACTGATCGGGATTTTACTGATCGCCCTGCTGACGGCGTTTTGGAACATTTATGAATTTTCAATTTTATTTCATACCCTGCAAAGAGGCATGAATGGTGAAAAGTGCAGGCTTTGGCCGCTGCTGAAGGAATCCCTTTTGGATATCCGGCATGTGCTGCGTCCGGGCAGCTGGCCGGTTCTTCTTTATTCGGCCATTCTGCTTCCGTTTACCAACTTTTTCCTTACCTCGACCTATTTAAAACAGCTGGCTGTTCCGGAATATATTATGGAAGTAATCCGTAAGAACCCGTTATATTTTGGCGCATACGAGGTTGTGTTTCTGGTTGGTGTGGGTATTTCTATTTTACTGACGCTGCTGCTCCCGATCTTTATCCTGGAGAAACAGGGATTCGTGGAAGCAGCCGGAAGAAGCATCCGATTCACAAGGAAACATATGTTTCAGTATATCTGGATGATGCTGTATTATAATATCCGTATTCTTTTCCGCATCGGTCTGGCCATGCTTCCGCTTTTCCTTTTGGGCGGTGCAGCAGCCCTTGCAATCGGATGGAACAATAAGGAGCTGCTCTTCTCCGTCGGGACGGCGCAGCAGGCCATTCTGTTCCCGGCACTCGGCTTTATTCTGGAAGCACTCACTGCCCTGGCTGTCTGCGCCCTGGTCTATGTGTTTTATCAGGAGTCTCTGACAGGGAGTCTGCCGGTTCTCGAAAAGAGACCGGATGGAAAACGCTATCAGACCAATGGCAAGCTGCTGGTATGCCTGGTAGTTCTTGGGGTTGTCGTTGCCACATCCTTAGCTTCCGTCGGCTTGTGGTCACTGCCGGATGCGCAGAAGATGGCGGAGGAACTAAGTCCCTTCAGGAAGCCTGCCATCACCTGCCACAGGGGTTACAGTGCGGTGGCTCCGGAAAATACACTGCCGGCCTTTCAGGCTGCCATCGATTTTGGGGCAGATTGTGTGGAGTTGGACGTGCAGATGACATCTGACGGAGTTGTCATGATTAGTCATGATCCCAGTCTGAAACGCTGTACCGGTGTGGACCGCCGTATCTGTGATATGAGCTATGAAGAGGTGCGCAGCCTGGATGCCGGGAGCTTTTTTGGTCCGGAATATGCCGGGACACAGATTCCGACCCTGCAGGAGGTTATTGACCTGTGCAAGGGCAAAATCCGGATGAATATCGAGATCAAGGACAACAGCAAAACACCGGAGCTGGAGGCAGAGACGGCCAGGTTAATCCGGGAAAACGGGATCACGGATGAGGTCTGCGTTACAGCCCTTAATTACCAGTCCTTAGAGAAAATCAAGGCTGCAGATCCCGATATCCGGACCGGTTATATCCTTGCGGTCGGCATCGGTAATTACTATGACCTGCCGGATGCAGACTTTTTCAGTGTCGAGACGACCTTTATCACTGCGGGAATGGTCAGCAGGATCCACCTGCTCGGAAAGACGGTATCCGCCTGGACCGTAGACCGCGCAGAGGATGTGGACACGCTCCGCAACAAGGGCGTGGATGATTTGATCACCGGAGATCCCCAGATGGTGAAGGAGGTCCTGGATAACAGCGATGCGTATAACAATCTCCTGCTGATCCTGCAGGAGATCGGACAGGCGTTGCAGAAAGCGGATTTTTCATCCTGAAAGAGTGCACAGCACGGAACAATTCGGGGGCTCTCGCCCCGACATCATATGTATAGAAAAGGGAGAGCGTTATGAATGAGGCAAATCCGATGCCGGTTATTTCATTAAAGGGAGTGAACAAAAGCTACGGGAAACACAGCGTCTTAAAGGATGTAAATATTGAGATCAATAAAGGGGATATTTTCGGACTCATAGGGAAGAACGGTGCAGGAAAGACCACCATGTTCAAGGTGATCCTGGGGCTTTCAGATTTTCAGAGCGGGGAGCTTCAGATCGGCGATCCCGGTGATTCCTTAAAGCAGGGCAGGGCAAAGGTGGGCTTCCTGATCGGGAGTAATTTCTTCCCATATATGAATGCGAAGCAAAATCTTCAGTATTACTGCCGCTTAAAAGGCATCAAAAACAGAAAAAAAGAAATTGCCAGAGTTCTGGAGATTGTGGGATTAACCGGGGTGAAAAGTAAGTTTAAACAGTATTCCCTGGGAATGAAGCAGAGACTGGGAATTGCCAATGCCATCCTGGGAAACCCGGAGATTTTGATATTAGATGAACCCACCAATGGCCTGGATCCCCAGGGGATTGCAGATATCCGTAAATTGGTACAACGGTTAAACGAAGAGTTCGGCATGACTGTGATTGTATCCTCCCACATCCTGGGGGAATTGCAGAATACCGCCCATCGTTTTGGAATCGTAAACAACGGTGTGGTGGAGAAGGTAATCACGCAGGAGGAGCTTACCACGAGACAGAATCTGGTGCAGATTTCTGTGGACGATCTGGAGAAAGCAAGAGAAGCCCTGACGGCAGCAGGAATCGAGATTAAGGGAGAGAAAAAAGAGACCTTAAGTCTGGAGGATTTCTACTTCAGTATCGTGGGAGGTGAAAAATAATGGGTCAGTATCTGAAGGCAGATCTGTGGCGCATTGCCCATAGAAAGAAGAAGTGGGTCTTCTGGATCTTATGCATGCTGATTGGCTTCGACTTCGCCCGTTCCACGGCAGAGACTACCAGCGGTAACTTAAGCCTTTTGATGACATATTTCAGAAAATGTCTGGAATACGTGACGATGTTTCTGGGATTTTTTAATCTTCTGCACGTATATGAGGATGATCTTTCCGTAAAAACCATGCAGGTCGTCATCGGAAAAGGTGTCAGCCGGGGGAAAATTATCACCTGCAAGTGGCTGGAGATGATGATCCTGACCCTGGTGGATTCGGTGACCCTCCTGGGAAGCCTGTGGCTGGGAACCAATGCAGGTGGTGCGGTGATCAAAGGCGGCAATGCCGCCAATATGCTGGGAATCCTTGTATTTGTCCTTCTCGTCACTGCCTTTGCAGCCTCCATTACCATGATCCTGGTGTTCCATATGATGCGTCTGGGGGTGGGGCTGGTGTTATACGAGGTGTTATTTTTCCGGCCCCTTACAAGGCTGAATGATTTTCTGGAAGGTATAGGCTCCAGGTTTGCCAATCTTCATATAGGCAGGATCCTTCCGGGCTCCAATATCGAGAATTTCTGTACAGGATTAAAAATCGGACATTTTGAATCCCTGAATTTCCTGATCATTGCTTTCTTTATCGCTTTTGGGTTTTATATGTCCGGCAGGATCTTCCAACAGAAAGAGCTGGATTTTTAAGAGAGGCCGCGTATGAAAAAGAGAAAACAGTTTCCTGTCAGGATCTTATGCCTTATATTGATTTCTGCTTTTATAAGCGGATGCGGGATGTCTGATCTTACGGAAGAAATGTATAAAAATAAAATAGATATCAGCAAAACGGTAACGAAGGATTCAAAGTGGATCAATTCCGATTTTGTGGGGGCAGTAACGGAGGATACAAATGTATCCTTAAAGGATGATTTCTATACGGCAGCCAATAAAGAGTGGTTTTTAGAGGTACAGGACCGTGTGGAGAAAGAAGGAAGTGTCAGCGATCTGATGGATAATTCCAGGGTGGTATTGAAGCAGGAGCTTGCACTCTTAAATCAGGCAGCAGAAGGGACGCTGGGGGAGAATCAGATTGGCATGGAAAATGATGCCTACAATCATCTAAAGGAAATCTTTTCCACCTTCACAAAGCTTGCCGGAGACTGGGAAGAGAGGAATGCGGAAGGAACCAGACCCTTGGAGCCGTATATCAGGCAGATTGAAGATATCCGGAATATAGAGGAGCTCACTGCTTATCTGGTGAATGAGGATGGAAGCTTCCTGTCCGGCGCCTATCCCATTGGATTTTCCGTAGATGCTTCCTGGGAAGAGGATGAGGATAACTATACCGTAATGATCCGATCTGATTTTGAGAATTGCAGTACCTCCGACACCGGATTATCTGACTATGAGTACCATGAGCTGCTCCGGGAGGGTCTGCTTAAAATACTGGAGGATTATGGATATTCTGAAACTGATGTGAATCGGATGTTAAAAAATTGCTGGAAATATGAGCAGATGTTAAAGGCATGTTCCTCCTATGATCAGGTGAACAGCTCCAAGGTGGAGAATTCCATTTATTTTAACCATGTATACAGCAAGGAAGAATTAGAAGAGCTGGCGGGAAATTATCCGCTCTTTGAGATTTTATCCACCTACCATTATGATGAATCCGAAAAATATACCGTATGGGAACCGGATTTCGTAAAGGGGGCAGGCAGATTCTATACGGAGAAGAATCTTTCCATCATGAAGGATTATTTTCTGGTACATACCATCATCAACAGTATGCAGTACCTGTCAAGGGACTGCTATGATTCCTATCAGGAATGCTTTGAACAGGGAGATGAACAGCTCGTCCGTCTTCTTAAGGGAGATGTTGAAGATTCTACAGATCTTACGGAGGATGAGAAAATCCTGATCATTACGGTGTCGGGAAGCTTAAGGGAGCTGAACCAGGAAATGTATGTGGCGAACTACTGTTCTTCCAGGCAGAAGGAATATCTGGAAAACCTTCTGCTGGATCTGGTAGGCAGCTACAAGGAAATCCTGAACCGGGAAGACTGGCTGAGTGTCCGGACGAAAGAAAAAGCGATAGAAAAGCTGGAGAATATGACGTTCAGGGTGCTGTATCCGGATGTCTTAAATGATTACAAGGAGCTGGAGCTTACCGGACTGAACCTGATGCAGTCTGTGGCAGCGGTGAGAGAGTATAACCTGAGAAACGATGCAGAGAAAATCAATCAGAAAGCAGAGAAACAAGACTGGGATCTTTCTGATGAGACCCTTGCGACTACCACCAGCAATGCCTATTATATGTCATCTGATAATTCCGCTACGATCATGGCGGGCATTGTGGCGGCAGATAATTACTTCAGTCTGGATGCTTCCTATGAGGAAAATCTGTCCCATATCGGAGTCATTATGGGTCATGAGATATCCCATGCCTTTGATTCCATCGGATACATGTTTGATGAAAACGGAGAACTGAAGCAATGGTGGGACACCGGGGACATCGAGACCTTCCAGGAGAAAGTCGATAAGGTGGCCAAGTATTATTCCAGCTACAGTATCTACAGGGACGGGGACTATGTAGATGGAGCCAATGTGGAAGGAGAAGCCACGGCAGATATGGGTGGTATGCGGTGCGCCTTGAATCTGGCATCCAGGCAGGAAGGCTTTGATTATGAAACCTTCTTCCTGTCCTATGCGAAGACCTTTGTAACCTGTCAGAATTATGCAACAGAGATTGCCAT
>CAVIGE010000073.1:0-12762 GCA_963642325.1 Prevotella sp. CAG:279
AGCCTTCATGCATTTTCTGAATTTCGTAAGCTAATTTCTTCTTACCCCATTCTTCAACTTCTGTGATCACGCCGTTGTAACGTGTAATGTAGCTTTTAGCCTTCTCAACTACAGCGTCACGTGCTTCATCCTCAAGCTTAGCGCTCACAACTAATGCTAACTCGTACTTGTTCATGCTTGTCTTAACCTCCTTATGGTCTTTTGGCCCTTTGCCTGTCAAAGAGCAAGGATATGAAATATATCACGGTTTTTGATTCTAACATACCTTTTCTGCAATGTAAAGCATAATTTTAATTTTTTTCGATTTTTTCGTTTTTTTTCAGGTTTCTTGTATTTTTCTCCACAAGCCTTCGCGCCACCATGATCTGATGCCCGCAGCCCATGCATTTCAGACGGAAATCCGCACCTACGCGCAGGATCTCCCACTCTTTACTGCCACAGGGATGAGGTTTCTTTAATGTCACCACATCTCCCACTTCATAATTTACTCCCATAATCTTACTCCCCGGTCATAGCTTTATTTCTGTTTCCGTATCCACACGGATCTGGCTGAAAACCTTTCCTATCGGCTCTTTAATAAGAAGCTTGGCATACCTGTCCCTTGGTGTCGGTGCTTTGTTGATGACAACCAGATGTTCTCCACGGAAATAATCGATCAGCCCTGCCGCCGGATACACGGCCAGGGATGTACCTCCAATGATCAGCACCTGTGCCTCTGAGATGGCTCTCACGGATTCCTGGAGCGTATGCTCGTTAAGTCCTTCCTCATAAAGAACCACATCCGGCTTGATGATGCCGCCGCAGCTGCATTTCGGAACGCCCTTCGCATCTTTCATATAACCGAAATCATATGCTTTCCCGCATTTCATACAATAATTCCGGTAAACACTTCCGTGAAGCTCCAGGACCTTTTTGCTTCCTGCCATCTGATGCAGATTATCAATATTCTGGGTGATCACTGCCTTAAGCTTTCCGGCAGACTCCAGCTGTGCAAGCTTTCGATGTGCCGCATTGGGCTTCGCCGTGTCGCAGAGCATTTTATCCTGATAAAATCTGAAGAACTCCTCCGGCCTGCGCATAAAAAACGTATGGCTCAAAATCGTCTCCGGCGGATAATCATATTTCTGGTTATAAAGCCCATCCTCGCTTCGGAAGTCCAAGATTCCGCTCTCTGTGGAAACTCCTGCACCTCCGAAAAATACAATATTGTCACTCTCATCTATGATCTTCTGTAATTTTTCAATCTCATTTTCCATATTCTCTTCGGCCTCCTGCCTTACTGCGGATCCACCGCATTCACCCGTTTTCCCTGTACTACAAAACGGGTTGCCTGATTACCTGTGCATGTAGATAATGTAACGATCTTGTCCTTCTTATCCGCTTCTTCCTCAGTGGCATCTGTCCGGATCTCGGAATTCTTAAGCATTTTTTTCTCATATTCCAGAAATTCTTCGCCTGGTCCCTTAAACAGGGTGTAGGTGTCACTGTTCACAGAGGTTGTATACGCCGCTATGATCTCATAACGGTAATCCTTCTCCGGTGTGAGTATCCAGAAATACTTGCTGGTATTATAAAGCGTTTCATCTGCCCTGTACTTTTTCAGCATTCCAAACATGGAACCGTTCTTCATATTGTGTCCGTAAACCAGTGTATTACAGTCACTGAAATCTCTTTTGTTCTCATAATCAATAAAGATCGTTCCCGCAAAATTATAATTCTTCTCATATGTCTGATGGAGATAAGTACTGTTATCCTTTCCCTGCACTACAGGATAGCTGATCTGCGGCAAAGCTTCCATATAGATCCAGCCGATCACGTCATCATTGATACTCTTCAGGGAAGAAAAATCGATGCTTATGGGTGCAGTCGGCTGCTCATCCGGCTGTTCCAGCTCCTCCGCTTCATCCGGATCGCGTTCTGTCACTGCCATTTCCGAAATGCTGTTATACTCATCCGTGCCCTTCTTATATTCCGTATAGATATGATAGAGGTTAAAGGCCGCATAACAGAATACACAGATTGCCGCGATCAGTACCAAAGTCAGGATGTAATCCCCTGCTGTTTTTTTCTTCTTCGTTTTATCTTTCCTGCTCATAATCACACTCCTTAGACCTGTCAGGATTCTGGCAACAAAATATGCCAAAGTGCCTCATGGGATCTTACC
This sequence comes from Prevotella sp. CAG:279, assembly GCA_963642325.1. Classification (GTDB taxonomy): domain Bacteria; phylum Bacillota; class Clostridia; order Lachnospirales; family Lachnospiraceae; genus Blautia_A. The sequence continues at coordinate 2,165 of CAVIGE010000073.1, forward strand.
TGTCAAATAGCTGCCTGCATACATTATAAATATTCCCATGTTTTCTTGCAACCGTTTTGTTACCGCAAAAACAGACAGCTCCGGAATGGGCGTCCGGAGCTGTCTTTCAGGTATGATTTTCTTTTTTCAGAGCGATACTCTTTTTCAGGCCAGTTCTTCTCCTGTGAGCATTTTGTATGCCTGGAGATACTTCTCGATCGTCTTATCTACGATCTCCTGCGGCAGTGTCCAGTCATTGCCCGGATTGGCTTTCAGCCAGTCACGTGCAAACTGTTTGTCAAAGGATGGCTGACCATGTCCTGGCTCATAGCCTTCTGCCGGCCAGAAACGGGAGCTGTCCGGTGTCAGCATCTCATCACCGATCACCATGTTTCCGTCCTCGTCAAGGCCGAACTCAAATTTTGTATCTGCAATGATGATACCCTTGCTGAGTGCATACTCTGCACATTTCTTATAAAGTGCAATGGTATTGTCGCGAAGCTTCTCAGCATACTCGCGGCCCTTTCCAGGGAAATATTTCTCAAGATGCTCAACGCTCTGCTCAAAGGAGATGTTCTCATCATGATCTCCGATCTCAGCCTTGGTAGATGGTGTGTAGATCGGCTCAGGCAGCTTATCCGATTCCTCAAGGCCCTCCGGAAGCTCGATACCGCATACCGTACCATTTTCCTTATAGCTTGCCCAGCCGCTTCCTGTGATGTATCCACGGACGATACACTCGATCGGCAGCATGTTCAGCTTGCGGCACATCATGGATTTGCCTTTAAATTTATCCTGCTGGAAAAACTCCGGCATATCCTTGGTATCTACAGAAATCATATGGTTAGGAAGAATGTCCTCTGTCATATCAAACCAGAATTTGGACATCTGGGTCAGTACTGCACCTTTCTTTGTGACTTCGTTATTTAAGATCACATCAAAGCAGCTGATGCGGTCTGTTGCAACCATGATCAGGCTGTCGCCGTTATCATAGATCTCACGTACTTTACCTTCTTTGATTGGTTTTAATTCCTGCATATTCTCACACCTCATCATTCGGTTTTTTGGTTTATTACTCTCAACGCATTTACCGTATCACCTTGGAAGCCCTCCTGTCAAGACACCAGTCCTCTTTTAGTCATAAGTATTCGTTAAGGGATCATTCATTTTTTTAATAGTGCTTCACATTCTTCCTGAAGCTTTTTCTCCTGGTTCCTGTAAAGAAGCTTCTCACTGCAGGCAAAATAAGGTTCGCAGCCATACTCCCTGATAAAGGCTCCCGCATGGCTGTTTCTGGTAAGCCCTGTAACAAAAAGCACCATCTCCTGTCCGTCCCCGAAAACATCTTTCATAAAGGAAAAAGCCCTCTCCAGTTCCCGGCTGATCCGCTGTGCACAGTCCTTCCGCTTCTCTACCATCTCTCCAAACAGTTCTTTGATCCGTCCAAAACCGGTTTCCATATCTGTAATGTGCTCTTTTCTCACTGTAAGGCTGAATGCTTCCAGTGCCTGTATCACAAACGTCTCCTGCATCTCCTGAGCCTCTGAAAGAAGCTTCGCATCAAAACGCACGCCAAGGCTCTTCTTCTTGACATCAATGAACGCATCCAACGCAGTCATATCCTTCCGGCCACTGAGAAATGTTTTCAGATGAAGAAGCTCCTGATATACGCTTTCCGTCTCCCCATCCAGCTTATCATAAGAAAGAAAACTTCCGTTCAGCCCGTCAAGAAGAAGTCCAGTCACAAGAAAACGTTCCTCAAAAGAAGCATCCTGAGCCATTTTTTTCCGCTGTATCCTCTCGTCCTCCTCCATCTCGCCACAAAGCAGCCGATCCAGTCCATAGTCCGTTCCGTACTTCCGGTACAGCTGATAGCTGGCAAAAAAACTCCTCGCAATCTCATCTCTGCAAAGATACTCGCTGATCAGATTCTCTGATATCTCCACTCCCAGATCTTCATACGCCTTCAGAATTTCCGAAAGATCCTCCCAGCCCCTCGCTGTCACAAAAAACTTCCCGTCCACAGTATTCTCCACCGAATAAAAATGCTCCTTCTTCATACCGAGATAAGAAAGGATCGCACCGTGGATCCCCTTTTTCCAGGCATACTCCATCCACACCTCAAGATCTGCCTCAATATCCATCCTCCGCACACGGTCCAGCGTCACGATATCAAACTCCCGGACAGATTTATTATATTCCGGCGGATTTCCTGCTGCTGCGATCAGCCACCCTTCCGGTACGCTGTGACTTCCGAACGCCTTGTTCTGTAAAAACTGCAGCATCGTAGGGGCAAGCGTCTCGGAAACACAGTTGATCTCGTCAATAAACAGGATTCCCTCTTTTTTTCCTATCTGCTCCATACAGTCGTATACAGATGCAATGATCTCACTTAAGGTATATTCTGTGACACTCACTTCTTTTCCGTTGTAGCAGCGGGTCACGATCCTTGGAAGGCCTACCGCACTCTGCCTTGTGTGGTGGGTGATCGTATAAGCTACAAGGCCCACATTACATTCCTCTGCCACCTGCTTCATAATGGCTGTTTTTCCGATCCCGGGAGGCCCCATGAGAAGGACGGGACGCTGTCTCAGTTTGGGAAATGTGTAATGTCCGCGGGAATCTTTTTTGTTGTAGGCCAGTAATGTGTGTCTGATCTCTTCTTTTGCTTCTTTTATATTCATGGTTTATGGCGCACTCCTTCCTGCTCTGCCACAAGGCGGATCGCCCATGGCGGAACAAGCTCCATTTTTTCTGTTTTATGCAAAAATACAAAAGCCGTCTCATAATCCGGCTTGCCGCCCGGATAGATCCCGTCCCCGTCTGTAAAATAGATCAGGGCTTTAAGACGCTTTATTTCCTTCTTCTCCTGCCTCTCCCTCACATATTTGAACACAGGCCGGAAATCCGTTCCACCCCTGCCCTGGATCGTGATATTTCGGCTATATTCTTTCCATTCTTCCTCCGAATGGATGACCTTTACATCCTGGATGCAGCAGTCACACTGAATGAGATATACCTTCATCTTATGGAAAAAATTCTCTTTTTCACTGAGGATGGAATAGGTTTCTCCGAGAAATCTCCGCACAGTTTCCCCGTCACAGGATCCGGAGGTATCAATGGCGATCACAAGCTCTTCCAGACGGTTCACTTCCTTATATTCCAGCGGCTCGATCAGAGGAAGATTTCCATAATGCTCCATTCCGTAATTATAAAAAATGTAGTCAAAGCTCTCCGTATCCAGCTCCACTTCTTCCCGCAGAACGGAAAACTGCCGGAGAAATTTCTTATAATCATATCTGCCCGGTCTCACGGTTCCTGCTTCTTCCTGCTGAGTGCCTTTCTGGGATCCCCTTCGTTTCCTCTGATCCTGCCTGTTCGCAGCTGTGTAGGAAAGCAGCTTGTTCCATTTCTCTTTAGTCTTTTTTCCCTGCTCTCCCATACAGCTGTCCCAGAGTGTATGGTCATCAAAATGAAAGGCCTCTTCCAGCTCTTCCAGCCGGAATGGGAAAGCTTCTTCTTTTAGTTTCCTGCTGATCTTCTCCGCGGAATCTGCCTGCGTGCCCAGCATCTGGAGAACCTTTCGTTTTACCTTATTTTCCGTGATTTTCAATGAACGGATCTTCTCCCTGTCTATGATCTGTTCCACCGCAATATCACAGGCCAGGTTCCATAAACGTCTGTCCTCCTGCTTCTCCCGGAAAATATGAAGATACAGGCAGTGAAGCAGCATATGCAGATATCCTCTTCTCACTGCCTCCGGCTTTTTCAGGTATAATTCCAGAAGATATTCCGGTGAAAAAAGAAAGGCTTCTCCATCTGTGCCGATGGTTCTCGTCTGATCGGAAGCTTTCCCGAAAATGCAGGCAAAAGCACCGTCCAGATATGGAAAATGGCAGTACAGTTCGTTCCTTACATTTTCCAGTATATGTACTCCAAGCTCTTCCTGTTTCCGATCCAAAGACGCTTCCTCCTTTCATTCCGATATGTTTCGTACAGCTACGTCGAATAACATCTTCGCAGTTTACGATTTTCTCTTACAATTCAAATTTCTTCTCTTTAAATCCATATTTTTTCTTTTTTAAATGTAAAAGTCCCATCAACGCTGCCGGTTTCCGCCATTCCTCAGCCAGCTTCAAAAACACTTCCAGTTCCCGTTCTCCGAACCACTCATTCTCATAAAGCATCTCGATCTTTTCCCAGTCATCCTCCAGGATCAGGCGTTCTACTGCCGGACGTATCCGCTTTTTCAGATAAGTGCCATATTCTTCACGTTCCTCATCTGTCACTTCCTCTGTGAAGAAATACCCACGCAGGGCAACTGCCAGCCGCAGCGGCTCCTGCTTGGTGCTTCCGAATCTTCGGTAAAGATGAAAGGCCTCCTCCTTCGCATCCTCATTCTCTGCCCGCATTTCAAGGGCGTTGGCAGCAACTTCCACATCTTTTTGAAAACGACTCAATTCTGTCATAGTGATCCCTCCTGTCCGATGTCTGTTTACAGTATCTGAGGAAATAGTTTTGTATGACATTATCATACCACAGCAGAACTTATTTGAAAATTATTTTTTAATCGAATCAAGATTGCGAATATCCGCTTGACTTATAAAAAAATGAGGATACCGACCATCGCCCCTGCGACTTTACGATATCCTCATTCAAGATTGATCAACCATATTCTGTTTTCCCCTCTGAAAAGCTACCTCATACAAAAATCAAGACTGGATGTGATCTCCGGTGCAAGCTCCGGCACATGTGCACAGAAATCCATTTCTCTTCCTAGGCCGATAGCCGCAACCCCGAGAATCGATTTGCCATTTACCGTTCTGTCTCCTCTCTTCAGATCCACAGCAAATGGAAAATGCTCTGTCACATCAAGAAAACGGTTTACTTCATCCATGGTCTCAAACTGTACTTTTCTTACTGTCATTGATTTTCACTCCTTTCTCTAACTTTACTACTATTTTACTATGAAATCTCAATTTGTACAGGGTAAATTTTTAAGAAAAAAGGTGTAAATTTTAGATGTTATCTTTTCATATTTCTGTTACAATATAAAAAAACAACCCCCAGGAGGTATCAAAATGTCAAAAAAGAACCTTATCGCAGGCCAGTCCGGCGGACCAACCGCAGCTATTAACAGCAGTCTTTACGGTGTGGTATCAGAAGCACTTAAGCATACAGAAGAAATCGGCCACGTATATGGCATGGTCAACGGTATTGAAGGATTTTTAAACGGTACTGTCCTTGATTTCCAGGAAGCACTTCCAGGAGAAAATCTCCAGGCCCTTACCTGGACTCCCGGTGCCTATCTCGGTTCCTGCCGTTACAAGCTGCCAGAATCCCTGGAAGACCCGGTTTATCCAGAACTCTTCCGTAAATTCGAAGAAATGAATATCGGCTGGTTCTTTTATATCGGAGGCAACGATTCCATGGATACTGTCAGCAAGCTTTCCCGTTATGCCGAAAAAACCGGCAGCGACATCCGTATCCTCGGTGAGCCGAAGACCATCGATAACGACCTTATAAATACCGACCATACCCCGGGGTTTGGAAGTGCTGCCCGCTACGTAGCCTCCACGGTCCGCGAGATCACCCTGGACGCCTGTGTCTATGAAAAAAAATCCGTCACCATCATTGAGATCATGGGCAGGCACGCAGGCTGGCTCACCGGTGCAGCTGCCCTTGCCCGGAAATATACAGGAGACAACCCGCTTCTCATTTACCTTCCGGAAACCGATTTCGATGTGGAGGATTTTCTCCGTAAAGTAAAGGACTCCTTTGAGAAAAACTGCAATGTTGTTGTCTGCGTATCCGAGGGCATCCATGACAAAGGCGGCACCTTCATCTGCGAATACGACAGCGCAGCTGGTACCGATGCCTTTGGCCACAAGATGCTTGCGGGCTGCGGTAAATACCTTGAGAACCTTGTTCGAAACCGCCTCGGTGTCAAGGCCCGTTCTGTAGAACTCAACGTCAGCCAGCGCTGTTCCGCATCCATGCTTTCCGAAACCGACCAGCAGGAAGCGATCCTTGCCGGTGAATTCGGTGTACAGGCTGCCCTTAACGGCGAAACAGGCAGGATGATCGCCTTCAAACGCCAGAGTGATATGCCATATTCCATAAAATGTACCCTTGAGGATGTAAATGTCATCTGCAACCAGGAGAAAACCGTCCCTGCAGAATGGATCTCAGCCGATGGCTCCGATGTCACAGACGCATTCATCCGCTACGCCCGCCCGCTGATCCAGGGAACGGTAGAAGTACCCGCCGGTGAAGATGGACTGCCGGCATTTGTATACCGGAAATAATATTTCCCGGAAGAAACGTATCATGTCAGCAGCTCAAACGTATGATACAGATCTACCTCCCCGTACCCCCACTCCGGATTTGGATACTGTATATTTTCTTCCCGTCTTGCCCCTCTCTGGAGATAATATTTTACGCTGCTTCCTGTAAAAAACGGCTGATTGTTCCGTATGATGGCCCATTCAAACAGAAGAGCCGCGATCCCGGCTGTCTGGGCGGCTGCGATGCTTGTTCCGGAGCGCGTTCCATAACCGCCCCGCACCAGGGGAGCTTTCACGCCGACTCCCGGTGCGGCCAGGTGCGGTGTTATCCTTCCGTCTGGTGTGTATCCACGTCCGGCAGCTATATAGATGCTCCCGTCCCTGTGCTGATAAGCAGTTGCTGTAATACTGTTTCTGGCATCCCCCGGTGCCGTTACGGTCGTATAGGGGGACGGCTCCAGAAAATAGGTATCCTGTGAGATCAGCCCTTCCACAGGAAGCCACATATAGAACTGCACGTTCTGTCTGTTCCTGGTCTGGGTAAAAATCTTCCAGATCCCTGCTGCCGGATGGAAAAAACGCACATAAATAAGGGAGTATCCTGTCTGTCTCTCGATCATAATGTAATTCACATACACCTTTGTTTCCACAAAAATAAAAGAAAGCTCCTGGGTTCTGGCACCTATGGAGCTGCTCACCTCCAGGATTTCTCCTGTTGGTGACTGAATGGAAATACTGTAGATTTCCGGCGGCTCCCCCCAGAATTCCAGGGTAAAGCCCTGCTCCTTTTCTGCCACCCGAAGCTCTGTAACAGCACTGTTTCTTCCCGGTGAAAGAATCCCGGTGCTGTGGTTTCTTGTATTTCCTTCATTCCCGGCCGCCGCGGATACGGATACCTGGGAAAAATCTGCCACATAATCTACATACTGGCTCAACGCATTCGCCCCAAGATGTGCTCCCTGGCTGCTGCCGATCCCAAGACAGATGGAAAGCGGCATCTTCAGCTCTTTTGCCCACCGGATAGCAAAGGCAATAGCCAGCATCACATCATCTTCCTGAAAAACCTCTGTATCCGGCGGATAGAGATAAAAATTCCTCAAATACTGTTTCGCCTGTTTTAACTTAATAACGATCAGCGTTGCCTCAGGTGCTGCCCCTGTGAAATTTTCTCCCGGAACCACATTTCCGGCTGCAATCCCGGCCAGTACGGTACCATGTCCATTGGTATCCATGGACGGCACAAGAAAAAACGGAGCTTTCGTTCCCAATGCCTGATCGATATCTGTTTTCCGGAATAATCTTCCATAGGGAACCTCCTTTTCCTCCCCGGAGTCTTCCAGGGACTGATCCCATAAATACGCAATCCTGGAGCCTCCCGCATTTCGGAATACCTCGTTCTGATAATCGATTCCCGAATCGATCACAGCCACAGCAGTCCCCTTTCCCAAAAGCCTGAGATAAGGATGGTCATGAAGCCTGGTGACTCCCGATGCCCCCGCCGCCTCCATATCCATATATGTATAGCATTTCGGAATCGAATTATAGGATGTCCCGGTGATCTCCAGCTCACCTATATTTTCCAGCGGCACGTAAAGAATTCCAAAAATCTCATCGATCGCCTGAAAGGTCGTTCCCGGAAAAAGCTCCATCGTATTCTCCACATTTTGCATATGCTTCACAATAAAATCCCCGAAGTGCTCACTTTGTGCCGGTTTTTCCGGCTGCACTCCGGGGATCTCATCCTCCCTGGCATCCATATTAAATTCAAGCTCTTCTTTTCTCAGCATGTGCAGTCCTGCTTTCGCTTTTTTCATAGATTTATGCAAAAACAGGCCGTCCTTATTCCTGTATGGCAGAAGTTTTTCCTTTCATCACCATTGCCATTATCACAATCCCTGCAATTCCCGTAAAAATACTGATAAACTGGGAAGTTGACAAAATTCCGACACTTCCCCTGATAATATCACCTCTGAAAAATTCAATGATAAAGCGTCCCACACTGTAAAGGATCAGGTAGCAGGCCGTTACCTGTCCGTCCTTTTTTTTGTTCCGTGCGATCACCAAAAGCAGAACAAAATGCACAAAGTCAAGGCTGCTGGAATAAAGCTGTGTCGGGATCAGGGCTACATGATTCGGCGCGTAAGCTGACTCCAAAAAAGTAACAGACAAAAACCCTGCCGTCTCCTTTCCATAACAGCAGCCAGCCAGAAAACAGCCAATTCTTCCAAAGCCCTGAGCCAGGGCTACCGATGGAAGGATCACATCCGCATACTGAAAAAAACTCAGCCTTCGGATGCGGCAATACAGCCCTCCCGTAAAAATTCCTCCAATGATGCCGCCAAACACCACAAATCCGGATCCAAACGTTTCCATCATAAAGCCCGGATCTGCCGCAATAGATTTCCACTCTGTGATCCAGAATAAGATTTTTGCCGCCAGAAAGCCTCCTGCCAGACACCACAGGATCATTGAAAAAATCACATCACTGTCGAGTCCCTGTTTCCTGGCTCTGTACTCTGCAATCAGGCAGCCCACCACAATGCCAATGGCGATCATCAAACCATATCCATATACCGTAAAAGGCCCGATCGTAAGAAGTTCATTTTTCATCTGTCTCCTCCTGATGTCTCATTTCCATCCATATTCTCATCCGGCAATTCCCCTGCATGCTGAAAAAAATCCAACAGCTTTGCATTTGCACGGTCATTTAATGCACGGTTTCCGGACTCCGATGGATCACTCTCTCCACAAATATCCACGCCCAAAATTCCCGGAAGCAGATATAAATCCGCCTCTGCACACCTGGCAACTGCACCTTCCAGGCACAAAAGCAGGGTATCCAGCCTCATATCACCCTGGCTCCAGTTCGTATCCGCCTCCTCCGGACAGAGCACATCCTTATCGATTGAAATATAAAGAGGATTTTTTCCTGTCTCTTTCTTTATAAAATCCCGGATTTCCGATGGTTCCATTTCCCGAAGCTTCTCTCTACTGAGAAACACAGTCTTCTCCTGAAGCTCTGGTTCCACCCTGGAAAAAGCCTCCTCATCCGGTCCTATGAGAATCACCCTCTGAAGCAGCAAAAGCTCCTTAACACAAGAATAAATCCAGCCACCGCAGGAAATTAGGCCACCAAAAGCAGGGGGCTGCATATCTGTGTGGTTGTCAAACACCAGCAGGTCAAAGGATTCTTCGAGCTTTTCCAGCCAGAGTCTTGTCATATAATGATAGTTCCCGGAATCAATAAAATGGATTTCTCCGGAAGAACAGGGTGCAATACGGCTGCGTATCTCCTTCATCGCTGCCTCATCACAATAGCAGTTCGTTCCGGAAATGTCCCGGGCCTCCACCCGGGAAACCTTTTTTCCCTTCCAGAACTGCTGTTCCTCATATATTCCGGAAAAATCCATGATCAATGTCTTTAAATATTTATCTTTTTTTTTCATGTGCACATCTTACCACGGAATGCAAGATCATGCAAGAGAAGGATCAGTCCTTCCATTCCTCCAGCTCTTCCTCCTGCGTTTTATTCAGCAGCTCCTTCAGGCTTCCTGTTTCCACCTGATCCCTGCCAACATCCCAGAGCTTCATCTCCGCACTCTGCGGTTCCTTCTCCCACCTGGTATTCTGGATGCCGGATATCGCCGGTTCCTGTTCTTCTGAAGGTGTTCCTGACTCTGTTTTCTCCCTGGCCTCCGTCTTAACTTCATCATTTCGGACTTCTTCCGCTTTTGAAACAGTATCTCCGTCAGGATCCGTAACTTCATTCCCGGCTTCCACACGCTTCGCGATCTTCTTAAGTCCAAGCTTCATGACGATAAACAGGATGATATCTGCCACTCCGTTGCACACCAGCACCCAGCCCGCAAAAATCAGAAGCGTCATGATCTTCGGAAATCTGCCGAACAGGATCACGATTCCCAGTGCAATAAAGACCAGGCTGCTGACAAACAGTGCGCTCCATGCCTTCTGTCCTCCTTTTTTCAGGAGAAAAGCACCCTTAAGCTTCCAGAGACTGTCCACAAGCACGAAAGCTCCCAGCAGCCACGGAAGCAGCTTCATCACGATCGATGGTGTCATAAAAAGAAATACGCCGAGCACAAAAACCACTACGCCACTTAAAAGATCCATGATCGTGGCAGCTGCCTTCCCACGTATGTAAATATAAATATGATAAATACCAACTCCGATAAGGATCAGCCCGAAGACCACCTTACAGATCACATCTACCGTCTGCGTCGGGATCAGTATCAGGCAAAGTCCCAGCAGCACATAGAATACTGAGGAGATGATCTCGCCTTTCAGAATATTGTTGATTTTTTCTCCCATTTT
>CAVIGE010000074.1:0-12701 GCA_963642325.1 Prevotella sp. CAG:279
ATGGGATTGCATACATTTCAGGAGCTGGCTAAGGATGCCGGAGCCATATATCGCGTTAAGAGAATTGTGCTTGTGAATACAGAACTGATCGATGAATATATGGAGACATTCCACGAGATGTAACGAAAATATATGGATCATTAAATGTATAAAAGTGCAGAATCGGAAAACATGAGAACCTCGCCACAAGAAAACTTTGTGGCGAGGTGGCAGATATTAGAGTAATTCTGCCATATATAGTGGCAGATGAAAAATCCCATCTTTTTTCATGACATCTTTGGTGTAAAGAATATAGGAATTGCCTATGACGGAAGAAAATTGATTGCGGAATTTATCAAGAGAGGAGTGAGATCGGTAGTTACCGGATTTAACCTCTACAGGACATATTTTTCGCCCTTCTGTAATAAGAAAATCAATTTCCATATGGTTTTCACGGTTTTTGTTATCTGATCTGGAGTAAAAATATAAACGTTCCCTTTTGTGATGAAGCATTTGAGCAACAATGTTTTCCATCAGCATTCCTTCGTTAATATTTAGCTTATCAAACAGGATGGCCCGATAGAGTTCGTTGTCAGTAAATTTTTCGTCTTTAAAGGTATGGGTAACCAAAAGGCCTGTATCTGCCATGTAACATTTTTGAGTCGTATTATCTGAACTCAGGGCAAGTCCAACGTGCGGATCGGTAGCATTAAAACAGGTGTTTACAATCATGGCTTCATTAAGCCAGATAAAAGAGTCTTCGTAGGTACGGAATCTGGCTTGTTTTCCCAGAGAAGAAAGTTTGTATTTCTTTTCTTTTTTGGAAAGCTGTCCGGGAATATTGTCAAATATGGCAAAGACCTTATCTTCGTAACCTTCGGCAAATTTAGCAACATCATTCCGGTAAAGTTTAAGAATTCGTCGTTTGGCAAGGTCAGATGCTTCAAAATTTTTGCCTTCCTGATAGGCAAGAACTGATTGAGGCATTCCGCCAACCAGGATATATTGGCGAAAATCATTCATGATCTTACGATGAAGAGCTGCGCCTAAAGGTGTTTTTGCTTCGAAGCAATGCCGGATCAGAGGATAAGTGGCCTCATCACCCATGGCCCAGAGAAACTCTTCAAAGTCTAAAGGAAACATTTCAATATGGTCTTCTTCAGACGGAATGATAATGTCCTGCACATTCTTTTTTAATCGAATAAGAGAGCCGGTTTCCAGATAATCGAATCTACCATCTGCAACAAGGTATTTAATAAGTTGTCTGGCTCTGGGATACTGCTGAACTTCATCAAAGATGATTAGAGAATCCCTTTTATAAAGAACAGTAGAGTAAAAAGCGGAAAGCTTTGCAAAAAAAAGATCAAAATCAGAAGTATCGTTGATAAAAAGATCCAAGACATCCTTAGGTGCTTTTCCAAAATCAATTAAAATGTAGCTTTTATATTCGGCTTTTGCAAATTCTTCGGCTATATAACTTTTTCCGACACGCCGGGCTCCGTCAATCATCATGGCGGTTGTTCCGTGACTTTCATTTTTCCAGGAAACAAGGTCATTGTAAATTTTTCTTTTTAGCATATAGTCATCACTCCTTGTAAGTACAGTATTGCCGAAATATAAGATGATTATAACTTTTGCTGCACGAAAACGCAACCTCAAAAGTTTAGAATCTGCACGAAAACGCAACCTCAAAAGCTTGAAATCTGCACGAAAACGCAACCTCAGAAAGCCAAAATCTGCACGAAAACGCAATATAACAATCCGATACGAGGTGATTGCAGAGCCTGACAGGCTACAGAAAACATATGTAACTATAAGGTAAAGTGGATTTTCCACGAGCTGTAAGGAAGACGCAGGAACAGCCAAATACATAAAATGTTTTAAATAATACTTGTCTTAATGCAATAAAAAAAGTAAGATAAAAATGCAGGCTGTTCCTCATTTCTTATATTTAGAGATGAGGTGACAAAATGGCAAAATCTAGAAAAGACAAACGCGGGTATGCGCTTCGTACCGGCGAGAGTCAGAGACAGAATGGCACCTACTCTTACTCTTATACAGACAGTGAGAGGCATCGCCATACAGTCTACGCAAAGACTTTAGCAGAGATAAGGAAAAAAGAAAGACAGATTATCAGGGATATGGAAGATGATCTGGATTTCGAAAACCGCATCATCAGCGTGAATCACAATCTGACCAACAGACCGAATGAAAAGGGGGTCTGTGTAAAGCATATTTCTACGACGAAGACCAGATCCGGAGTGCGGACGATTCCTATGATCGATGAAGTATATGATGCTTTCCTCAAGGAATATGAGCTGCAGAAGTGCATGGGATATGAGTCGGAGACCATCGATGAGTTTACAAATTTTGTATTTCTGACCCACGGTGGAAATGTGGTGGCGCAGGGAAGTGTGAACTGGGCAATCGCATCGATCATTGAGGCCTATAACAAGCAGGAGACGAAGACAGCTAAGGAAGAAAAGAGAGAACTATAACAAGAGGATTTAGTATGGTTAAAAACAATACTGAAGTAGATGTAAAAGTTAAATGTGCCCGGCAGCAGTTTACGCAGGCTCAGATTGCTAAGAAGGTAGGAACAACCGCTCCTTATGTAAATAAACTGATCAAGAGACAAGAAGGTGTTGTGAATAACACTTTCGTAAAAATGCTGGAAAAGCTGGGATATGATATTGAACTGACCTATGTGAAAAGAGAAAATTCGGAGGAGTAGAAAATGGCGAATAAGATTACCGGAAAGGAATATCCATTATCAAAAATATTCAGTTCCGATTTTGAATATCATATTCCAGGTTATCAGAGACCTTATGCCTGGACAGAAGAAGAGACAGGAATTCTATTTGATGATTTATATGAATTTTTTCAGACGGAACCGGTAGATAATTATTTCCTTGGTAGTATCGTTCTGATTAAGGATGAGACAGATCGAAAAGCAGACGTGATTGATGGACAGCAAAGATTAACAACTCTCTCCATTTTGTTCTCAGTAATGACTTCTTGTTTTACGAACAGTCAATATAAGAATAACTGTGTGAAATATTTGCAGGAAGAAGGAAATATTCTGGAGGGTATTGCAGCACAGCCTAGATTATTTCTAAGGGAACGTGATCAGGAATTTTTCTTCAAGTACATTCAGAGTATTGAACTGGAAGCATTGTTACAGATAGATTCTGCCACATTGGATACAGAAGCAAAGAAGAATATTCAAATGAATTGCAAGGTCTTGAAAAAGAAGTTTCAGGATGCATTCCAAGACCAGGAAGAACTTCTGCAATTTAGCAAGTTCCTTTTGACGCGTTGCTTCCTGGTGGCAGTATCGACACCGAATCAGGAGTCTGCGTTCCGAGTTTTTTCAGTAATGAACAGCCGTGGATTGGATTTGTTACCGACAGATATTATCAAATCTATGACAATTGGTAAATTGCCAAAAGAGGATGAAGAATTTTATACAGCAAAGTGGGAAGAACTGGAAAACCAGACCGGAAGGGATGGATTTAATGAAGTTTTCACTCATACCAGAACCATTTTTGTTAAGGAGCGTCCAAAGAAAAATCTTTTGGATGAATTTAAAGAATACGTTGTAAAGGCAACGGAGCCAAAAGCCTTGATTGATGATTATCTGGTTCCGTATACGGAGGCCTATGTTCAGTTGAAAAATTGTATCTTTTCTTCTACACAGTATGCAGAGGAGATTAATGATCTTCTTTATTGGCTGAATAAGACGAAGAACTATGATTGGATGCCTCCGGCAATTAAGTTTCTGGCCGAACATCAGAACAATTCTGCCTATATTTTGTGGTTCTTGCGCAAATTGGAACGATTGGCCTCCTATCTGCTTGTAACAGCACAGGATGTAAATCATCGTATGGACCGATATAAATGGGTTTTGGTTGAGATGGAGAGCAGACCAAATCATTCCCTTGAAGATCCACTGAAGAATATTGAGCTGACAGAATGGGAAAAAGCAGAATTTTTGGATGCTTTGAATGGTGAGATTTATACCATGACAGCCCAGCGCCGTAATTATATTATTCAGAGATTGGATTCATTTGTAAGTGATGGAGGAGCGTCTTACAATACCAAATTATTTACCATTGAGCATGTGTTGCCACAGCATCCGGCAGAGGGAAGTGAGTGGATGACGCTGTGGCCTGATAAACAGGAACAAAGGTATTGGCTGAATCGAATTGCAAACCTTGTTCCCCTGACCAGACAGAGAAATTCAGCTGCGCAGAATTATGATTTTGCTACAAAGAAAAGCAAATATTTTCAGTCGAAGAATGGTACAAGTTCGTATACATTGACTACTCAGGTGCTTAGTATCGACTCGTGGACAGCAGATATCGTAAAAGAACGCCAGGAAAATCTCAAAAAAGTATTTGCAAAGAAATGGGAGCTTAATCCATTGTCAGATGCATCAGAAGAAAGTAAAGAATACATATTGGCTGGAAGAGGCGGTAATGCGAAAGGCTATCCGTTGACAGGTGATGAATTTGTAGTGCAAAAAGGAAGTCTTATTTCAAATGATGTGACAGACAGTTTTCAGCAAGGATATTTGGGGTTGCGAAATAAGCTCATGGAGGATGGGGTGATCGTTGATGGCATATTTGTAGAAGATTATGCATTCTCCAGTGTTTCAGCAGCTGCAGCAGTTGTGCTGGGAAGGTCTGCAAACGGTCGTAAAGAATGGACGAAACTAGACGGACGAACAATTGCTCAGGCCGGGCATTAAAGTTTTGGAATCATTCCCGGATGATTCTTTGTAAAATAAACAATCAGCTTGGATATGCAGGTGTAAATTGATTCCATGTGATTAAGGAAACGGATGCTGGATTTTGTCATTAAGGAGTCCGTGCGGCTTTTGGTGTTTCGCAAACGCCTGCCGAAGATAGAAGGAAGGGAGTTAAAAAAATGGAGAACGACGAACAAATGGCAGTATTTAAAAGTTACTTACGAGGTTTACTTAGAGATTTAAAAGATCTAAGAGAAAAAATAAAGGAAGGAGATTTAAAAGAAGCTGAAAAGCTGGTAAATGAATTGATCGAAGATACCCAAAAGGATATTGAAGATTAAATAAGGGCTGAACACACAGGGGCGGACTTCAAAATATTCCTGCTAACCGCCCCTGGTGTCTAAAAGAAGAATAGCAGGAATTTAAATAAAAAGCAAGGGGACAGCAGGACACATAACGCCCGTTAGGGGAAAGGATTGCTGCCAATCCATAGATGCGTTGGCAGACTTTGACAAGTACTATAAAAGCGTTGCCAGGTAATCCTTAAAAAAGGGATGGAAGGTGTAGATTTTAAAAGAGTAAGTGATTTGTATAGAACGTTTAATTTTGAAATTTATCTGATTGAGGGATTAGGCGCGCAATGTGGAGAAAACATCACTATTAAAGAGGGAAAAGTATCAGATAATACGGGCTTGTTGTCCTGGATTGCAAATCACTCGAATTTTAAAGAAACATTCAGATGGAACATGGTGGATTTCATAAAAAGATACATAAAAAATCATGTGTGTTACACTGGATAAAAAAGAATGGAAGTGGTGTGTGGAAATGGAAAAAATGAGCAGTATAATCAGACGTGAGTTCAAAAAAGGTGATGATATCCGTGATGCCGGTCTGACAGCTCCGGAGGATGTGATCCAGTATAAAGATATTGCCTATGGTAAAGATTCTGTCATGCAGGTGCTGGATGTGTATCGTCCAAAAGAGACAGAGGGAAGTCTGCCGGTGATCGTCAGTGTACATGGCGGAGGCTGGGTATACGGTGATAAAGAGTTATATCAGTATTACTGTATGAGTCTTGCGCAGAGAGGCTTTGCAGTGGTTAATTTTACTTACCGGCTTGCGCCGGAATATCAGTTTCCGGCACCTATGGAAGATACAAACAGCGTTTTTGCATGGATTCTTGCCAATAAAGATAAATATGATATGGATGTAGAGAAGCTTTTTGCAGTGGGCGATTCTGCAGGTGGACAGATTCTTTCGTTGTATGCGGATATCTGCACGAATGAGACATATGCAACAGAGTACGATTTCCAGATACCGGAAGGCCTTAAGATAAAGGCTGTGGCCTTGAACTGCGGGCAGTATAATATGGAAGATACCAGTGATATGACTGTGCAGCTTATGGAGGAATACCTTCCGGAAAAAGGAACTCCGGAAGAATTAAGGCGGATATCCTCTGACTTGTATATCACGGAGAAATTTCCACCGGCATATATCATGACAGCAGAAGGTGACTTTCTTCGCGAACAGGCA
This sequence comes from Prevotella sp. CAG:279, assembly GCA_963642325.1. Lineage (GTDB taxonomy): Bacteria > Bacillota > Clostridia > Lachnospirales > Lachnospiraceae > Blautia_A. Next base: position 6,266 of record CAVIGE010000074.1, read on the forward strand.
CCGTATATGTATGAAAAACTGAAAGAGAAAAAAGTACCCTGTGAGCTTCATGAATACAGGAGCACAGATGAGAAGCTGATGCATGTATTCCATCTTAATATGAAATCTGAGGATGCGAAGAAGTGCAATGATGATGAGTGTGAATTTTTCAGGAGGTTTATCTGATGAAAATGTTGAAATACGGATTTCTGGCAAGGGGTATAGAACTCATGTGTTTCAAACCGGCATTGAATGAACTGGAAAAATTTTACCCGGCTCTTGATAAGAGAGCATATAAGAAGAAGGTTAAAAATGAATTCAAAGCCATGCTTTTGCGGACACCGGACATTGTGGACGCTATGATCACGGCAGTTTTTGAATCACCTTTCATAGTGAAGGCTCATAAAAATAAGAAATGTACTCTGTTTACGGATAAAGTACAGGATAAAAAGCTGATGGAGAGCAAAAAAAGCCAGCATTCGAAATATGAGCTGGATTGGAAATTTAAATATGAGAAAGGCGTGGATGAATTCTACAATACATACACAGAATGTGGTATTTGCAAGCTGGGGAAGCGTGAAAATTGTTTTGAATTTGTTCCCTGCCTGTGTAATACGGATGAGCGCAGCTATCGCCTTGATGGCGGACAGCTGCATCGCACGAAGACGCTGGCAAATGGAGATGAATGCTGTGATTTTCATGTAACAAAATTATAGTTGGAGTTAAGGTAGCATGGGTGATTATATAACAACTTATACAGGGAAACATTTTGAGGCGATGAATCCGGATCCGGATGTCATTGATATTCGGGATATTGCGCATGCTTTATCGCTGATCTGCAGGGGAAATGGTCATGTGAATACCTTCTGGTCAGTGGGAGAGCATTGTATTTGCTGTGCCAGAGAAGCAAAGGCGCGTGGATTATCAGAGAGGATGATCCTGGCCTGTCTGCTTCACGATGCCAGTGAATGTTATATGTCAGATGTTCCGAGACCATTTAAGAAATCACTTCCGGCTTACAGTGAGCACGAGGACAGGCTTTTAAGTCTGATCTATGAAAAATTTCTGGGGACAGATCTGACAGACGAAGAACAGAGGCAGCTTAAGGAGATTGACAATGCACTGCTCTGGTATGATCTTGAAGAGCTTCTTAGAGAATCCCAGATAAGTGAAAAGCCTGGAATCCATATTGAGCTGGATTATACGTTAAGACCTTTCAAAGAAGTGGAAGAGGAATACCTCGCCATCTACAGGAAATATACTAAGGGTATGAGAACTCTGGAAGCTGCCTGGCTGACCAGGAATGGGCTGGATGCTGGCTTGGAAATACCGAATATTTGAAATATAAAAATCAGAAAACTCCCACTTACAAAACAGGCGGGAGTTTTTTGCATTTACGGAGCTTCGGACAGAACTGAAAGTACCTGCTTTAAATGTGTCCGGGTACTTTTTTTATAAAAAATCCCATAAGATAAGGCCGGTTGTCCTGTTAATGGGACAAAAGTAAGTGAAGCATCAGCAAATGGAACTTCAGGTAATACGGCAGCTCCATAACCGGCTTTTATAAGTGACAGTGAAACCTGAAGATTTTCGGAATAATAGGTTTTGCCAGGTGAAAGCTTCTGGCTGAGTCGGTTCTGGATGCCTGCAATTTGTGATGGGATTTCATAGGAATTGCAGATGACAAGCGGTTCGGAAGACAGATCGTTTTCCGACAGTTCGTTTCGCTGACACAAAGGGTGGTCAGAGGGTAAAACCGCACAGACAGGAATCTGTTCCAGCTCAAAATAAGAAAATCCGTCACGCATCGGAATATCATCTTTAAAGGCAAAGAGCATGTTTATCTCATTGTGGATCAGCATATTTATAACCAGCCGTGATGGAATGATGCGTAAGAACGGGTGGATTTCAGGGGCATGTTTTCGGATACGGTGCAGCAGCTGTGTCATCAGAGACAGAACAACATCTGAAATACAGCCAATAGAAACAATCTGTATATTTGCGTCGGAATGGCTTTTGATTTTCTGGGAAGTCAGCTGTAATTTTGCCAGAATCTCTTTGGCATCGTTAAGAAAGATAATACCGGCAGGAGTGAGAGTTACCGTTCGGGTAGTACGATGTAAAAGTGTGGTATCTAATTCATTCTCTAAAGCACGGATCTGTCTGGATACAGCAGAAGTGGTAATGTTCAAAACCTCGGCAGCCCTTGCAAAATTAAGATTTTCGGCAACCTGTATAAAAGTTTCAAGCTGTTGGGTAGTAATAAGATCATCTCCTTTATTGTTGCGTTTTGTTCAACAATATTAACATTTATTCACTTCACTTTCAACAAAAAAGTCATTAAAATACATACACCAAATGAAAAGGAGATGATCAAATGAAAGTTGAAGAAAATATCAAATTACTGGAAGATAGATTACATAAGCTGGAAAGCAGCGAAAAAGAGAATTTTGGAGTTTGCAGAAAGATCAGACGGAATATTCGTAACCTTCGTAAGAAGATGTAGACCCAGAAAGAAGATGAAGAGATGTCAGTTTCTTATGAACAGGTTATAAACGAAGTAATAGAAAAGCAGGGAATTACTTATGATGATGCATTTATGAAAAAACGGAAAAAATCAATTACCGTAAAGGATTTTGTAGATGCGACGAGAAAAATGCCGGAATGGCATAAATATCTGGCAGATGCCATATGTGACCTGCAATTCGAAGGCGGAGATATTTTAAAATTTATGAGAAAATTTGCGAGAGCAAAATTAAATATGTGAAGCCCCGAAAACAAATATAGTTACTGTTCATTCCGTTCACAGTAACCAAATATATTCTGAGGCAGGTGAGTATGTAGTGCTTACAGAAGAAAAAATACCGGTAGAAAATGACCAGGATCAAAGGTATATTGGAAGAAAAGTGGTCCATAATCCGGAGGGAGTGTGCATTGTTACTTCAATGGCTGATTTGGACACTTCATTGCTTGAAGTTCAAAGTTATTATAAGTTGGTTCCTGTTGAAGACCAGACCATGTCAGTTTATGTCCCGGTAAAATCGGTAAGGGATCATGTGAGAGATTTGAGGAGCACCGATGAAGTACTGAGAATTCTGGAAAGCTGTGAAAAGGCCAGGACTTCATGGGATAACAGTGAGCAGAAAAGGATAATTAAAAGACGGACTGCTATGCAGAATGATGATGGAGATGCATTATCAAAACTGATAAAAACGTACCATAAAAGGAAAGAAAAAAATCATTTGTCAGTTGCCGACAGCAGTTGGCTGAAAAAAGCGGAACAATTCCTGGGTTCTGAGATTGCAGAAGTATTAAAAATTGATTTCAAGCAGGCAATTTGCAGAATTACAGGGTAAAGCATTTGGTTCGTAATTGTGAAGTCCGTAAAACCAAGGCTTCACAATTTTTTTCTCTAAAATTAGCACTCACCTCTTGATAATGGAAGTCGATTTTTGTCCTGTCTTGTGTATCCCAAAAGTGCCTGTTTTACAGGCTTTCCGGGGTATCAGTCATTTTGTCTGGTATTGTAAAGACGTGTCAGATTTATCGCAAATGTCGTAAATTTGTCGTAAAAAAATGATGAGAAATGGAGAGTGCTAATAAAATGAAATTAACGTATACGAATGTAAATGGGTACCTTATTCCGAACCTTACTTATAAATCCGGTGAACAGATGGAACAGCTTGGCAAGTATGGATTCTTACGCAGAGATTATCTGAAGAACCATAAAAATTCTCTGTATCAGGTCATGCTTCTGCAGGACAGCATTGGAGAACATCTTCTGGAAGTGGACAAGGCAGCCAGAGAACGGGAAGAGGTAATTCTGAAGCAGTTAGAAGAAAAAGAACCATTGCCGGACAAAGAAGCAGATCAAATGGCATGGGTGAGAGTAGCTAACCAGCACAGAGCGATTGCAGAAGAGATTATTCTCAAGGAACTGATTTATGTTTAAATGAAGGTGATGAGGTCGCGGATTGCGACCTCATTATTATATGTGAACATGAAATAGCAGTAGGCATAATGAGAAAAATAGGGTAATATAACAGTAAGCAGTTGGGATAGTTTTGAAATGCCAATTTGGCATTTCAAGTTATAGAAGGGAATCGATAATGGAAAAAGAGATATTAATAGCAGATAATATTGATAACATTTATGATGAAATAAATGCGTTGATCAGAGAAAAGAAAACTAATGTAAAAAAAGTTGTGAATGATGCCATTATTTCTCTTAATTGGGGAATTGGAAAAAGACTTAGTGTGGAGTTAACTGGAAATAATAAGCCTGAGTATGGAAAAAAAGTTGTTACAGAAGTCAGTAAAAGGCTGGAACAGGAGTATGGTTCGGGATTTGATAAAACATCAATTTCAAGAATGGTTAAGTTTTATCAGGAATTTCCTGACTTCGAAAAAGTTGCGACACTGTCGCAACAATTGACCTGGTCGCATTTTGTAGAGATTCTGCCAATACAAGATGAGTTAAAAAGAGATTTTTATGCCGCAATGTGTATGCAGGAAAACTGGTCAGTGCGAACACTGCGTGAAAGAAAAAAATCCATGCTTTATGAACGAACTGCAATATCGAAGAAACCAGAAGAAACGATTAAAAATGAAATTGCGGAATTACGAGATGATGGAAAAATGAGTCTGGATCTTTTTTACAGAGATCCATATATGCTTGATTTTCTCGGTTTACGTGATACTTATAGTGAAAAAGATTTAGAAAATGCTATTCTTGCAGAATTAGAAAAATTTATTCTGGAAATGGGATCGGATTTTGCATTTTTAGCAAGACAGAAACATTTTGTACTGGATGGCAAGGACTACTATATGGATTTATTATTCTACCATAGAGGCTTGAGAAGGTTGGTTCTTGTTGAACTAAAGCTTGGGGAATTTGAACCGCAGGATAAAGGACAAGTCGAACTGTATTTGCGATGGTTGGAAAAGAATGAAAGAGTGGAAGGTGAAGAAAGTCCGGTTGCACTTATATTATGTGCAGAAAAATCACAGGAAACCATAGAATTTCAAAGTGGAGAGGGATATTCTTATACAGAGTTTCAAGAAAGCGAAAGAGTTCATGCGAACACAGAAACAGCAGATACAGACACTGGAAGAAGATGGACAGCATGTGATTTATTACTTTAATGATTAATTGGAGATATAGAATATGGAATTAAAGTCGTTTAACCCCCAAAGTTGTTAGTAGCTGACGAGCGTGAGAGTGATGAAATTGTTTTTTATAATCTAAACAGGATGCCATTTTAAGCATCCTGTTTTTGAGATTTTCTATTGTTTTAGATATCGCCATAGAGTTGTTCTGCCTATACCAAGCTGTTCGGCAGCTTTTGATTGATTTCCGTTGCAATGATATAAGGTCGATATGACAGCATCATGTATTATTTCCTGTAAGGTTTTATCATAGTTGTTATCAAAATTTTTTGGAGCAGTAATAGCATACTGCTTTTTTTCACGGTTGAGAATTTCTTCTATCGTAGATGACTGAATGTAACCCGACTGCGTATGAATAGCTGCATCGGAGAGAACTCGTTTAAGCTGCATATAATTATCTGGCCAGTCATAGCTGCACAATAAAGAAAGAGCATCAGGTTCAAATCCGGAAAGCTGTCTGGAAAGTTCATTGTTCAGTTTATCCAGATAAAGGCTGGATGCTGAAGTCAGGTCATCTGCAAGTTCACGTAAAGGCGGCATATATAAAGTGGTACATGGCAGATAATCTATGAAATCTCTTGATGGATCACGATTTTCTTTTATGGTCAGCGAACAGGACATGATCAGACGATTACGTTTGTGCAGATTAGTGTCCAGGATAATAGAAAGAAGCTGACGTGCTTTGGAATCGCTTAAAGCCTGAATATTATTGATATAAATAGTATTGTTATTATCACAAAAAGGTGAATTTATGTGTTTGGTTAAAAAAGTCCAGTATCTTTCTGTGATCAGATTGCAGTCAATGGAAATAAACGGTTTATCAGTTAGGTTACTCTCCAAATACAGGCGATAGGCAATGTGATCTTTTCCTGTACCCCGTTCTCCAAGAATCATTACAGGCATATGGCTGTTGTTCAGTTCTTTTATTTGAGGTGAAAGCTGTATTGCAGAAGTTGTCAGGACAAAAAAGCCAGTATAATAATTACTTTTTACATCTTCGTACTTATAATACTTTACGCCATATTTGCTGCTCTGATTTGGAACGGGGCTGAGATCCAGAGAAAAAATATAATAGGAGTGTGTACTATAATTACGCTTTTGAGTGTGAAGTGCAAAGAGCTTTTCATTTATTAAATGAAATTGTTTTGCCACAGATTCACGGATATCTTCTTTTGGAAGAGACTGCAGGTATTGAAAGATAACAGGAAAGTCTTCTTCGTGATAAGAAGAAAAATATAATTGATTATTTTCATCAAGGATAACGGTTGAAGAGGACATAAGCCCCATAC
>CAVIGE010000075.1:0-12154 GCA_963642325.1 Prevotella sp. CAG:279
GATGCGAACCGTGCGCTGATGGGATCCAACATGCAGCGTCAGGCCGTTCCGCTTCTTACAACAGATGCTCCGGTTGTTGGTACCGGTATGGAGACCAAGACAGCCGTTGACTCCGGTGTATGCGTTGTTGCAAGAAAGGCAGGTACCGTACTTCGTTCCACATCTACAGATATCACGATCAAGAATGATGACGGAACAAAGGATGATTACCATCTGACCAAATTTATGCGAAGCAACCAGAGCAACTGCTACAACCAGAGACCGATCGTGTTCCAGGGTGAGCATGTTGAGGCCGGACAGGTTATCGCAGATGGTCCGTCTACATCTAATGGTGAGCTTGCACTTGGTAAGAACCCGCTGATCGGATTTATGACCTGGGAAGGTTATAACTACGAGGATGCTGTTCTTCTTAGTGAGAGACTTGTACAGAACGATGTTTATACGTCTGTCCATATCGAGGAATATGAGGCAGAATCCCGTGATACCAAGCTGGGACCGGAAGAGATCACACGTGACGTTCCGGGTGTCGGTGATGATGCCCTGAAGGATCTGGATGAGCGTGGTATCATCCGTATCGGTGCCGAGGTACGTGCCGGTGATATCCTTGTTGGTAAGGTTACTCCTAAGGGAGAGACCGAGCTTACTGCTGAGGAGCGTCTCCTTCGTGCCATCTTCGGTGAGAAGGCAAGAGAGGTACGTGATACTTCCCTTAAGGTACCGCATGGTGAATATGGTATTATCGTAGATGCCAAGGTATTTACAAGAGAGAACGGCGATGAGCTGAGTCCTGGAGTAAATCAGGCAGTACGTATTTATATTGCACAGAAGAGAAAGATTTCCGTTGGTGACAAGATGGCTGGTCGTCATGGTAACAAGGGTGTTGTTTCCCGTGTGCTTCCGGTTGAGGATATGCCATTCCTCCCGAACGGACGTCCGCTCGATATCGTGCTGAACCCTCTGGGTGTACCTTCCCGAATGAATATCGGACAGGTCCTGGAGATCCACTTAAGCCTTGCTGCCAAAGCACTTGGCTTCAATATTGCAACACCGGTATTCGATGGCGCGAACGAGGTCGATATCCAGGATACCCTGGAGCTTGCCAACGATTACGTTAATACGGAAGATTTTGAGGAATTCCGTGAGAAATATAAAGACACCCTTGCACCGGATGTTATGCAGTACCTTGATGAGAACAAGGCTCACAGAGCACTCTGGAAGGGCGTTCCTATTTCCAGAGATGGTAAGGTAAGACTCCGTGACGGACGTACAGGAGAGTATTTTGACAGTCCTGTAACCATCGGTCACATGCATTACCTGAAGCTGCATCATCTGGTAGACGATAAGATCCATGCACGTTCTACAGGTCCATACTCCCTGGTAACACAGCAGCCTCTGGGTGGTAAAGCTCAGTTCGGTGGACAGCGTTTCGGAGAGATGGAGGTTTGGGCACTGGAGGCATATGGTGCTTCCTATACACTGCAGGAGATCCTGACAGTTAAGTCCGATGATGTGATCGGACGTGTTAAGACCTATGAAGCGATCATCAAAGGTGACAACATTCCTGAGCCGGGTATCCCTGAGTCCTTTAAGGTACTTCTTAAAGAGCTTCAGTCCCTTGGACTGGATGTCCGCGTGCTCAGTGAGGACGGATCAGAGGTACACATTATGGAGACTTCTGATTACGGAGACACAGATCTTCGTCATGTCATTGAGGGCGATTCCAGAGGACGCAGAGATGAGGAATCCTTCGGTAAGCACGGCTATACCAAACAGGAGTTCAGCGGAGAAGAGCTTGTCAATGTAGAAGAAGATGAGGACATGGATGACGACGAGGACATGATCGAGTTTGAAGAGTCCTTTGATGAGGAATAAGAAAGGGGAAAGAATACATGGCAGAAACAACGAACGCCAATGAAACATATCAGCCAATGACTTTCGATGCCATCAAGATCGGACTGGCGTCCCCTGAGAAGATCAGAGAGTGGTCACACGGTGAGGTTTTAAAACCTGAAACAATCAACTACAGAACCCTGAAGCCTGAGAAGGACGGTCTTTTCTGCGAAAGAATCTTTGGACCGAGCAAGGACTGGGAGTGCCACTGTGGAAAGTATAAAAAAATTCGCTATAAAGGCGTTGTCTGCGACAGATGTGGTGTTGAAGTAACCAAATCTGCCGTTCGTAGAGAGCGTATGGGACACATCGAGCTTGCAGCTCCGGTGTCCCATATCTGGTACTTCAAAGGAATTCCGTCCCGTATGGGACTGATCCTTGATATTTCTCCGAGAACACTGGAGAAGGTGCTTTACTTTGCCAACTATATCGTACTGGATCCTGCTGATTCCGGACTTATGTACAAGCAGGTGCTTACTGAGCGCGAGTACCAGGAAGCACGTGAGTCCTACGGTGAGGGATTCCGTGTTGGTATGGGTGCAGAGTCTATCATGGAGCTTCTGCAGGCTATCGATCTTGAGAAGGATTCCGAGGAGCTGAAAGCAGAGCTTATCGATGCAACCGGCCAGAAACGTGCCAGAATCATCAAACGTCTTGAGGTTGTGGAGTCCTTCCGTGAGTCCGGCAACCGTCCTGAGTGGATGATCATGACCGTTATCCCGGTTATCCCGCCGGATCTTCGTCCTATGGTACAGCTGGACGGAGGCCGTTTTGCAACATCTGACCTGAATGATCTTTACAGAAGGATCATCAACAGAAATAACCGTCTGAAAAGACTTCTGGAGCTTGGTGCTCCGGATATCATTGTCCGCAACGAGAAGCGTATGCTGCAGGAGGCTGTAGATGCCCTGATCGATAACGGACGCCGCGGCCGCCCGGTAACAGGCCCAGGAAACAGGGCACTGAAATCCCTTTCCGATATGCTGAAGGGTAAATCCGGACGTTTCCGTCAGAACCTTCTTGGTAAACGAGTTGACTACTCCGGACGTTCTGTAATCGTCGTAGGACCGGAGCTTAAGATTTATCAGTGTGGTCTTCCGAAAGAGATGGCTATCGAGTTGTTCAAACCCTTCGTTATGAAAGAGCTTGTTGCCAACGGAACCTCCCACAATATCAAGAATGCCAAGAAAATGGTAGAGAAGCTTGAGCCGGCAGTATGGGATGTCCTTGAAGATGTCATTAAGGAGCATCCGGTTATGCTGAACCGAGCACCTACACTGCATCGTCTGGGTATCCAGGCATTCGAGCCGATCCTTGTAGAAGGTAAGGCGATCAAGCTTCATCCGCTTGTTTGTACCGCGTTCAACGCTGACTTCGATGGTGACCAGATGGCCGTACATCTTCCGCTTTCACAGGAAGCGCAGGCAGAGTGCCGTTTCCTTCTGTTATCACCGAACAACCTTCTGAAGCCGTCAGATGGTGGCCCTGTAGCCGTTCCTTCACAGGATATGGTCCTTGGTATCTACTACCTGACACAGGAGAGACCTGGAAACAAGGGTGAGGGCAAGTTCTTCAAGAGTGTCAACGAGGCAATTCTTGCATACGAGAACAAGGCTATCACACTTCAGACCAGGATCATTGTCCGTACCCATAAGACAATGCCGGATGGTACTGTTTTAAGTGGTAATGTCCAGTCCACACTTGGCCGTTTCCTGTTCAACGAGATCCTTCCGCAGGATCTTGGATTCGTGGACAGAAGCGTACCTGGAAACGAACTGCTTCTTGAGGTTGATTTCCTTGTAGGTAAAAAACAGCTGAAGCAGATCCTTGAGAAGGTTATCAATACACACGGTGCAACAAGGACAGCAGAGGTACTTGACGCTGTTAAGTCCATGGGTTACAAATACTCCACACGTGCAGCCATGACCGTATCCATTTCCGATATGACCGTGCCGCCGCAGAAGCCGGAGATGATCAAACAGGCCCAGGATACGGTTGACCGTATCACAAAGAACTACAAGCGTGGTCTTATTACAGAGGAAGAGCGTTACAAAGAGGTTGTTGATACCTGGAAGAAGACTGACGATGAGCTTACAAAAGCACTTCTTACAGGCCTTGATAAGTACAACAACATCTTCATGATGGCTGACTCCGGAGCCCGTGGTTCCGATAAGCAGATCAAACAGCTTGCCGGAATGCGAGGCCTGATGGCTGATACAACCGGTCATACGATCGAGCTCCCGATCAAGTCAAACTTCCGTGAAGGTCTTGACGTACTGGAGTACTTCATGTCCGCTCATGGAGCTCGTAAGGGTCTTTCCGATACAGCTCTCCGTACAGCCGATTCCGGATACCTGACAAGACGACTTGTTGATGTATCCCAGGATCTGATCGTTCGTGAGGCAGACTGCTGTGAGAACAGGCCAGAGATCTCCGGTATGGAGGTTTGTGGCTTCATGGACGGAAAAGAAGAGATCGAGAGCCTTCAGGAGCGTATCACAGGACGTTTCTCCTGTGAGACTGTTAAGAATAAAGACGGAGAAATCCTTGTTAAAGCAAACCACATGATCACACCGAAGCGTGCAGCCCGTATCATGAAGGAGGGTGTAAGCAACGCGACAGGCGGAGCGATCGACAGACTTAAGATCCGTACCATCCTTTCCTGTAAGTGCAAGGTTGGTGTCTGCGCGAAATGCTATGGTGCGAACATGGCTACCGGTGAGCCGGTACAGGTTGGTGAGTCTGTTGGTATCATCGCCGCACAGTCTATCGGTGAGCCAGGTACACAGCTGACCATGCGTACCTTCCATACCGGTGGTGTTGCCGGTGGAGATATCACACAGGGTCTTCCTCGTGTCGAGGAGCTTTTTGAGGCAAGAAAGCCGAAGGGTCTTGCGATCATCACAGAGATCCCGGGTGTTGCCACTATCAATGACACCAAGAAGAAACGTGAGATCATCGTAACAGATCCGGAGACAGGTGATTCCAAGACTTACCTGATCCCATACGGTTCCCGTATCAAGGTTCTGGACGGACAGGTTCTTGAGGCCGGTGATGAGCTGACAGAGGGTAGTGTAAATCCGCATGATATCCTGAAGATCAAGGGTGTCCGTGCAGTTCAGGATTACATGATCCGTGAGGTTCAGCGTGTATACCGTCTGCAGGGTGTTGAGATCAACGATAAGCATATCGAGGTTATCGTTCATCAGATGCTGAAGAAGATCCGCATTGAGGATAACGGAGATACAGAATTCCTGCCAGGAACACTTGTTGATGTCCTTGACGTTGAGGAGGTCAATGAGAAGCTTGAGGCAGAGGGCAAACGTCCGGCAGAGGGCAAGCAGGTTATGCTTGGTATCACCAAGGCATCCCTTGCAACGAACTCCTTCCTGTCAGCAGCATCCTTCCAGGAGACAACCAAGGTTCTGACAGAGGCTGCCATCAAGGGTAAGGTCGATCCGCTGGTTGGCCTGAAAGAGAATGTTATCATCGGTAAGCTGATCCCTGCCGGTACAGGTATGAAGCGTTACAGTGAGATCACTCTCGATACAGGAATGCCGGAAGTAAAAACTGCTTTCGAGGAGTCAGAGGATATTGAGGATATTTCCGTAGAGGAAGATGCGGCTGAGAGTGCTCCGGAAGAAGAGACCGCTGCTGTTGAAGAGACAACAGAGGAAACTGCTCCGGTAGAGGAATAAGTCGGATACCTTGCTAATATAAACATAATCTCCCCCCGGAATCCCGGAGGGAGATTTCTGTATATAAGAAATCAGGGAGTGTTTGTTGCTGGTCATAAAGTGAACAGTAATCATTCTGAGAGAGGAGGGATTGCGATGGACAAGGAACTGCCAATTTCCCCGTGGCCTGAATGGAAGATCATAAGTAAGATCGGGGAAGGCTCCTTTGGAAGAGTATACAAAGCTCAGAGAACAGAGAAGGGACGTTCTTTTTACTCGGCAATTAAGATAATCACAATCCCCGCCAGTAAAGGGGAACTGGACAGTGTGCGCTCAGAATCCGGTGATGAGAAATCCGTTCGTGGTTATTTCGAAAATCTGGTGGAGGAGTGCATTCAGGAAGTAAGCACCATGGAGTATTTCAGAGGGAATTCCCACATTGTGTCGGTCGAAGATTACAAGGTGATGGAATACCTGGATGAGATCGGGTGGGATATTTTTATCCGCATGGAATATCTCACAAGCTTTATGGAATATTATGCGGGAAAAAATCTTACAGAAAAAGAAGTGATGAAGCTTGGCGCAGACCTTTGCAAGGCACTGGAATACTGTGGGCAGCTTCATATTATCCACAGAGATATCAAGCCTGAGAATGTTTTTGTATCCAGATTCGGTGATTTCAAGCTGGGTGATTTTGGAATTGCCCGTGAACTGGAAAAAACGATGAGTACCCTTTCCAAGAAAGGGACTTATTCTTATATGGCACCGGAAATGTACAGGGGAGAACAGTACGATAACAGGGTGGATATTTATGCACTGGGCCTGATGCTCTATAAGCTGATGAACCATAACAGATTGCCGTTTTTGAATCTGGAGAAGCAGCTGATCACATACCGGGACAAGGAGAATGCCCTGACCAGAAGAATGTCCGGGGAAAAACCGCCGGAGCCTGCAGATGCAGGGAAGGATTTTGGCCAGGTTATCCTGAAGGCCTGTGCTTATGATCCGAAGGAACGTTATCAGACAGCTCATGAGATGCGGGAGGCACTGGATGCGATCCGTTATGGAACAGGAGCACAGAGGGTGCCGGTACGGACAGCGAAGCCCGTTACAAAAGAGGAGAAAGAACAGTACATTCCGGAATCGATGCCGAAGTTTCTCCGGGAGGGGGCGGCAAATCAGCTGGCAAGGACAAGCCAGATAAATACAGAGGCTGTCCGCGAGGCACGGCGGAATTATACGCAGAAAGCAAAGGCAGGCCAGGATACCGGACCGGATAGCCGGAAGGAAAATCCATCGGCAGGAATGGCCGTCCAGAATAAAGCTTACGGTGCTGTACAGAATACAGTCCGTGGATCTTTGCAGAATCAGGGACAGACACCGGCACGGGCGGCAGAACGGAATCCCGGCATAAAAAGAACAGGAGCTGTAAAGCCCAGGGTTACCACCATGGCGGATCTGGAGAACGACCGTGACCAGAAGCTGCGGAAAAAAAAGAATCTTCTCATGGTGATCGCAGCCGCGGCTGTGCTGATCGTTCTTCTGGGAGGGACTCTGGCGGTACGTTCTGTTCTGAAAACCTCGGGCAGTGAAAATGAGAGCTACTCAGACGATGATTCCGATGCATTTAATGCAGGAAATTTTGGAACAACAGACAGCTCTGATGACAGCTTTACCCAGGCAATGGAAACGATACAAGAGCATGCAACGACCATAGCGAATGCGCTGGACAGTTATAAACGTGAAGGTACAGAGGGGGAATGCCTGCGTTTCTATAATTCGGCAGGCGAGATCGCCAAGGTGCTTGTTTACCCGGATCAGTCCGCTGACGGTGTCTATGAGGAATATTTTTACTGGGGAGAGCAGATGTTCTATACTTATGTATGGAATGGCAAGGAGAAACAGTATTTCTATTATCAGGACGGCCTTCTGATCCGGTGGATCGATAAAAATGGAAAGGTCCATGATAAAGAAAGTGACAATGACGAATATGTAGAACTGGGAGACAAATACTGGAGCAATTCTGTTGTGGAACTGCAGCAGTAGTCCGGAAGGGTTTTTGCGAAAGGAAAAAGAATGGCCTATCAGATTGATTATGCATATACATGCCACACCGGAAAGGTGCGGGCTAATAATGAGGATAATTTCTGGTGCTGCGGTGTGCGCCTGCCGGTGCACAATCAGGGAGTTGATGGCATCCTGGCAGGTCATACAAAGCACTGGAAGCTTCCTGTACTGGCTGTTTTTGACGGTATGGGAGGAGAGTGCTGCGGTGAGATGGCAGCCTCGGAGGCTGTGGAGGCACTGGGCGGATTTTATGAGGAGAACCGAAAAAGACTCAGAAAGGAACCTGTGGATTTTCTTACAGGAGCCTGTGAAAATATGAATGAAGCCGTATGCCGTTACAGCCGGGATAACCGGATCAGCAGCATGGGAACTACAATGGCACTGCTGTCCTTCAGCGAAAAGGCAATCTATGCCTGTAATCTGGGGGACAGTCGTATTTACCGACATTTTCAGGGGAAGCTTCAGCAGATTTCCACAGATCATGTGGTCGGTGAGAAGCTGCTGGGAAAAGCACCTCTTACACAGTACCTGGGCTTTCAGGAGGAAAATCTGGCACTGGAGCCATCGATCGTGGAGATCGGTTATCAGGATGGAAGCAGTTATCTCATCTGCTCAGATGGAGTAACCGATATGCTTTCCGATGGAGAGATCCAGACGGTTCTGGCTGAGAACGGTACGGCAGAAGAGAAAGTGGAGGAGCTTCTTGCGGCTGCACTGGAAAAGGGCGGCCGGGATAATGTGACAATGGTCCTGGCTCAGGTCAGCGGCTATGAGGAAAAAAATCCTCTTAAAAGATGGGCAGAGCGGCATGGCACCGGGCGGTAACAGTACCGGATTTTGGGAGCGTATAGAAGGGATAAGGAGAATTTACGATGAGAAATCGAATGCAGGATCTTGATTTTGAACAGACAGTTGCCTTCGATTCGGTGAAGGACTTTGAATTTACAAGAAAGGCGGCGCAGAAGTTCCGCCAGGTTGTCAGCCTGGATTCCTTTGAGGATGAGGATGCTGACGTTATTTTTCATTATCTTTACAAGGAAATGGAGCTGGTTTCCTTCGGTGATTATCTGAAAAGATATGTTTATGAACGTGCAGAGCTTGAGGAGCCTTTTTCCCAGGTGCCGCAGGAGGTCTATAAGGAAATCGTGGTGGAGTCCTTTAAGGAGACTTACACACCGAAATCCA
Organism: Prevotella sp. CAG:279; assembly: GCA_963642325.1. GTDB lineage: Bacteria > Bacillota > Clostridia > Lachnospirales > Lachnospiraceae > Blautia_A. The sequence continues at coordinate 8,820 of CAVIGE010000075.1, forward strand.
TGTCACCGACATCAGCCAAATTAAGCTCGCTGGTCAACAACTGGCTGACCCAGGCTTCGGTGAAGCGCGAGACGGTTTTTCTGCTGGGCTTCGGGCTTCGTATGAGTACGGAGGATGTGTCGGACTTCCTCACAAGAGTTCTCCGCGAGCAGGATTTTGATTTCCACAATCCGGATGAGGTGATTTACTGGTATTGCTATCAGAACCATCTGGGCTACTATAAGGCTGAAGAATACAAGGAAACCTATAAGAAGCTTGCCCCGGCGGAGAAAAAGACAGGAGAGGTTGTTTACGGCACAGGTCTTTGCCTGGACAGCGAGGAGAAGCTTCTGGAATATCTCGCATTTCTGAAGGGCAGATGTGATGATCCGATGTCTGAGAAGAGTCAGGCATTCCAGGAATTTATGGTTCTTCTGGGGCGGGCGAAGAAGATCATTGCGGCCATGTATCAGAAGGATGAAGAGGAGAATGGTGGCAAAAAGATCTGGAAGCCTGAGAGTATCAATGCTTCTGATCTTGAGAAGGTTATCTGCAGCGGGATTCCGATCAACAAAATGGGCAATCTCAAGAAGATGTCCGCTTCCATTCTGGCGAAGCATTTCAGCCAGAAGCGTTTCAGCCGTCAGAGGATCAATAATATCCTGAACCATAAATTTCCGGTGGAACGCTTTGATCTGATCACCCTGGAGTTCTTTGTGATTTCCCAGGAGATGGCGGATGATGATCCCTATACCAGATACCGGCAGTTTCTGGAAGAGATCCAGGGGATCCTTTCCCATTGCGGAATGAGTGAGATTTACATAGTTAATCCATATGAATGCTTTATTCTTATGTGTCTGCTTACGGATTGTCCGCTGGCAGTATTCTCTGAAATCTGGGAGATGTCCTACGAGGAAGGGGAAGAGAAAAATTAAAAAAAGGATGATGCGCTGTGTGTGGCACATCATCCTTTTTTTTACTGAAGCAAGCAGGTAGTGAATGCGGATTGCGGATATCTGTTTGACTTATTCGTTATAATAGCCGTAGATCGCACGGCTGTCCTGCGCGATCGTATTCTGTGCAGCGGAGGTATCTTTCAGATCCTGTGACATAAAACAGATGACCAGGTCAATTCCCTTGGCCGTGTCATAGATGATACCTGCATCGTTTTCCACGGTATCGAGTTCGCCGGTCTTATTGGCAACCTTTACGCCATCCGGCATCTGTGCAGGGATCTTGTTCTGCCTTGTCTGCATCTTGAGGAGGCGGTACATGTATTCTGCACCTGCAAGTGTGTCCTCAGTGGAAGTACCCTTGTCCTGCTGATAGATGGTTTTGAGGAATTTGCCGCAGTCTTTGACAGAAGTGTAATTATCCCCGTTGGAGTTGTCTGCAAGAAGGAGACGGCCCATGGAAGTACTGGTGTAGCCGTGATCCTGGCAGAATTTATTCACACGCGCCATCCCGGCAGCATCATCGCCATTTCCAAGATAATTCACAAGAGTGTTGGCGGCATCGTTGTCACTGACGGTTATCATTGAATTTAAGTTATCGTCCAGCTTATCCTTGCCATATGAAGTGGAAAGCTGGTCATAATCCTCGTATACAGCACCCATGATATAAAGCTTGATCAGGCTGGCCGCCTGCATCTGCTGATCATTGATGGCACCCTCGGTATTTTTTGCAAGGTTACATACATATACGGACCAGGTTCCGTTGTCTGTCGGAAGAAGAGACTGCACCTGGCCTAGAACGTTATCTATGCTGGAATCAGAATTATCTGAAAAAGTACTGCTTCCGCTGGATGGAGAAAGAGTGCCTTCCTCCTGTGTGGTGGATGAGCTGTCCTCATTGTCAGAAGAATCCGCAGAATCGGAGGCTTCGGAAGCTTCCGTGGAATCCTGGGAATCAGACTGTGCAGCTTCAGCGGCACTTGCAACAGTAGGGTCATCCGGATAAAGTGCATCCAGCTGGTCTGCCTTGCTGCTTAATTCAGAGGCAGAATCCGAAACCTCCTGGACACTTTTCTGCAGCTTGCTGACCTTGGTCTGGAGGGACGCAAGCTTGTCCAGTGAGCGGACGTTCAGTGCACCGAGTCCTGCCAGGGCAATAACAAGCACTGCGATCACGATATACAGAAATGTATTTTTTTTCATAAACAAGTAATCTCCTTTTTATTGAAAATAAGCATCAATCCCATTGGCAATTCCCTCAGCCATTGTCTGCTGGAAGGAGGAATCTGCCATCTTCAGATCATCATTCTGATTGGTCATAAATCCCATTTCCACAATCGTAACAGGTATGGTGCTCCAGTTGATCCCTGTCATGCTGTCTGTGTAGATAATGCCACGGTTCTGAAAACCGGTAGCCGCACAGTAGGAATCAATAATGCACTGGGAAAGACGGTTGGAATCGTCATAAAGGCTGGAAACATAAGGATTTTGCTGTGACGGGCACATGGTCAGCGCACCGGAAATACTGGAAGAATCATCGCCGTTGGCATGAACACGCACGCAGATCTCCGCACCTTTGGCCGCAACCAGCTCCGCGCGTTCCTTGTTGCTGATCGCAGTATCGTTATCGGTTCTTGTCATGACAACCTGGTAGCCACGCTGCTCCAGGATATCTCTGAGAAGAAGAGAAACGTTCAGGTTCAGCTGATATTCCGCAAGTCCGCTGAAGGAACCGCTGGTTCCGGTGGAAGCCTTGGCCTTCATAGTGGAAGAACCAGGTCCGTTGGGTTCTGTGGCACTCATGTCAACGCTCTCACTCTGGTGTCCGGGGTCGATGCCTACGATATGGCCGTTGGAAGCAGAGGTGGAGCTGCTGGCTGTTTTGCTGGAAGCACTTTCACCATCCACCTGACTGAAAACGGAAGGCTTGGTGCTGCTCTCACTGTTTTCTGCTTCCGGGGCACGTTCGTGCTCTCCGGTGCTGCTTCTGGCAGCTTTCTCTGTCTGAGATCTCTGCTGCAGGTATTTGTTAGTTGCCTGTTTCTTCTCGATCTTTGCTGTATAAAGTTCAATATCTTCCTTCAGGGCCTTCTGCTTCTGCTTAACAGGCTTGATCACGGATGCCATCTTTTGGTCAACGGCATCGATCTTCTGATAAGTTTTATAGCTGAGGCCAAAAAGTAATCCAATACAGATAAGACCGGTCAGAAACAGGACGATCGCCATCGGATGAGGCTTTTTTTCCATAAGATCATGTCCTTTCTGGGTAGGTGTTTTGTACTTGTAAATATTATAAAGAAGGAGATGGGAAAAAGCAATCTCGAAATAGTGGTTGACAACTGGCAAAAATATGATAGTATATATGTAAAAGATGTTGGGGTCAAAAGGTATCTTTATATAAAA
>CAVIGE010000076.1:0-12004 GCA_963642325.1 Prevotella sp. CAG:279
TCGAAGAAGATAAAGACCTTGAACTGGTCGGAAAAGCACACAACGGAGAAGAAATATGTAACATAATAAAGGACAAGGAACCGGATGTGGTGGTTCTCGACATTATCATGCCGAAGATGGATGGGCTTTCCGTCATGGAAAAATTCTCCCGCGATGCGAATGTTAAGAAAATCCCGGTATTTATTGTACTATCTGCAGTTGGACAGGAGAGGATCACAGAGGATGCGTTCAGTCTTGGAGCAGACTACTATGTGTTAAAGCCTTTTGATAATACCACGCTTTTAAACCGGATCAAGCATATCCGGAAATCAGGAGACAGAAGAGTACGGGAGATCAGCAGGCCGAATTACACAGAGAACAAAAAACCCCAGCCGGAGAGGAATCTGGAGACCGATGTGACAAATATCATTCACGAGATCGGGGTTCCGGCACATATCAAGGGATATCAGTATCTGAGAGATGCCATCATCCTGTCCGTCAATGATATGGAGATGCTCAATTCTATTACAAAGGTACTGTATCCGACCATTGCGAAACGGCATCAGACAACACCAAGCAGAGTGGAACGGGCGATCCGCCATGCCATTGAGGTAGCGTGGAGCCGTGGAAAGATGGATACCATTGATGAATTATTTGGATATACTGTGAGCACCGGGAAGGGTAAACCTACCAATTCAGAATTCATAGCTTTAATTGCAGATAAAATCAGACTTGAATATAAAAATCAGTCTTTTAATTAAGTGAATTTTGGAGTATAATTATAAACAAAAACGGGTGTACCCAGGGAGGGGAATACAGATGAAAAAAATTCTGTTTGCTACATCAGAAGCAGTACCTTTTATCAAAACAGGAGGACTTGCTGATGTTGCCGGCTCACTGCCTAAGTGCTTTGACAAAAAATATTTTGATATCCGGGTGATCTTACCGAAATATGCCTGCATGAAACAGGAATGGAAGGATAAGATGGAGTATGTTACCCATTTTTATATGGATCTTGGATTTAAGAACTGCTATGTGGGAGTCATGCAGATGGAATATGACGGAATCCAGTTCTATTTCATTGACAATGAATACTATTTCAGCGGACCGAAACCATATGACAGCGCACCGTGGGATCTTGAGAAATTCGCTTTCTTTTCCAAGGCTGTATTATCAGTGCTTCCGGTAATCGGCTTCAGACCGGATATCATTCACTGCCATGACTGGCAGACAGGTCTTGTTCCGGTTTACCTTCATGATTCTTTCCAGGAGAATGAATTTTTCCGCGGAATCAAGACGATCATGACAATACATAACCTGAAATTCCAGGGTGTGTGGGATGTTAAGACAGTTAAGGATATCACAGGACTTTCGGATTATTACTTTGCACCGGATAAGCTGGAGGCATACAAGGATGCCAACTTCCTGAAGGGAGGCATGGTATTTGCGGATGCGATCACTACAGTAAGCAATACTTACGCAGAGGAGATCAAGACACCGTTTTACGGTGAGAAACTGGATGGTCTTCTCAATGCCAGGGCCAACAGTCTCCGCGGTATTGTGAACGGTATTGACTACAATGAATTCAATCCGGAGACAGATCCGAATATCACAAGAAACTACAATGCGAAAAACTTCCGCAAGGAGAAGGTTAAGAATAAGATCCAGCTTCAGAAGGATCTTGGACTTGAGCAGGACCCGAAGGCTATGATGATCGGCATTGTTTCCCGTCTGACAGACCAGAAGGGATTTGACCTGATCGCTTACATTATGGACGAGCTCTGCCAGGATGCAGTACAGATTGTTGCGCTTGGTACCGGAGAGGAACGTTATGAGAATATGTTCCGTCACTTTGACTGGAAATATCATGGCAAGGTTTCAGCACAGATCTATTATGACGAGGCAATGTCCCACAGGATCTATGCAGCATCGGATGCTTTCCTGATGCCATCACTGTTTGAGCCGTGCGGCTTAAGCCAGCTGATGAGCCTTCGTTACGGAACACTTCCGATCGTTCGTGAGACAGGCGGCTTGAAAGATACCGTTGTACCATACAACGAATTTGAAGGGACAGGAACCGGATTCTCATTTGTGAATTATAACGCACATGAGATGCTCGCTACCATCCGTTATGCGGAGAGTGTATATTATGACAAGAAACGTGAGTGGAATAAACTGGTTGACCGCGCAATGGCTGCAGACTTCTCCTGGAACAATTCCGCACGTCAGTACGAAGAAATGTATAACTGGCTGATAGGTGAGTGATCAGGTACTATCAGGCTGAGTGAATGCAATGTGTTGGTGCAGGCGACAGATTTATCTGTCGTCTGTGCTTTGTTATATTCCTGAAATGAAATACTATAACTGAGAATACGGAGGTTTTTATGGCAGAAAAAGTCAGAGATTTAAGAAGTGCCCTGTCACTTCTGGAGGAAATGCCGGATCAGCTGATCGAGACAGATGTGGAAGTGGATCCAATGGCAGAGCTTGCAGGTGTATACCGTTATGTAGGGGCAGGTGGAACTGTAAAACGCCCCACAAAAGAAGGCCCGGCCATGATTTTCAATAATGTAAAGGGGCATCCGGATGCAAGGGTAGCGATCGGGCTTCTGGCCAGCAGAAAACGCGTGGCCGCTTTATTGGACACAGAACCGGAGAATCTTGGAAAGCTGCTCTGCAAAAGTGTGGAGAAGCCAGTGCCACCGGTGGATCTCGCAGGCGATGCACCATGCCAGCAGGTGGTACATAAGGCAACAGATCCTGATTTCGACCTTTATAAGCTGGTACCTGCACCAACGAACACACCGGACGATGCAGGCCCGTACATAACACTTGGAATGTGCTATGCCACACACCCGGACACGGGCGTTCATGATGTAACGATCCACCGTCTCTGCATCCAGGGAAAAGATGAACTTTCCATTTTCTTTACACCAGGGGCAAGGCATATCGGAGCTATGGCAGAGCGTGCAGAGGAACTGGGACAGAAGCTTCCGATTTCCATCAGCATCGGAGTAGATCCGGCGATCGAGATTGGTTCCTGCTTTGAGCCGCCCACAACACCGCTTGGCTATGATGAGCTTTCCGTTGCAGGTGCGCTTCGCGGAGAGCCTGTAGAGCTTTGTAAATGTCTTACAGTTAATGAGAGAGCGATCGCAAATGCAGAATACGTCATCGAAGGAGAAGTGATCCCGGGTGTGCGTGTACAGGAAGACCAGAACAGCAACACCGGTTATGCCATGCCGGAGTTCCCGGGATACACCGGACCTGCAAGTGACCAGTGCTGGCTTATCAAGGTTACAGCGGTGACACATCGTGAGCATCCGATCATGCAGACCTGCATCGGACCGAGTGAGGAGCATGTATCCATGGCAGGAATCCCTACAGAAGCAAGTATCTACGGCATGGTGGAAAAAGCGATGCCAGGAAGACTTCAGAATGTATATTGCAGCAGTGCAGGTGGCGGGAAATATATGGCAGTCCTTCAGTTTAAAAAGCTTTCACCAAGTGATGAAGGAAGGCAGCGTCAGGCAGCACTTCTTGCATTTTCCGCATTCAGTGAGCTGAAAAATGTATTTCTCGTTGATGAAGATGTGGACTGCTTTGACATGAACGATGTGCTTTGGTCCATGAATACAAGATTTCAGGGCGATGTGGACGTGATCACCATTCCTGGTGTCAGATGCCATCCCCTTGATCCTTCCAATGATCCGGCATTTTCCCCAAGTATCCGGGATCATGGAATCGCCTGCAAGACGATTTTCGACTGCACGGTGCCGTATGATCTGAAGGATCGTTTCCACAGGGCACGTTTTATGGAGCTGGATCCTGAAAAATGGCTGAAAAAATGAAAAAAAGAATTGTAGTTGGTGCGACAGGCGCAAGTGGCCTGCCGCTCCTTATAAAATGCCTGGAGATCATCAGGGAGGCGTCTGATTATGAATCCTATCTGATCATGAGCCCCAGTGCAGAATTAACACTTTGTCAGGAAACGGATCTTATGCCGGAGGACATAAAAAAGCTGGCAGATCATAACCTGGCACCAGAGGAGATCGGAGCAAAGCCTGCCAGCGGCTCCTTTAAGACAGAAGGAATGCTGATCGTTCCCTGCAGCATGAAAACCATTGCGGGGATTCATGGTGGTTATGCGGATAATTTGATCCTGCGTGCGGCGGATGTGACCATCAAGGAGCAGAGAACGCTGGTGCTGGCTGCCAGGGAGACACCGCTTAGCGGCATTCATCTTCGAAATCTGCATGAGCTTTCCATGCTGCCAGGTGTGAGGATCATTCCGCCGATGCTGACCTTTTATCATAAACCGGAGACGATCGATGATATGGTGTACCATATTGCGGCGAAGCTTTTGGAACCTTTTGGGATGGAAGCGAAGGAGTATCGAAGATGGAATGGACTGTAAGAGAATGTGTGCTGGCTGCCGGGTGTCCGTTGGAGATCAGTGCGGCCTTTGTCGGGGAAGATATCCTTGTCTGTATGCAGGGAGGAGAGAGGCACCATCTTGGGTGTGTGATTCAGACAGAACCCAGGAAATCACTGACTGGAGATGGCAGCATGAGTGCGACTTCTTCGGTTCTGAATTATCCGGGGCATAAGGATGAGATGATCTGCCGGTATGTGGCGGAGAAGATTTCCAGGGAATTGAATCGGAGAGTTGTCTGTACCGGGGGATTTCATAAGGATGGGCTTTTGCCGGAAGAGATCCGGGAGGTGCAGATGACGGTGAAGCAGATGGCGGAACGGATAGTTGGGCGGCTGGCATTGCATATCGCAGAAGGACGGAGGCGAACGCGGGGCGTTCTGTCCTGATATTATAGATGTATATTTCGACATTATAATTGTTTCAACATCGTGAAGCCTGGAACCAAATTCTTTTTCCGGATAATGATTACTGGACAGTGCCAGGTCAATGACACCGGTGGAAGGATATTGCTGCAGAAATAAGTGGAAGTTCCAATCTTGCTTTTATGTTTTCTGTTTTATAGGGAGCACATTCGTAGGATATTACAGGGGAACAGGAAAAGTAAAAATTCCGGTAACAGGATCTGTGCTGCATATTACGGTCAGAGTGATCTTATCTCAGATTCTCATAAGAAGATATCATCTGGCAGCAGTAGCTATTGCAACAGGAATCGGATGGATAAGCGTGGCACTTTATCAGCAGACAATTATGCTGAAACCTGATACGTCTATTTTTTCTCAAATATATCCTCGCGTGTAATATTCTTAGCCCATTTTCCACTCAGGTATCTTCGGATAACCCATGGCCACTTCACAAACTCATCGGTACAAAGCAGGAAATAAACCCAGAGTACCGGCAGCTTTAACACAAACGCGGCAAAGAATCCAAGGGGCACCGCATATCCCCACATATCAATGGTATCGCAGATCAGTCCGAACTTCGTATCACCGCCTGCGCGGAACACACCGGCGATCAGGGTGGTATTTACGGCAGCTCCCATAATATAATAGCTGCTGATCAGGAGCATATATTTAAGGTAATGCATGGCTGCGGGTGTGAGTGAGGCGAATTTCAGAACGAAAGGTGTCACACCAAGAATGATGAGTCCGCCAAAAGCACCTGCAATGACCGTCAGCTTTAAAGTCTTGGAAGCGTACCGTCTGGATCTTTCCAAATCGCCCTGCCCCATGACATTGCCGAGAAGAATACCACCTGCACTTGCAATTCCGAAGCAGAAAACAGTTCCGATATTACGGACGACCACAACCAGGGAATTGGCTGCGACTGCGTCGGTGCCAAGATGACCGAGGATAACAGAATACATGGAAAAACCAACGCTCCATGCGATATCATTGCCAAGGGCCGGAAGGGAAAGCCGTACAAAATCTCCGAACAGTATTTTATTTTTGACAAACATATACCGGAGATCCAGCCGCACATGCTGACTGAAGGCTGACACGATAAAGCAGGCGATCAGCTCGATCAGCCTGGAAAGTGCAGTGGCAATGGCAACACCGGTAGCCCCAAGCTTCGGTACGCCGAACAGGCCGAAGATAAAGGCAGCGTTCAAAAAAACATTCAGGCCAAAGGCCAGCATATTCATAGCCATGCTGACAGTTACTCTTCCGATGCTTCGAAGCACGGCCAGATAAACCTCTGTCATACCCCAGCAGATATAAGTGATCCCCATAATGCGGATATAGGATGCTCCGATATGCAGAAGCTCCGGATCATTGGTAAAAAGCTTCATCATTGTCCCGGGCATGGTAAAAGCAACCAGAGCTACCAGGATCGAAATGATCATGGAAAAACGAAGGGCAATGCCCTCAATGATCTGAATGGCCCTGTAGTCTCCTTTTCCATAATACTGGGCACAGAGAAGAGTAGCACCGGTGCCGAGACCATAGTATACCATAAACAGGATATTGGAATAGTTCGCGGCAAGGGATACTGCGGAAATGGATGACTGGCCTACGAAATTCAGCATGATAACGTCAGCAGAATTGACAGCTGCACTTAACAGGTTCTGGATGATGATCGGGATGACAAGCTTGACGATCTGTGGATAAAAATTATCCTTCTGTGAAAATTGAGTACTCATTTTCTTCCTCCGAAAAAAATATATAACAGTTCCTTCTTTGGTGCACGATAACACAGTTCGCAGTCTGCGTCAATCGACAAACTGCTAAATAAGATTCCGGTATCTTGGGAGAAATGCCGAAGCACTTCAAAATACAGAGCGAAAAAAACATAAAAAATCATATCGCCGGTTGTTGGGAATATTAATCCGTGGTACACTGAATGCAGACCGTAAAGAGGAACCATATCTTACGAACGAAATTATTCACAGAAAGAGGAGTAAAAATATGCCAGTTTTTGATTTCAGTGCAGCACCATCAGATAATAATGAAAAAAAGAGCCAGTGCACATATACAACATTCTGTTCCAATGAGGGGAAGGCAACACCGGAGAAGCCGGTTCTGATCCTGGATAACAGCAAAAGAGAATGGAAGCATCATTCCTGCGGATATTTTTCCAACCCGGCGAAACAGACGGCCTTTGAGTTTAAGGAAGAGGATGGCGTTTTTCCGTCTGACATCCTGAAGATCGATTCCCGTTTCACAAGCCTGATCAAATGGCTCGGGGAAAATCATATCAATATCCGCCTTTCCGGAAAAAATACAGAGGAGGGATATGCAGTCTACAAGATCCGGGAAATCGCTTTTGGCGGCGGGACCAAGCTTTCTGCTGAGGACGGGTTCCTTCAGTTTATGATCGACCGTCTTTTTGCAAGTAATGCACCTGCAGAGGTAACTGAGGACGATGAGGAGGAAGAAGCCGGTGATGATATGAAGCTGACCAGCATCCAGAGCATCACAGATTTTATGACCTGTGCAGGAAAGACCATGCCTGATAACATCCGTCTCTGGGCAAGGCGTAACCTTGCAGTTGCCCGTTCCCACGAAGTTTCTCAGGAGGAGAGACGTCATGCACAGCGTGCACTTTCCATTATGATGAATATTCAATGGAAGCATAATTATTTTGAATCCATTGATCCGAAGGAAGCACGCCGTATCCTGGATGAGGAGCTTTACGGAATGGAGCGTGTGAAGCAGAGGATCATTGAGACGATCATTCAGATCAACCGTACCCATACACTTCCTGCATACGGACTTCTTCTGATTGGGCCGGCCGGAACCGGTAAATCCCAGATCGCCTATGCAGTTGCAAGAATCCTCAAGATGCCGTGGACAACTTTGGATATGAGTTCCATCAATGATCCGGAGCAGCTTACCGGAAGCTCCCGTGTCTACGCCAATGCGAAACCGGGAATCATCATGGAAGCCTTTTCCATGGCAGGAGAGTCCAACCTGGTATTTATTATCAATGAGCTTGACAAGGCGGCATCGGGCAAAGGTAACGGAAATCCGGCAGATGTACTTCTGACACTTCTGGACAATCTTGGATTTACAGACAATTATATGGAATGTATGGTTCCGACGGTTGGTGTATATCCGATTGCAACAGCCAATGACAAATCCCGGATCAGTGCACCTCTGATGTCACGTTTTGCAGTGATCGACATACCGGATTACACACCGGAAGAAAAGAAGATCATTTTCTCCAGATTTGCACTTCCGAAGGTTCTGAAACGCATGAGCCTGAAACCGGAAGAGTGTATTGTGACAGAGGAAGCACTGGATGCTGTAATTGAGAAGTTTGCAGATACAACAGGAATTCGTGACCTTGAGCAGGCAGCAGAGCACATCGCGGCGAACGCACTGTATCAGATCGAAGTGGATCATGTAAAGGCAGTCACCTTTACACCGGAGATGGTAGCAGAGCTTCTTGACTAATAAAAGCAGAATCCGGGATTGCCTCCGTCAAAATAAAAGCGTATAATGAAATAAAAAGCTGTGCGCGTGAACGCAAATTGAGAAGAAATGCATGGAGGACAAAATATGGCAGTAACGTTACAACAGATCGCAGAAGCAGCCGGAGTTTCAAGAGGTACGGTGGACAGGGCACTGAACAATCGTGGACGTATCCGTCCTGAAGTAGAAGAAAAGATCAAGAGGATCGCTCAGGAAATGGGATATCAGCCCAGCCGTGCGGGCCGTGCCCTTGCCATGGCGAAACGGAAGATACGGATCGGCGTGATCCTTCAATATATGAAAACTCCTTTTATGCAGCAGGTTTTAAAGGGGGTTATGGCAGCCAAAGAGGAGGTTGAGAGCTTTGGCGGAACTGTAAGGATCTATGAGATTGAAGATGTGGATCCTGAGAAAGTAATGTCTGCTATGGAAAAACTGAGAGAGGATGGGTTCAACGGAATTGCCATGACACCTTCCGAGGACCAGCTTCTGAAAGCAAGGATCGACCAGTACAGTGAAGAATACGGGATTCCGGTGGTAACGTTTAATGCAGATCTGGAGGATACAAAGAGACTTTGCTTTGTGGGACAGGATACCCTTCAGTCCGGACGGACAGCAGCGGGACTGATGAATGAGATGACTGACGGAAAAGGTCAGGTTGCCATTATATCCGGGCAGGTTGCCAACCCGGGACTTATCAGCAGACAGAAGGGATTTGTGACAGAGATCAAAAAGAGCTTCCCGGAAATCGAGGTTGTGGACATCCGTTATTCTTACGATGATGAGTGGGTTGCGTCCAAGATCGTGGAAGAGCTTCTGGAGCTTTATCCAGAGCTTACCGGTATCTATATTACAGGTCATGGTGTAAAAGGTGTATGCCAGACTTTGAAAAAGCTGAAAAAAGACAGCTCCATGCATGTGATCGCCAATGATTTTCTGGAAGAGAACAAGAAATGGCTTTTGGATGGCACGATCAATTTTCTGATCGGACAGGATGCGGCCGTGCAGGGGCATTCACCTGTGATGATCCTGTTTCAGTTGCTGTTTGACAGCAAAAAGCCGGAAAAGGAATTTCAGTATACAGATATCGTGATCCGCACGAAATACAATATGGGCTGAATTATAGCAGCTGAAGCGGAGACAGTAATTTGTGGAAATGTTATAAAACAGGCAACAGATGAGGAAGAACAGATGAATTATAAAAATATAAAAATTGCAGAAGGTGCAAGGATTGCCAGACAGTCAGTGATCGTAGGGGATGTAACGATCGGGCGTGACAGCTGCGTGCTGTACTATGCTGTGATCCGGGGCGATGAGGCTCCGGTTGTGATCGGCGAGGAGACAAATATCCAGGAGAATTGCACGGTTCATGTCAGTCACAATATGCCGACATATATTGGAAATAATGTTACGATCGGCCATAACGCGGTAGTGCATGGCTGTACCATCGGAGACCGCACCCTGATCGGGATGGGTGCGGTGATCCTTGACGGTGCAAAAATTGGCAGTGACTGTATCATAGGTGCAGGGAGCCTTGTGACCAAGAATACTGTGATCCCGGATGGCTCCCTTGTAATGGGAAGCCCGGCAAAGATCAGACGCAATCTCACCTGGGAAGAAAAACTGGGAATCCTGGAGAACAGTAAAGAATATCTCGCTGTGTCCGGGGAGATGAAAGACCAGGGTGTACTGTAAGGGCTTCGGTTCGATTCGGATTTTACCTGTCGATTACTTCCAACGGGGTATTATCCCGTGCATCCAGGTCATTGATATATTTTTTGGTTTCACTGACAATTACATTAGACAGCAGCAGTACTGCGATCAGGTTTGGAATAGCCATCAACGCATTGAGGATATCGGCAACTGTCCAAACCAGGTTCAGTGAGATCACAGGTGCGATGGCAGCTACTGCGATGTACAGCACACGGTAAGGGATAAGGCCTTTTTTTCCGGAAAAATATTCTACACATCGCTCACCGTAGTATGCCCAGCCAAGAACGGTTGAGTAGGCAAAAGAAATAATGCCGACAACCAGGATCACAGGTCCAAGTACCGGAATCTGTTGAAAAGCAAGGGTGGTAAGAACGCCGCCGTCTGTGATATTTCCCATATCAATAGAAGGGTTTTTCATAATACTGGTGACGAGGACAAGTCCTGTCATCAGACAAACAACAACGGTATCCCAGAAGGTGCCGGTGCTGGAAACGAGAGCCTGACGTACCGGGTTTCTTGTCTGTGCAGCAGCGGCAGCAATAGGAGCAGAACCCATACCGGATTCATTGGAAAAAAGTCCTCTTGCGATTCCGTACTGCATAGCTATCATGATACCGCGGCCTGCAAGACCGCCGGCAGCAGCACCTGGGGTAAATGCCAGCCTGCAGATGGTTTTTACAGCTGGAATAATAAAGTCAAAATTGATTCCCAGGATGATGATGCATCCGATCACGTAGAAAATAGCCATAAATGGAACAAGGCGTTCACAGACGGTTGCAATGGATTTGATTCCGCCGAAAATAACAAGGGCGGTGAGGACAGCAACGGCAATTCCGATCGCTGCTGGTGGGATATGCAGGTTTTCGTTGCATACCGTTGCGATGGCATTTACCTGTGTGGCACATCCGATACCGAAGGAGGCAAAGCCGCCGAAGAATGCAAAGAGAAGACCAAGCCAGCGCATGTTCAGTCCACGTTCCAAGGCATACATGGCACCGCCCTGCATACGGCCGTCCTTTGTTTTGACACGGTATTTTACGGCGATGAGAGATTCGCTGTATTTGGTGGCGATCCCGAAGACACCGGTGAGCCAGCACCACAGTACTGCACCGGGGCCTCCAAGTGCAATGGCAGTTCCGACACCAATGATATTTCCGGTCCCGATGGTAGATGCCAGGGCGGTTGTCAGAGCACCAAACTGGCTGACTTCTCCCTCGGAGTCTGTATCCTTGGTAACTGACAGGCGTATGGCAGTGCCGATTTTCCGTTGGATCACCCCGGTTCGGATAGTCATAAAAATATGTGTTCCCAGAAGCAGGATGATCATCCACCAGCCCCATACCAGACCATCGATCTGGTTTATCACATTTCCGATTGTATTCATCATAGAACTCCTCCCTTTCTCTGAGCAAAAAGGGCGTACAGACACAAATGTCATTGTGTGCTGTACGCCCTTGTACGTTATGCTCTTTTGCTGTGATTATTACGTTGATTATACAGGAATCCAAAACAGGATGCAACAAAAATCTATGGCAGTTCCACAATTCGCATCGTATGTCTCGGGATTTTGGCATATTTCACCCGGATTCAGTTGTCGTTGTCCGCCACGGTGCCCCGTCCGGGTAAAATCTCCCACAAATTGTGATGTATATCTTGCAGAAAGTCTTTTTCATTGAGGTGGTGGCGAACGGACGCTGTGGAGGTGGGAGCTTTTTTGTGGTGGCGAACGGACGCTGTGGAGGTGGGAGCTTTTTTGTGGTGGCGAACGGACGCTGTGGAGGTGGGAGCTTTTTTGTGGTGGCGAACGGACGCTGTGGAGGTGGGAGCTTTTTTGTGGTGGCGAACGGACGCTGTGGAGGTGGGAGCTTTTTTGTGGTGGCGAACGGACGCTGTGGAGGTGGGGGCTTTTTTGTTGGCGAACGGACGCTGTGGAGAGGGGATCTGTTTTGGCAGGGCTTCG
>CAVIGE010000077.1:0-11509 GCA_963642325.1 Prevotella sp. CAG:279
GATAATACCTCTTCTTCCCGTCATTTCATTCATAGCATCAACCCTTTACAGCACCGCCTGTAATTCCTTCCACATAGAATTTCTGCATGATCATAAACAGAATGGAGATCGGAATCGATACCAGAACTCCACCTGCACAGAACTGCGTAAAGTAAGAGTTGATCAGGCTCTTATCCAGCATCTTGTACAGACCGATCGCTACGGTATATTTGGAAGAGATACCTGCATTGAGGATCATTTTTGCATAAACGAAATCCATCCAGGGCACCAAAAAGCTACTGATGACCGTATAGACCACGATCGGCCGGCTCATCGGAAGCACCATCTGGAAAAAGATCCGGGCCTCACTGCAGCCATCGATTCTTGCAGCTTCGCAAAGAGCTCTCGGCACCGTGTCAAAGAAGCCTTTTGCGATCAGATACCCAAGTCCTGATGAGGCTGAGTAAACCATGATCAGTCCCACGTAGCTGTTTGTCAGATTAAAGGATTTCAGTGTAAAGTATACGGCGATCATGGCAAGCATACCCGGGAAAAGATTCAGGATAACGGCCATGTTCATCAGCGGTTTACGCATTTTAAAGCGCATGACAGAGGTTGCGTAGGCCACCATCAGCACAAACATTGTGGAGATCACGCAGCTGAAGCACGCGATGATAAAGGTATTCATAAACCACTGGGGAAACTGTGCCACAGAATCCGGATGGAACAGTTTTACATAGTTGACTACACTCCATTCCTTTGGAAAAAATGTGCTGGTATTCATTCCCGAATAGGAGCTGAAGGAAGTGCAGACCAGCCAGATGATCGGAATCAGCCAGATAAACGCCAGCAATGCGATCAGTAAATTATGTAATACGATCGAAGAAGTTCTGTTGCTTTTCATCTTTTTCATTATTGATACGTTCCCTCCCTGTCGCCTTTGATCATACGGTTAAACGCAATCAGTGTAAATATCGCACAGATAATAAATACGATGATACCGATTGCCGATGCCATCTTATAGTTGTAATAATCCTGTGTCAGACGGAACAGCCACGTTACCAGAAGGTCAACCTCTTTTGCCTGTGAATTGGCCATCGCCTGATTGGTGGTTGTATATACATCCTGTGTCAGAAGATAAATAACGTTAAAGTTGTTGATATTTTTTACAAAGTCCGTGATCAGGGCCGGTCCTGTTACAAACAGAAGATATGGCATTGTGATCTTACGGAAAATCTGGAATTTTGTCGCACCGTCCACTCTCGCACTTTCCAGCTGATCAGACGGAAGATTCATAAGAACACCGGTTGCGATCAGCATCTGATACGGAACACCGATCCAGATATTGACAAGGATGATCATCACATGTGCCCAGCCAGGTGCGGAAAGGAACGGAATGTAGCTTGTAGATACGAGTCCGATACTCCGCAGGAAACCTGTGAGGCCAATATTATGGCAGATCGTGTTGACAATACCTCCGTTTGAAAAAAAGTTACGTACCAGAAGCAGGGATACAAACTGCGGTACTGCGATCGTAACAATAAAGAGTGTCCTCCACAGCTTCGGCAGTCTTGTTTTCCTGCTGTTGAGAAGCAGTGACAGAAGGATTCCTCCAATATATGTGGTAAAGGTTGCGAACAAAGCCCACACAAGGGTCCATCCCAGTACCCGGACAAAAGCATAGCCGAATGTGGATGTCAGGCCGCCACCTCCGAACAGGCTTATAAAGTTGCTCAGGCCTACCCAGGAAAAAAGTTCTGTAGGCGGCATATGCTGCTGGTCATAATTGGTGAATGCCACAAAAATAAGCAGCAGGATCGGAATCATGGTAAAGATCACAACTCCAAGTACCGGAAGTGTCAGAAGTGTAATATGAAATTTTTCCTCTGTAAAAGCCCTTAAATCTTCTTTAAAGGTATTGATGTGCTTTCCTGCCTCTTCCAGCTTCTGAAGCGTGTAGGCATTGATTACATTGCGGAACCATATTACTGCTGCCGCAAACCATACCACGAAGCTGAACAGTGAAAACAGCAGGATGGTAAATGAGTTGTCATAATCATTAAATTCACTTTTCATGGTCTTCATGTTGAAGACTTTTTCCATTTTTACGCTGCCAAGTGTACTGAATTTCGGTACATATTGCATCGCAAACTTCACTGTGAACGCGATCACCGCGATCTCCAGCAATGTCATAAGTACCGCTTTCACATACTGTTTCCGGCGGGCATAACCTGCGCCCATCCAGATCAGGGACAGTTTGACAAAACCGTCACCTCTGACCACTGCTGACGCAAAATCACCGAAAAAACCACCGATGGATTTGAAAAAGCCGCTCACTGCCACTGCGGCAGAGTTTTTTTCCTGTGATGCCATAGGACCCCTCCTCAGGTTCTTTTCCTGAAACCGGCCCACATGCTCACATGGCATATGGGCCGGTTTCCTAACATGTTACTTCATATGATTTCTGTTGATTACTCAACGGATGCGGAAGCTCCGTCCACCAGACTGTCAAGTGCTTCCTGAATAGAAGCATCGTCATTCTTATCCAGTGTTCCCTGGGCGATCAGCTCACCAAATGTCTGTGCCGGATCCCAGTATTTTCCGCCGACCTTCTGTGCCTGTGCAAACTCAGACTGCTCTGCAAGTGCTGCAAGTGCGACATTGCTCTGAACAGATTCAGATTCTGCTACCTTCTTATTGGAAGGTCCGCTCTCTCTCTGATCAAAGAATGCCTGCTGGGAATCCTGATTTGTAAGGAACTCTGCAAGAAGTACTGCCCATCCGGAATTCTCAGAATATCCATTTACGCCAACATATTTATATCCCGCAACAGATCCCTGCTGAACCTCCTTGTCACCGACATTGAAGGTTGGAAGCTTTGTTGCTGCATATCCATCTCCGAAGGCTTCCTGTGCTGTCTGTGCATCCCAGGTTCCGGATACAGCTGCTACCAGGTTTCCAGAGGCAAGCTGATTGGAAACATCACCGTCAGCGATTGCCATAAATGCGGAATTCTCGGAAATATCAAGCATTCCTTTTACAACATCTGTTCCCTTATATCCATCTGCGCTTGTTCCATTCCAGTCAATGGATGTTGTTCCGTCATCATTAAGGCCTGTGGTAAATCCGGCTCCGTAGAAGAAGGAAGCAGCATACCATCCAGATGCAAGTGTCATTCCGACCTTCTTTCCTGCCTTGTCAGCTGCTGATAAAAGGCTGTCCCAGCTTGCAACATCTTCATCGGAAAGTACTGAGGAATCGTAATAGAGAAAATATCCGTTGTCAGCTGCTCTTGGGAATGCGTAAAGGCTTCCGTCGATCGTTGCAGCCTCAATGGAACCCTCGGTGTTTGCTTCCTTCACATCATCCAGTGTCTTGCCTGCAAGCTGAAGAGCCTCTGCATAATCATCGATTTTCAGAAGTGCGCCTGCTTTTACAAGGTCGGTAAGCTGGTCATCTGCGAAAGCATATACATCTGCTGCCGCTTCTACGTCCGTAAGAACGGTATCTTTTGCTGTAGATTCAGATTCTACTCCGATCTGGATATCGAACTTCTGATCCGTGTAGGTATCTTCAAATTTCCCTACAAGCTCTTTCAGCAGATCCTGATCTTCCTCTGCTCCCCAAAGTGTAAGTTTTACCGTGTCATCTGCTGCCTGTACACCAGCTGCCGGTGTAAGGGCCATTGCCATGGCAAGAGCCGGCGCAATTACTTTCTTAGCTGCTTTTCTCATTTTTATTCCCTCCTGGATTCTCACGTGCTGCGCGTGAATATGTGTTTTTCTCTGTTACAGAGTTTCAGGTTTCTTTTATTGCGCAACCGTTTGTTCATGTCCTTAGTATATTCTTTTCATTTCATAAAGTCAATTAGCTAATATTATATAATTTTTCGTGTTATTTTTAATCATTTTGCACAAATGTCTATTCTGTTCTTCTTCGTATTGCGCAAGCGTTTATTCTTTAATAAGAAAACCTTGCGCGACATCTACCTCTCCGCCTCAGTGCGATCCTGCCCGTGACATAAAAAAGGCCCTGTCCCTGTTTTCAGGACAAAGCCTTTCTTAGAAAATTCCCCGTCTTTCAGTGCGTCGATTCCCTTAATATCACCTGATACCCAAGTGGCCGTGTATCTTCCTCCGGTGTCTCTCCAAGCTCACGGAGGAGCTTCACACAGGCCATTTTTCCAAGACGTACCGTATCAAAGCTTACACTGGTAACTGGCGGATCATTGTACTCCAGGCTGCGGCTGTCGTAGAGACTTGCCACTTTCATGTCGGATGGAATTTTTATATTTTTTTCATGCAGGCTTGCAATGCACATATTACAGATCACATCATCCATACAGACAATTCCCTCTGCTCCATTCTCCACCGCCCTGGACACTGCTTCGTTGACAGTCGCCTGATTATCACAGTCCTTAAAGACCAGACTCTGCTCTGCTTTTTTTCCGGCATGCTCATATGCATCCAGAAATCCCTGATATCTGCTGTCCGTTACATAAAATGTATGATTTCCTCCCAGAAGTGCCAGCTTCTGTGCCCCCTTCATAAGCATGATCGATGTCAGCTCCCTGCTGGCTTCCCTGTTCTTATTATCTACAGATAATATGCCCGGATCTTCGGAGGCCCCGATCACTACAAAGGGTATCTGACTTTTTTTTAGATACTTCTGCAGATCGGAATTAACAACAGAACGGCTTACAATGATACCGTCTGCCTTCCTGTTTGCCTCAAGTCTCCTTACCTGGGAAAGATCATTCTCTCCTGCCATGGAAATAATGATGTCATAATCATAAGCAGATGCCACTTCACATATCCCGTTCATACAATCTTTAAAAAAAGGAAATTCTGTAGCTGCATAATCCTTGGGAAGTATCAAAGCCAGGTTATAGGTCTTCCGCTGTGCCAGCCCCTTGGCCAGTACATTCGGCCTGTATCCATGCTCCTCTATGCAATCAAGGACACGCTGCCTGGTTGCCTGTCCGATCCTCCCCTTGCCGGATATTGCTCTGGATACTGTGGTTTTGCTGACTCCCAGCTCCTGTGCAATATCCTCTATGGTATATTGCTTTTTTTCTTCGGTTTCCATAAAACACCTTCTTCCGGTTTAATTTTCGCCAATAGCTGCCCCTCCCAATACACGCAACCGATTGCTCTTTTATATCCAGCATATCAAATTACATTCTTTTGTGCAAGTTTATGTTTTTCTGATATGATATAAAAAAGACCCGGCAGTATGTCACCACCAGGTCTTTTCCAACATTTCTTATTTATCTCTCCAGATGATTCTTCCCTTGGAAAGATCATACGGAGAAAGCTCGATCGTTACCTTGTCTCCCGGGAGAATACGGATGAAATTCATACGGAGCTTGCCGCTGATATGGGCAAGTACCACATGCTTATTTTCCAGTTCTACTTTAAACATCGCGTTAGGCAGTTTCTCCAGAACAGTGCCTTCTACTTCGATCACATCTGCTTTTGACATTTTTTACCTCCTGTGTCATGACAACAATTGCTGCTTACAGATTCGTAAGCGTCAGAATCTCTGGTTCCCCATCGGTGATGAGGATCGTGTTTTCATAATGTGCGGAAAGTGAACCATCCATGGTTACTACTGTCCACTCATCGTCCAGCCATGCCACGTCCGCACGACCAAGATTGATCATGGGCTCGACGGCCAGGGTCATTCCCGGAAGGAGCCTGATGCCCCTGCGCTTCTGCGGGAAGTTTGGAATCTGCGGATCCTCATGAAGATGAGTTCCGATTCCATGTCCTACAAGGTCACGTACAATACCATAACGGTATTTCGCTGCGTGGGCTCCGATGGCTTTGGAAATATCATTTAAATGATTTCCGGCTTTTGCCATTTTCAGTCCCTCAAAAAAGCACTCTCTTGTAACCTTAATAAGCTGCTGTGCTTCTTTGGATACTTCACCTACCGCGTAGGTACGTGCTGCGTCAGAATGGTAGCCCTTGTAAATCAGGCCGGCGTCGATCTTAACCAGATCCCCGTCCTGGATTATTTTTTCCTCGGATGGAATTCCATGCACAACCTCGTCATTCAGGCTGATGCAGAAAGAGCCCGGAAAACCTCCGTAGTTCAGAAAATTCGGAATACAGCCCATAGACCGGATCATCTCTTCTCCGATCTTATCGATCTCCTTGGTGCTGACACCTGGTTTGATATAAGGGATCAAACCGTCATGCACCTTCTCAAGAAGATGGCCGGATTCTCTCATAAGTTCTATTTCATGCTGTGTCTTAATTGTTACGGACATTCTTATTCTCCTAAGATGTCAACGATCTCCTGGAATACCTCATTCAGATCCCTGGTTCCGTCTACCGTCTTCAAAACACCCTGTCTGGTGTAATAGTCAATCAATGGCTGTGTCTGCTCATGATAAACGTTCAGACGCTTCTGGACTGTTTCCGGCTTGTCATCGTCACGGAGCACAAGCTTGTCACCACAGGTATCGCACACACCTTCTGCCTTCGGTGCCGCAAAAACCACGTGATAGGTTGCGCCGCATTTCACGCATGCACGGCGTCCGCCCATACGTTTCACGATGTTGTCATCCGGTACATCCACATCGATTGCATAGTCAATTTTGCTTCCAAGTTTGGCCAGAGCCTCTGTCAGGCATTCTGCCTGCGGAATTGTTCTCGGAAAACCGTCAAGAACATATCCGTTCTTTGCATCATCCTGCTGGATCCTGTCAACGACAAGATCACAGGTCAGTTCATCCGGAACAAGAAGTCCCTGATCCATGTAAGTTTTTGCTTTCTTTCCAAGCTCGGTACCGTTCTTGATATTGGCACGGAAAATATCTCCTGTGGAGATGTGCGGGATCCCATACTTCGCCGCGATCTTCTTAGCCTGCGTACCTTTGCCTGCCCCCGGTGCACCCAACATAATAATTCTCATAGCATACCCTCCATTTTTCTTTTTCTGCCTGATTTTCAGACAGTCCTGTTTACAAATCAAGGCTGCGACACTTTCGCACCGCAACCTTCATTTTCAATTAGTTCAGGAAGCCTTTGTAATTACGTACAAGCAGCTGGGATTCCATCTGCTTGACGGTCTCCAGGATAACACCTACGATAATAATGATAGATGTACCACCAAAGGAAACATCCGCACCGAACACACCGTTGAAGAAGAACGGGATAACGGCCACGATAACAAGACCTACTGCACCTATAAATATAATATAATTCAGGATTTTAGTCAAATAATCTGAAGTTGGTTTTCCCGGACGGATGCCTGGGATAAAACCACCCTGCTTTTTGATATTATCGGCTACTTCCAACGGATTAAAGGTAATGGATGTGTAGAAGTAAGCGAAGAATACGCAAAGAACTACATACACGATCAGACCCCAGCTGTACTGGATCTGACTTGGGTTACACCAGTTATTAGAAGAAAGTCCTCTTAAGATCTCACTTCCGATGCCTGTTCCGTTACCCTTGCCAGCGAACTGTGCAATGATCGACGGGAAAGACATGATCGAGGAAGCAAAAATAACCGGGATAACACCGGCCGTATTCACCTTGAGGGGGATGCTTGTGGACTGACCGCCCATCATCTTACGTCCTACCATCTTTTTGGAATACTGAACCGGAATCTTTCTCTCTGCTCCGTTGAGGATAAGTACAAGCACAACAACGATCAGGATGATCACAGCGATGATGCAGGCTGCAAGCATTCCCTTTGCAATTGTTTTGCCCTTGACGAAGTTCTCATAAAGAAGGGATATATCACTTGGGATCCTAGATACGATATTAATGGTCAGGACGATGGAAATACCATTTCCAACACCCTTCTCAGTAATACGCTCACCAAGCCACATAAGCATTGCGGAACCAGCTGTCAAACTTGCAACAACTACAACGCCCTTCAGGAAGTTCATGTCCGGGATCATACCCTGGCGTCCAAATCCGATCGCCATGGCAACGGATTCAAACAGGGCAAGACCTACGGTAACATAACGTGTGATTGCTGTAAGCTTTTTTCTTCCTTCTTCTCCGTCACGCTGCATCTCTTCCAGTGCCGGAATGGCAATGGTAAGCAGCTGAATGATAATGGAAGAAGTAATGTAAGGTGTGATGTTCAATGCAAAAATTGACATCTGAGTAAAGGAACCGCCGGTGAACGCATCAAAGAAATTGAATGCGTCACCGGTATTAGATTCAAACCACTGCTTGAAGTAGTCACTGTCAACTCCAGGTACAGGAAGCTGGGATCCGATTCTGATCACGAATATCATCCAGATCAGATAGAGAAGCTTTCTTCTCATTTCCTTTACTTTGAAAACACTCTTAAGAGTCTCAAACATTAGATCACCTCTACTGTACCACCAGCAGCTTCAATTTTTGTTTTTGCAGTCTCGCTGACAGCGTTTACTTTAACATTGAGTTTTTTTGTAAGCTCGCCGTTTCCAAGAATCTTAACACCATCACCGGTCTTGGAGATTGCACCGCTTGCAAGTAAGCTGTCAACTGTAACCTCTGCGCCATCCTCAAAACGATTGAGAACGTCTACATTGATTGCGATAATCTCTTTGGAGTTTCTGTTAGTGAAACCTCTCTTAGGAAGACGTCTGTATAAAGGCATCTGACCTCCCTCGAATCCCGGTTTCTTGTGGCCGGAACGGGCAAGCTGTCCTTTATGTCCTTTACCAGCTGTCTTGCCGTTTCCTGAACCATGTCCACGGCCTCTTCTGAAGTTATCGCTATGCTTGGAACCCTCTGCGGGTCTTAAGTTTGATAATTCCATTCTGGCACCTCCTTAATCTTCTACTTTTACCAGGTGCTGCACCTGCTGAATCATTCCTCTTGTTGCAGCATTATCTGGCATCTCAACTGTTTTATGCATCTTTGTAAGACCCATAGCTTTTACAGTTTTTTTGTGCTTCGGTACTGCACCGATCGGAGATTTTACCAGTGTAACCTTGATTGTATCTGCCATTTCCATTTCCTCCTTAACCCAGAATCTCATCTACAGATTTTCCGCGGAGCTTTGCAACCTCATCCGGAGTCTTTAACTGGCTCAGGCCTGCGATTGTTGCCAGAACTACGTTCTGTTTATTTCTGGAACCCATACATTTTGTACGGATGTTCTTAATACCAGCAAGCTCGATTACGGCACGTGCCGGGCCGCCGGCGATAACTCCAGTACCTTCCGGAGCTCTCTTCAGAAGCATCTCAGCACTTCCGAATTTTCCGATGAAGTCATGTGTAATGGAATTGTTCTCGTCTCTTGCAACAGTAACAAGCTTCTTCATGGCGTCCTCTTTACCTTTGCGGATCGCCTCCGGAATTTCTGCTGCTTTTCCTAAACCTGCACCAACGTGTCCATTGCCGTCACCTACAACAACTAAAGCTGTGAAACGGAAGTTACGACCACCTTTAACAACCTTGGTAACACGCTTGATTGATACTACTTTATCTTCTAACTCTAACTGACTAGCATCAATAAGATTACGTTTCATGTGTTCTTTTCCTCCTCTTAGAATTTCAGTCCAGCTTCTCTTGCTGCATCTGCCAGTGCTTTAACTTTTCCGTGGTAGATATATCCACCTCTGTCGAAAACAACGCTCTCGATACCAGCCTCAACAGCTTTTTTACCGATTACTGTTCCGACCTTAGCTGCAGCCTGTACATCGTCAGTGTTCTCAAGCTCTGCTTTTACGTCCTTCTGGAGAGTAGAAGCGGATACTAAAGTTTTACCAACTGTGTCATCAATAATCTGTGCATAGATGTGCTTGTTGGAACGAAATACTGCCAGACGAGGAGTAGTTGCAGTTCCGTTTAAATGATGACGTAATCTTCTATGCTTCTTTTCGCGAATTTCGCTTCTGGATGCTTTGTTAATCATATTCTCACTCTCCTTAATTATTTCTTACCGGTCTTACCGACTTTACGTCTGATAACTTCGTCAACGTACTTGATTCCCTTGCCCTTGTATGGCTCAGGTCTTCTCTTGTCTCTGATCTCAGCTGCGTACTGGCCAACCTTTTCTTTGCTGATACCAGATACGATGATCTTGTTTCCGTCAACTGTGGACTCAAGACCTTCTGGATCTTCCATTTCTACCGGGTGAGAATATCCAAGGCTAAGTACAAGCTTTTTGCCCTGCTTAGCTGCTTTGTAACCAACACCGTTAACCTCAAGCTCTTTTTTGTAGCCTTCGCTTACACCAACAACCATGTTGTGGATAAGGCTTCTTGTTAATCCGTGAAGGGATTTGATTCTCTTTAAGTCGTTCGGTCTTGTTACTACTACCTGACCGTCTTCAACTTTGATCTCTAACTCTGTCGGGAGTGCTCTCTCAAGTGTTCCCTTAGGTCCTTTTACTGTTACAACGTTTCCATCAGCGACTGTAACCTCAACGCCAGCTGGAATTGCAACCGGAAGTCTTCCGATTCGTGACATAAATTTGTCCTCCTTACTTAGATTGTCGGAGAGGGCTCCTGCCCTCTCTGTTTTCAGTTTAAAAGCTGTATGAATGCTTTCGTATCATCGGTCTACCAAACGAATGCAAGTACTTCGCCACCAACCTGAAGCTTACGAGCCTCTTTGTCAGTGATAACACCTTTGTTCGTGGAAAGGATCGCGATACCAAGTCCGCCAAGAACCTTCGGAAGCTCGTCCTTGCCTGCGTAAATACGAAGACCTGGTTTGGAGATTCTCTTAAGTCCTGTGATGATCTTCTGGTTTTTGTCCTCACCATATTTCAGTGTGATGTGAAGAGTTTTAACAACTCCGTCCTCAACCAGATCATATTTTGTGATGTATCCCTCATCTACAAGGATGTTTGCGATAGCAATTTTCATCTTGGATGCCGGTACGTCTACAGTGTCATGTTTTGCAGTGTTTGCGTTACGGATTCTTGTAAGCATATCTGCGATCGGATCGCTCATTGTCATGTAAGTTTCCTCCTCTTTCTTCAGACTTTACATGTCGTGTGAATAATATTTATATCTAAAAAGTTACTATCGGCCTACCAGGAAGCTTTCTTAACACCCGGGATCTGACCTTTGTATGCCAGCTCACGGAAGCAGATTCTGCAAATTCCGTATTTTCTCAGGTATGCATGTGGACGGCCACAGATTCTGCAGCGTGTATACTCTCTTGTGGAGAATTTAGCTTTACGCTGCTGTTTAATTTTCATTGCTGTCTTAGCCATGAATCTTTTCCTCCTATTTAGCAAATGGCATGTTGAATAATGTCAGTAATTCGCGTGCCTCTTCATCTGTTTTAGCAGTTGTAACGAAGATAACGTCCATTCCTCTTACTTTGTCAATCTTATCGTATTCAACCTCCGGGAAGATCAGCTGCTCTTTGATACCAAGAGCGTAGTTTCCTCTGCCGTCGAATGCGTTTGGATTAACACCACGGAAGTCACGTACACGTGGAAGGGCAAGATTTATAAGACGGTCAGCGAACTCATACATCTTCTCGCCTCTTAAGGTAACTTTACAGCCGATCGGCATACCCTCTCTGATTTTGAAGTTAGCGACAGATTTTTT
>CAVIGE010000078.1:0-11306 GCA_963642325.1 Prevotella sp. CAG:279
GCTTTGAGACCAAGATCGTAAATGATGGCGAGGAAGCCCTGAAGCAGTTCCATATCTTTCACCCTGATCTCATCCTTCTGGATCTGATGCTTCCCGGAATTGATGGATATCAGGTCTGTCGCGAGATCCGTCATACATCCGATGTACCGATCATCATGCTATCCGCCAAGGGCGAAACCTTTGACAAGGTTCTCGGCCTTGAGCTTGGAGCTGATGATTACATTATCAAACCTTTTGATTCCAAGGAACTGGTAGCCCGCGTCCGCGCCGTGCTTCGAAGATTCCATGTAAAATCACCGTCCTCGGCTCCGAAGGAAAAATGTGTTTCCTACCCGGATCTGGTGATCAATCTTACCAATTATTCTGTGACATATATGGGACACCAGATTGATATGCCGCCGAAAGAGCTGGAGCTGCTTTACTTCCTTGCTTCTTCTCCGAATCAGGTTTTTACAAGAGAACAGCTTCTGGATCATATCTGGGGATATGAATACATCGGTGACACCCGTACCGTTGATGTTCACATCAAGCGTCTTCGTGAAAAGATCAAGGATAATCCAAACTGGGCACTTTCCACGGTCTGGGGAATCGGTTATAAATTCGAGGTAAAAGCCTGATGAAACAGCATCTTTACATAAAGCTTCTGACATTGTATTTTTTTATTGGCGGTCTTTGCTTTCTGTTACTTTCCTCCGGCGGTTCCTATCTTGTAGAAAAAAAGCTGGAAAAGACTATTGGTGAATCACTATACCGGTCAGCCAGCCACATGGTTTCCAGAAGTGAACTCCGTCAGGCTGTAAAAGTCCCGGATAATAAAACTCTTTCCCTGGCTCTTTCCTCTGCGGCAGATTTTCAGAATGCTGATTTCTGGATCATGGATACGGATGGAAATGTTCTTGTTAATACCAGCGAACAGAATTCTGATCCCAGCGAAATCACTGTTAAAAATTTCCGGCCTTCTGATTACGAGGACACCTACTATACTTCCGGTACCTTTTATGAGACATTTGAAGAAACACATCTGAGCACGATTGCTCCTATCAAGGATACGGATCAGGTTATCGGTTATCTTGCGATCCATTACCCAATGAAAAACCTCTACGAAAGCCGCAGCAACATCGTAGAGGTCATGATCATAATTTTTATTATTATTTATGCACTGTTTTTCAGTTTTCTTCTGATCTATTTTTTCGGAGTACACAAGCCTCTGAAAGAGATTCTGAAGGGGGCACTGGAATTTGCCAACGGAAATCTTTCCTATACAATCCCTGTGGATTCTGAGGATGAAATGGGCTATCTTTCCCACTCCCTCAACTATATGGCGGACAAACTTAATAAAAACGGCGAATACCAGAGACAGTTTATTTCCAATGTATCCCATGATTTCCGTTCTCCACTGACCTCCATCAAAGGTTATGTGGAGGCCATGCTGGACGGCACCATCCCACCGGAAATGCAGAAACGGTATCTTAAAGTTATCGCTTTTGAATCCACCCGTCTGGAAAAACTCACCCGGAGCCTTCTTACCTTAAACGAGCTGGATGCAAAAAAGCGGATGATGCATGTGCGTCGTTTTGATATCAATGAAACCATCCGGACCACTGCGGCCTCTTTTGAAGGAACCTGTTCGGAACGAAATATCCGCCTGGAGCTTCTTCTGGCAGGAAAGGAACTCTTCGTCCGCGCAGATATGGAACAGATCCAGCAGGTACTGTACAATTTATTAGACAATGCTTTAAAATTCAGCAATGATAATTCTTCTATCATACTGGAAACCTCAGTCAACCACGGAAAGGTTTTTGTTTCTGTAAAGGATCACGGAACCGGCATTCCCAAAGAAAGCCTCTCCAGAATCTGGGACCGTTTCTACAAAATTGATGCCTCGCGCGGAAAAGACCGCAAAGGAACAGGGCTTGGTCTTGCCATTGTAAAAGAGATCATCAATGCACATAAGCAGAATATTAATGTGATCAGTACTGTAGGTGTTGGAACAGAATTTATCTTCACGCTTGAAAAGGCAAAATAAACAGGAAGCTTCCTGTATTATCTATTTCCAGTCATAATTTCGAAGATGCCCTTCCAGATTCATATGGGCAAAATCATGCTGACGCAGTGCTTCATAAAGCACAATAGCTACAGAATTGCTGAGATTCAGGGAACGGATATCTCCGATCATCGGAATCCGCACGCAGGTTTCCTGATTATTCACCAGAATATTCTCAGGGATGCCTGCACTTTCCTTGCCAAACATAATAAAGCAGTCATCTTCATACTGCACATCTGTATAAGTCTGAGGAGCCTTGGTCGTTGCATAATAGATCTTCGCTCCCGGATTTTTTTTAAGAAAATCTTCATAATCCAGATATCTTGTCACATCCAGATGTTCCCAGTAATCCATACCAGCACGCCTGATTGCTTTCTCATTGAGGCGGAAGCCCAACGGCTCGATCAGGTGCAGTCTGGTTCCTGTTGCCACACAGGTTCTTCCAATATTTCCTGTATTTGCCGGAATCTCCGGCTCATGGAGTACAATATTTAAAACTCCCATTTCTTTCCTCTTTTCTGTAAAATGGTCAATATCATGAAATCAAAAAGCACAGCTTCTAATCGACATTCGCAATCCGCTTCGCTACTTGCTCATGAAATCAAAAAGCACAGCTTCTAATCGACATTCGCAATCCGCTTCGCTACTTGCTCATGAAATCAAAAAGCACAGCTTCTAATCGACATTCGCAATCCGCTTCGCTACTTGCTCATGAAATCAAAAAGCACAGCTTCTAATCGACATTCGCAATCCGCTTCGCTACTTGCTCATGAAATCAAAAAGCACAGCTTCTAATCGACATTCGCAATCCGCTTCGCTACTTGCTCATGAAATCAAAAAGCACAGCTTTTTGATTTCATCTTCTGAGGGGCGTTCCAGGTATCTGGCGTTTCCGTTACTGTAAAGAAGTCTGTCATTCCCGGAATTCGTCTGCCCGATCACAGAAGCCATGATTCCCTCTCTTCTAAGTTCCTGCACAAATGCGTCTCCGCCCTGGATTCCCAGAAGGACACTTCCTCCTGAGCGAAGCTTATAAGGATTCACATCGAAAATTTCGCATATCTCTATCGTTTCCTGCCGCACAGGCACACTGCGGAGATCCACCTCAAGTCCCACACCGGAAGCTTCTGCCATCTTCCAGAGAGCCGCCAGAAAGCCGCCCTCTCCCATGAGATACCTGGCACTGGCTCCTGCTTTTTCTGCCATATTCCAGACTTTATTGTTCTCTTTATCCATCCCTGTCCCATAGACCTTTGGAAGGCTTCTCGCATCCTCCAGAAACCGTTCTGCAAAAAATTCGCGCAGTCTTTCATGGCTATTCTCTGTGATCCACGCAGTTCCCTCTGCCGCCACAGGTCCTGCCACGATCAGCTCATCACCAGGTTTGAGCTGTCCGTCAATTTCCGCCTTCAAAGCCTCAAGAGCTTTTTTTCCAAGCTTCATAAACTGCCACCTTAATAAATAATCAATGAAAGCACAGTCGGAACCACCATGGCAAGTACCAGGATAACTGCGATGACCGCTGTGATGATTTTTCTTTTTTTCGGATCAAACATTCCCATAGTCTCTATTCACCTCGTCTGTGATATCTGTTAATCTCGCGTTGTTTGTCAGCGGATCCCTGTCCGTATAATCGAAAAGCCCGATTTTCCCATTACGGAATACTTCGATATGTGCTGTTTTCGGAATCTTCTTTTCTTTACGGTAAGTCCAGATCAGACGCTCATATGGCTTCTGATCCGGTGCAAAAGCCGGTCTGCTCTTTAAATTCTCTCTGAGATAAAGATCCAGAAGCATAACATCCGAAAGCTTCCCAAAAGGAATCTCACTGTGTTCTCCGGCAAATTCCACAAGGATCTCGTAGCGTCTCATCCTGGAATGCGAAATCTCGGAATATCCATTCTTCTCATAAAATCTGCCAAGCTTCTCATACATCTGAAACGGATCTTTAAAATATCCTTCCAGAAATACAAGCGTATTTTTGAACTGACCACTATTATAATACACTTCCACCATACTTTCCACCATTTTCAGCCTTAAAATTTCGGCGTAGGTAAGCCATGCTGTGGAAAGTACTTCATATGGTTCCCGGTCTTTATAAAGGATCTTGTACTCCTCTGTCATTTCCATCATGTGGGAACCCTTCAGCACCTTAAGAAATCCAAGCTGAAACTGCTCCGGACGCATGGCATACACATCACAGAAGGATTTATGGAAGCTGTCATAGCCTTCATACGGAAGTCCTGCAATAAGATCCAGATGCTGATGGATATTTCCGAAACTGTGGATCTTATCTACGATTTCTCTCAGTTTTTCAAAATCCATGGTCCTTCGTATCGCTCTGATCGTTTCAGGATTGGTGGACTGCACACCAATTTCCAGCTGGATCAGTCCCGGACGCATAGTACTCATCAGCTCAAGCTCTTCTTTTCTCAAAAGATCTGCCGAAATTTCAAAGTGGAAATTGGTAATACCATTATCATGTTCTGTAATATACTTCCAGATTACCATTGCATGGTCATGCTTACAGTTGAAAGTACGGTCTACAAATTTCACCTGCGGGACCTTGTGATCTATGAAAAACTGAAGCTCTTTTTTTACAAGTTCAATATCACGGAACCTGAGCTTCTTATCAATAGAAGAAAGGCAGTAGCTGCAGGAAAAAGGACAGCCTCTACTGCTCTCATAATAAATGATCCTGTTCTTAAACTCTTTAAGATCCTGATATGCAAAAGGAATCCTGCTGAGATTCATCAGTTCTCGCCATCCGGTATGTACAATATCCGGGACTTTATCCTCATTTCTGAATGCCACTCCCTGAATTTCTCTCAGTTTTTTCGGTTTTCCTTCTATATAATAGCCTGCCACTTCCCGGAAGGTTTCCTCACCTTCTCCAACCATCACACCAAAGAATGCCGGATTTTTCCTAAGAAACTGTTCTGCATCATAGGATACCTCCGGACCTCCCGCCCAGAAATCTGTATCCGGAAGTACCTTCTTCAGATCCCTGACCAGATCTTTCACAAAAGACACATTCCAGATATAGCAGGAAAAACAAATGACCTCCGGCTGTTCCAGATAAATATCTTTCATGATCTCATCCTTAATCTGATTGATCGTATACTCCCTGATCACCACCTGTGGACTGTATTTTCCGGAGCAGGATTTCAGATTGTACACCGCAAGATTGGAATGGATATATTTGGCATTGCACGCTGCAAGTAATAGCTTCAAATTTTTATTCTCCTCG
This sequence comes from Prevotella sp. CAG:279, assembly GCA_963642325.1. Lineage (GTDB taxonomy): Bacteria > Bacillota > Clostridia > Lachnospirales > Lachnospiraceae > Blautia_A. The sequence goes on from CAVIGE010000078.1 coordinate 5,295, forward strand.
TCTCTGCTGAATCATGTATCTCAGCTTTTTCATTTTTACACTCTGACTGATTATACCGTTCCCGTTTCCATATGTAAATAGCTCTGTTATACCTTGCCTCCTGTCCTCTGCAAGACCTGCAGGATTTCAGTTGCGTTTCCCGTCAAATCAGAGTAAAATCACAGTAATACCTCCATCGCAATTCAGCCGCCATATGAGGCTGAAAATATTTTTTTTACAGGGAGAGGATCTTTCATGGACAGAAATTGCTGCCTGAACTATTTTCAGGCTTTTCCTTTCTGGGAACATATGACCGAAGAAGAGCAGGACTTTCTTCTTGATAATATACGCAAGCTACATTATCCTGCTGGTGCAGCTGTGCAGTCTGAAGAACGTCAGTGCCTGGGAACCCTTTTTCTTCTGAAGGGCGTCCTGCGTGTTTATCTCCTTTCCTCTCAGGGAAAAGAGGCCACACTGTACCGTTTAAGGGACAATGGTATCTGTACCCTTTCTGCCTCCTGCATGCTTTCTGCCATTACTTTTGACGTACAGATTGATGCCGAGACGGACTGCGAACTTTTACTGCTCCCTGCCGTGCCTTTTTCCAGGCTAATGAAAAACAATATCTACCTGGAAAATTTCATCTATAAACTGACAACCGAACATTTCTCTGATGTAATCTCCGGGATTGAACGAACCTTCTTTCTTACTCTCCCACAGCGCATTGCTGCATTTCTCCTGGATGAAGCTGCTGACACGGGTTCTGATGAGTTCAGTCTCACCCAGGAGTCTATTGCCCGCTCCATTGGAAGCGCAAGAGAGGCGGTCGGCCGAAGTCTGAAAAAAATGAATAAAGACGGTTTTATCCAGATCTCACGGGGATCGATCCGCATTCTGGATAAAAGCCGTCTCTATAAAATGATGAGTACTTATTAAGCATTCTGGCTCTGAAGCACTGCCCTCTTTCTTTATTTCAATGCTGTCTCAAGCTCCGCTTTCGCTGTCAGCCCCACATAACGGGCCGTTTCCCTGCCATCTTTGAATACCAGCAGTGTAGGAATACTCATGATCTTATACTGCTGTGCAAGGGTCGGCTCTTTATCTACATCCACTTTACCTGCCTCATATCCAGCTTCTGCAAGCTCCTCAACGATCGGAGCCTGACGTCTGCATGGTCCACACCAGGTTGCCCAAAAATCTACCAGTACCGGTTTCTCTGCATTTAATACCTCTGACTCAAAATTGTCTGTTGTAAAAACTTTTGCCATGATAAAATCCTCCTTATATTCTCTGTGAAATTTTTTATGAATTTTTTCTTACATACTGGCAGGCGGAAAGTCCTGCCTGCGCCCCGTCATGTACAGCCTTGGCTACCTGAAGAAGTCCTCCTGTACAGTCTCCTGCTGCATACAGCCCCGGAATTGTTGTCTCCATTTCCTCATTGACACGGATGTTTCCCTTCTCATTAAGCTCTGCCCCGATCTGACGGGCCATCTCAGAGCTTCCAGCCGTACCAAGTGCCACAAAAACCCCTTCTGCCGGTTCAAATGATAAAGTTTCCTCTCCAGCCTCCTCAAGACTCACATCACCCTTAAGCCGGATTCCGGAAACCCGCTCATCACCTTCGATTGCCTGGATTTTCATAGTATTGACATCTATGGAATTCTCCCGTGAAAATTCCGGTTTCTTTCCATCTGTAAAGATTGTCACATGAGAGGCTGTATGCGAAAGCTCCTCTGCTTCATGAAGAGCAAAATCGCTGTTTCCCAGAACTGCAACCTCCTTGCCACGGTAAAAAAAGGCATCACAGACAGCACAGTAGCTGACACCCTTTCCCTCGAACTCCTTCACACCCGGAATCTTAGCGGATGCTCTCTTGCTTCCTGTTGCAAGAATCACACTGCGAGCTTCAAAATCCCCCTCTGTCGTCTTTACTTCAAAGGTATCAAAACCACCCATTCCCACAACCTGGGCATCCAGTATCCGAACGCCAAGTGCTCTTGCCTGGTCAATCCCTCGCTCAAAAAGCTCTTTTCCCGTGAGCGGTTTCTCAAGTCCGTAATAATTCTCAATTTTTTCCGCCTTCTCCAATGCGCCGATTCCTGTATTTATGATCAGTGGATCCATGTTGCCTCTTGCCGCATAGAGAGCGGCCGAGATTCCAGCCGGACCTGCTCCGACAATAATGATATTTTCCAATTCAGACACCTGCTTTCTTCTGCTTCGTTATAATCTGTTTTATAATATACACTCCGCATCTGCCCGTTTCTGTGATTAAGTCACTTTTTCCAGCCTGAATTATTATACCACATGTGAAAAAAAATTACACCTTTGCTCCGCAGCCGTAAATATGCTCCACTGTCCACAGAAATCTTGCGTCCAAACCGCTTCTATGCTATTATTATAACGGTTTTGCTTATGGCAGAACCATATATATTATAAAATTCTATCGTCAAAGGCGATTTTCAATTAATAATTCAAGGGAGATCTACCTATATGAGAAGTTTTGAATATTTTACCCCCACAAAAGTTATCTTCGGAAAAGATACCCACCTTCAGATCGGTTCACTTCTGAAAGACCAGAACTGTAAGAAGGTTCTGATCCATTACGGCGGACACAGTGCTGTAAGATCCGGCCTAATTGATGAGATCAAATCGGTTCTGGATGAAGTGGGAATTTCTTACATCACACTGGGCGGTGTTATTCCCAATCCACGACTCTCCAAAGTAAGAGAGGGAATTGCACTTTGCCAAAAAGAAGGGGTTGATTTCCTTCTTGCTGTGGGTGGCGGCAGTGTCATTGATTCCTGTAAGGCTATCGGTTACGGCCTTGCCAACCCGGAAACTGATGTATGGAAATTCTTCCTCCGCACGGAAACCCCAAAGGCCTGTCTGCCAGTAGGTGTCATCCTTACCATTGCCGCTTCCGGAAGCGAAATGAGCAATTCCTGTGTTATCACCAATGAAGAGGGGTGGCTGAAGCGGAGTTCTGCACGCAACGATCTGTGCAGGCCACGTTTTGCCATTTTGAATCCCCGCCTTACATATACGCTTCCCCAATATCAAACAGAAAGCGGCTGTGTAGATATCCTGATGCATACCATGGAACGATATTTCGTAAATATCGAGACAATGGAAATCACAGACAGCATCAGCGAATCTCTCATGCAGACTGTGATCTATAATGCCCGCATCCTGATGAAGGAGCCGCATAATTACACGGCAAGAGCCGAAGTGATGTGGGCCGGAAGCCTTTCCCATAACGGACTTACCGGTTGTGGAACAGGAGGCGGAGACTGGTCCTGCCATCAGCTGGAGCATGAGCTTGGCGGAACTTACGATGTTGCTCATGGTGCAGGACTTGCCGCACTCTGGGGCAGCTGGGCCCGATATGTCTGCGATGCAAACCCTGAACGCTTTGCCCAGTTTGCTACCAATGTATTTGAGATTCCCTGCAGCCTTGATTTCAATAAGACTGCCCTCGCCGGTATTGAGGCAATGGAGGATTTTTTCCGCTCGATCAGGATGCCAACCAGCCTGCATGAGCTTGGACTCGACCTTACAGAAAAAGAGATCCATGATCTTGCATTTAAATGCAGTTTCGAGGATACCCGTACCATCGGTGTATTCAAACAGTTAAATATGAAGGATATGGAGAAGATTTATCTGGCGGCCAGATAAATTTTTCTCTTGCAATCCTCACATAAATGTGTTAGAGTAACGAAGTACTCGAAAGAGAGATGCCCAGATAGCTCAGTTGGTAGAGCAGAGGACTGAAAATCCTCGTGTCGCTGGTTCGATTCCGGCTCTGGGCATTGTTTTTTTGCCCCAAAAAAGAAAGCTGCATGCCATATAACGCAAATGCAGCTTTCTTTTCTTTTTTTACTGAAGAAGATAAACCTCTGTATAGAATACACCTTTCTGTTCAGCCTCTGAATGTGTTGCAACATATACATCAATACAGTTGGTTCTGATCGCACCCCCACAATCCTCCGCAACATATACCTGTCCATTGATGACTACTTTTGACCCATATGGAATCTGGCTTGGATCCACAGCAATCGTATGGTTGGTTGTCGCTGTCACACCTGTAGATGTAATTCCATTCGCCCACGGTCCACAGCAGATACTGCATGGGCAGTAATGTGTGATCCTGAAAGTCCCTAATGACTTCAGTGTTGCATCGGAGGAGGCAGACACCGGTGTTCCGATCTGCACGCCGCTGGCTGTTGTATCCGAGCCGCCTGTGGAGGTTACACCATCCACTGCATCTGCAAAAACACCCTCGCCGGAACTCTTGGTGAGTGAGCCAGCCTTGGTATTCTTCTCCTGTTCAGCCTTTGCCACCTCTGTCTCCTGATATCCTTCCAGACAGTTAGTCGGAATATAACCTGTCTGTTCTGTGCCACTGTCATCAGTATATACAATACGGCTCCAGATATCATCTACTGTGCCTGTTCTCTTCAGTTCGTCATCCTCAAGCACTTCTCCTACAACCTCTCCATCCTTTTTTCCCGGATAGTCGAGAATGTCACTGTCCTGTGCTACGGTAACTGTATCTGTAAATTTATTTACGGTTTCTGTGTCACTGAGCACACTGTCCTGAACATAACCGATGATCTTATCTTCTCCATCCTTCTGAAAAGCAACCTTACTCCATCCATTGTCACAGACTGCAACTCTCTCCAGCTTCGTTCCAAGAAGCACAGACCGAAGTTCTGTACCGTTTTCTCCCGGATTCGAACGGATTTCTGTATTCTTCGCTGTAACATAAAGCGTGTCACTCTTCGCCAAGGCATTGACTGTATTTCCTGCCCCGTCATCAATCTGAAACTGCTGGGCTGTTTTTTTCTCCTGTGTATATGTATTCAGTGTTTCTTCGTACCCTAATACCTCTGCTGATACTGACGCAGGGAACAGCATGGAAGCACACAAAATAACTGCAAGAAGCCTTTTTCGCATATAAAATCCCGCCTCCTTTTACGGCATTCTGCTGTTTGTCCCGACTATCATAGCATATCAACTCACATTTTGCAATTTTGCAGAGCTTTATTCAGAAATATTTAATAAAAAAATCACATTTCTTAACTGGTCAAATTCACATATGCCGGGTAAAATGGATTTATGAATACAAAGCATAAAAAACAACCGCTTACAAAAAAACAACGCAAGCTTCTCCGTATCCGCCAGGTACGCAGACAGAAGATTCTTCTCTTCTGTATATTCCTGCTGATCGTAATCTATCTTCTCCTGCACTTTCTACACTTCCTCGGAAACAGTGACAATACTGCTTATCCGATCAATGCCGCCTGTGAAGCTTACCGTGGAGAAGTTACCAGTATAGCAGTTCAATATGATATGTCTGATTACGTAAATCTGATCCTTGCAGTTATGATGCAGGAAAGCTCCGGCCAGGGAACTGATCCCATGCAGTCTTCAGAAGGCTCTTATAATACTCAGTATCCACAGGAACCTAACGGAATCGCAGATCCTTCTTATTCTATTTCCTGTGGGATCCAGGAGTTGAAGTATGCCCTGGACAAAGCCGGCTGCACAGGTCCTTCCGATCTTACCCACATCCGTCTTGCGCTTCAGGCCTACAATTTCGGTGCCGACTCCTATTTCTCCTATCTGGATCAGAACAGCGAAACAGTCTGGACTGCAGAAAGTGCCCAGGCTTTTGCACAAATGGCCAGCGGAGGCAAAGAACGTGATGAAGCTGATCCTCTCCGTGATACAGCCGGCCCATGGGATTACGGCGATCAGTATTACCCGGATCATGTGCTACGGTATTATCATATACCCGATACATGACAGGACATCTCCCGGGCAAATCGATTTTTGATTTATTGCTACAATTACAGCAATAAATTTTGTATGAATTTTTCAAAAAAATCGGTAAAAACATTTGACATACACACAAATCTATGCTAGTATATATCCTGTCGATGTGAGATGTAATTCATCAGACAGGACATTTGCGATAGTGGCGTAGTTGGTAACGCGCGACCTTGCCAAGGTCGAGACCGCGGG
>CAVIGE010000079.1:0-11023 GCA_963642325.1 Prevotella sp. CAG:279
GTAAAGAAATTTTCGAGAATCGTATGTGTTTCACTGTTTAGTTATCAAGGTTTGTCGTTCTTTCGAACAGCTTGTTTATTTTATCTCATCCAAAACTGTTTGTCAAGAACTTTTTTTCGATTTTGCAAAGTTTTTTAACTCAGCGAAATCAAAGCGGAGAAGGAGGGATTTGAACCCTCGCGCCGCGTTAACGACCTACTCCCTTTCCAGGGGAGCCCCTTCGGCCAGCTTGGGTACTTCTCCAAATTGCCCTACTTACTAAGTAGTTCTCTGTGTTATTTACTCTCTTGCGAAAGCTTGTTTAGTATAACTGATGCTTCTTGATTTGTCAAGAACTTTTTTAATTATTTTTCAAAGTTCTTAACAAGCGGAGAGAGTGGGATTCGAACCCACGCGCCCTTGCGGACAAACGGTTTTCAAGACCGCCTCGTTATGACCACTTCGATATCTCTCCATATGTTGTTTTTTGCACTGTTTTGTCAGCGCATGTTGTATTCTATCATCAAATATATCCCCTGTCAATAATAAATTTAACATTTTTTTCAAAAAATCAAAGCAATTCGGGGAATTTATATTTTTTCCCCGAGAAACGCCTCCGCAATGACCAGATCCTCCGGCGTTGTGATCTTGATATTATGATAGGATCCTTCCGAAAAGCGGATTTTTACTCCTGTTTCATGCTCTGCAACCATGGCATCATCTGTGATACCAGTCATATCCTTCTTTTGGATGCTGGTATATGCACCATAGATCAGCGGATACCTGAATATCTGCGGGGTCTGCACGATCCAGACGGTACTGCGGTCCGGAGTCTCACCCACATTACCGTCAGCATCCGCGATCTTGACCGTATCTTTGGAAGGCATGCCAACAACACTTGCCCCGGTCCCGGCTGCTGCCGCAAGTCCTCTTTCAAGAATGGCATTGTCTATAAACGGTCTGGCTCCGTCATGGATCAGTACATATTCCGTATCCTCACATGCGCAGAGACCCTCATATACCGAATCATAGCGTTCCTTTCCGCCGCATACCACTGCGGAAACCTTTGTGAAGCCGTATTTCTCCACAATTTCTTCTTTACAATAGGAAAGATACTCCTCACCTGTCACAAGAATGATATCCCTGATCAGAGGGCTTTCCTGAAAACAGCGCAGGGAATAACAGAGCACGGGCATTTTTCCCAGCTCCATAAACTGCTTCTGTATCTTACTGTGCATTCTTTTTCCCTGCCCTGCTGCTAGGACTATGGCTGTGTTTCTGCATTCTCCCATGATAATCCCCCCGGTTTTCCTATCTTTCACCAAGCTTCAGGTTCGGAACTGCATTCAGATCCAAGCTGTGGCGTGTCCCTCTGATATATTCGTAATATGCCGCAACCCCGATCATCGCCGCATTATCCGTACAGAAGATCGGTGACGGACGGTAGAATTTATAACCCCGGTCCGCACAGGCCTTCTCCATTGCCGCCCTGAGTGCCCCATTAGACGCCACTCCACCTGCAATAGCCACTTTTTTTATGTCAAAATCTGCTGCTGCCTGCATGGTATGCTCCACCAGCACATCCACAACTGCCTTCTGGAAGGATGCCGCAATATCTGCACGGTTCACTTCCTCCCCCTTCATCTTCGCGCCGTTTAAATAATTGAGAACTGCGGATTTCACACCGCTGAAGCTGAAATCATAAGGATTTTCGCCAATTTTTGCCCGCGGAAACTCAATAGCCTCCGGATTTCCCTCCCTGGCCAGCTTATCGATCTTCGGACCTCCCGGATATCCCAGACCGATGGCACGGGCAACCTTGTCAAAGGCTTCTCCGGCCGCATCATCTCTGGTCCGTCCCAGGATTTCAAACTGTCCGTAATCCTTCACAATAACAAGATGGGTATGTCCTCCTGACACGATCGCGCAGAGAAATGGCGGTTCCAGATCCGGATGCTCAATATAATTGGCAGAAACATGACCTTCTATATGATGCACGCCAACCAGAGGCAGCTTCTTCGCGTAGGCAATCGCTTTGGCCTCTGCCACGCCTACAAGAAGCGCCCCTACAAGCCCGGGTCCGTATGTTACACCAATGGCATCCAGGTCGTCCAGAGTAACACCTGCCTCATCCAGTGCCTCCTGGATCACCTGATTGATCCTCTCTATATGATTTCTGGAAGCGATCTCCGGTACGACACCGCCGTAAAGCTTGTGGATCTCGATCTGTGATGAGATCACATTGGACAAAACAGTCCTCCCGTTCTTTATTACAGAGGCTGCCGTTTCATCGCAGGAGCTCTCAATACCAAGAATTAATGTATCTTTCATTTTTCAGTCCTCTTCAAAATTCAGTTCCACACTCTTGCCGTCTTTGCCCGGCCATGCCTTCGGAAAAATCTCCCGGACGGTATCCATGTAATCCTCCGGGCGCACCAGCGATGGGCTGTAATGGGTAAGCCACATTTCGCTTACCTTTGCATCCCGTGCCAGGATTGCAGCTTCGCGGAACGTCATGTGCTTGTAGCCTTTTGCCTTCTCAAGCTTGTCATCTTCTCCGTACATTCCCTCGCAGATAAAAAGATCTGAGGCTTTTGCATTACGCAAAATAGACTCCGTTGGTCTGGTATCTGTGGTATAGGTAAGCCTGATGCCTTTCCGAGGCGGGCCAAGTACCATGTCCGGTGTGTAAACTCTGCCATCTTCTTCCACTGTCTGTCCCTTCTGAAGCGGATTCCAGAATTTCAACGGAATCTCATGCTCCCTGGCACTGTCCGGCGAAAATTTTCCCTGGCGGAGGATCTCAAGGGTATAACCATAGCAGACTACATTATGGTTTACACGAAATGCAGTGATACGATATCCATTCAGCTCCAGAACCTCCTCCGGCTTCGTGATCTCAATAAACTTAAGTTCAAAGGGCAGCTCCGGTGCGATAACGCGAAGTGCGTTCACCACACGTTCCAGTCCTCTCGGGCCTACGAGGGTAAGGGGTTCCGTGCGGTCCGCATTCCCCATTGTAAGAAGAAGACCCGGGAGTCCGCTGATATGATCTCCGTGATAATGGGTGAAGCAGATCACATCAATAGGCTTGAAGCTCCAGCCTTTTTCCTTGATGGCTACCTGCGTTCCCTCCCCGCAGTCGATCATCAGACTGCTGCCGTTATAACGGGTCATAAGGGCAGTAAGCCATCTGCGTGGCAGCGGCATCATCCCACCGCAGCCAAGTAAACAAACATCTAACATTTTTTTCCTCTTTTCCTGTTATTACCGGTATTACTTCCCGGCTGTACGTGTCATAAGGACAGCATCCTCCGTAGGATCTGTATAATAAGCCCTGCGCAGTCCGTCCCGCACAAAGCCCTGTCTCTCATAAAGCCGGATCGCCGTTTCATTGCCTGCGCGCACCTCCAGATGGATCGTGGTAATGCCACGCTCAAGTGCCAGACGCGTCATGCTCTCCATGAGAAAGGCACCAATGCCTTCTCTCTGGCGGTCCCTGCGCACAGCAACATTGGTCACATCTCCCTCGTCCAGCACGGTAAGAAGGCCACAGTATCCCAGAATCCGGCCTTTCTCCTCCACGACGAGGAACATCGCATTCTCCTTCATAAGGAATGTAAAAAAGCCCTCTTTTGTCCAGGGAACGGGAAAAAGCTCCTCTTCGATCTCCATAACCTGATCCAGGTCATCTGTCAGCATCTCCCGCAAGATCATGCTTTTTCTCCTTCTTCCTTCAGTCTCTGTGCACGCTCCCTCTCAGCCTGGGATACCCGGAGATAGTCCGGTTTGTGCTCAGCAGCGGTTTCTGTTTTTCCCTCCCGGAGATAGAGGATTCCAAGTGCCCCTACGGCACCTGCCCTCTGTCTGGAAAGATGCGCCGGGGCAAAGGAATATGGCACATTTAATTTTTCCGCAATAATATCCTTAAATACAGGCACGCCATCTCCCAGAAATGTCACTCTCTCCTCCTCATCATCCAGCATGGAAAGAAGCTCCTCGATCCCCACAGCCATCTGCTCCTTCACTGTGACCAGCTTATGAGCCTCATAACGGTAGATTCCTGTATAAACCTGTTTTCTTCTGGCATCCATGATCGGGCAGATCAGTCCGTCCACATCATAGAGATTGTAAGCAAGTGCCTCGACTGTCGGGATTCCCACCAGCGGCTTATCAAGGGCAAGCCCCAGTCCCTTGGCTGTGGCAGAGCCGATACGGAGTCCTGTAAAAGAGCCCGGGCCTTTGGCTACGGCAATCGCATCAACCGTTTTAAGATCCAGCTCTGTCATCTTCACGATCTCATCCAGCATCGGAAGAAGTGTCTGTGAGTGTGTCTTCTTATAATTAACCGTATATTCCGCTACCAGTGTCTCATCCTCCACAACGGCCACAGATGCCACAATGCCGGAGCTGTCCAGTGCCAAAACTCTCATCTTTCCTCTTCTCCTCTCTCCTCAATGGTGATCCTTCGATATTCGAAGCCCTTCCCGAGATCCTTCTCAATGGTAATTTCGATCCTTTTTTCCGGGAGAAGCTCTTCAATAAGCTCTGCCCATTCGATCAGGCAGATTCCCTGTCCGAAAAAATAATCATCGTATCCGATCTCTTCCATCTCTTCCAGATCTCCGATGCGGTATACATCAAAATGATAAAATGGCAGACGTCCGTCCTCATATTCCTGGATGATGGTAAAGGTAGGGCTGTTCACAGGTTCTGTAATCCCCAGTCCTGCTGCCACACCCTGGGTAAAAACGGTCTTGCCAACTCCCAGATCGCCTGTCAGTGTGTAGATCTGTCCCGGCTTTGCATTCATTCCGATCTTTCTTCCAGCTTCGAATGTCTCTTCCGGAGCATATGTTTCTATGATCATAATTTCCACCTTTTTCTTGCACAATTATTCTTTGCATATTATAATAGAGCGAACAGCGAAATACAATACTTTTTGAAAAGGAGTGCGAAAACCATGTCTAATCCTATCGTTACGATCACTATGGATAACGGCGATGTAATGAAAGCAGAATTATATCCTGAGATTGCGCCGAATACTGTAAATAATTTTATCAGCCTTATTAAGAAGGGGTTTTATGACGGCCTGATCTTCCACCGTGTTATCAACGGCTTCATGATCCAGGGCGGATGCCCGGACGGAACCGGAATGGGCGGCCCGGGATACAGCATCAGGGGCGAATTCTCCCAGAACCGTTTCAAGAACGACCTCCGTCATACACCGGGCGTTCTCTCCATGGCAAGAGCCATGAATCCCAACTCTGCCGGAAGCCAGTTCTTCATCATGCACAAGACTTCTCCGCATCTTGACGGAAGCTATGCTGCATTTGGCCAGGTCATCGAGGGTATGGATGTTGTCAATGCTATTGCCGAGACAGATACGGACTACAGTGACCGTCCTCTTGATGAGCAGAAGATCCGCTCCATGACGGTTGAGACCTTTGGCGTGGATTATCCGGAACCGGAGAAATGCTGATATAGAAATATAAAAATCCCTGGAGATATATGGCATGCCGAAACACATATGCCGGAATATTTCCAGGGATTTTTTCTTATTTATCGAAGGTTTTCACCTCACCATTGACCTTCGCAAAATAAAGCTCTGCTGTCTTCGCAAGCTCTGCCCTTCCGTTGGTTCCTTCTGTGATCGCTTTCTTCACCTCTTCGACCTGGTCATCCGGGACAAGAAGCTTCATGACTACCTTATCTGTGTATTCGGAATCGAGAACCGGAAGGCTTCTTTCGCCCGCTATGTACTGGATCTTCCCGATCCCGGCATAATCTGTTGTTATGCCAAGGGCGATCCCGTGATGCTTCTCGATCACTGTGCTTGCCGCAAGTCCTGCCTGCACTGCTCCTGAATATGCCCGGACAAGACCGCCGGTTCCAAGAAGCACGCCTCCGAAATATCTCGTCACCACAACAGCGGCATTGTAGATTCCGTTTCCGAGGATCACATCCAGCATGGGTCTTCCTGCTGTTCCGGATGGCTCTCCGTCATCACTGCAGCGGGTTGCTTCCCGGTTCATGCCTACGGAATATACATAGCAGTTATGGCGTGCATCCCAGTATTTTTTCTTCATTTCCTCGATAAAGGCAAGGGCCTCTTCTTCTGTCTCCACGGGACGGACAGTTGCGATAAAACGGGATTTCTTCTCCACCAGCTCGCCTTCGCCGCCTTCGTATATGGTTTTGTAATGTTCCAGCATATTTTATGCCTCCGTTTTTAATATATCCTTTATTGTATAGTAAGCAGCGACTTTGTGCAATGTAATATTATCGCGTTATTGCCTGCCGCGTTCACGATTTGTGAAATTTTTTTTAAGGGTTTATTTAACATTCCATATTTGATATAATGGAACGGATTATAAAGGAGGAATAACATGAACTACGGAAAAAGATCCACTTCAAAGAAGCGGAATGCTCTGATCTCCCATACTTCCATGCTGGAAAAAAGAGCTCACGTCACATTTATCCGGGTTTTATTTACAGCTCTGATCACTGTCTGCGTCATGGTTGTCTGCCTTGGCATCGGCTCCTTCAGGGGCGTGATCGCCGGTGCACCTGATGTCAACGATGTTGATATTTCACCTCTCGGATATGCAACCTTCCTGTATGATGACCAGGGAACACAGATCCGACAGCTTTCAGCCCCCACATCCAACCGTCTCCCTGTAGCCCTGGAGCAGATCCCGGTCAGCCTGCAGCACGCAGTAGTGGCCATTGAGGATGAACGTTTTTATGAGCATAACGGTATTGATGTCCGCGGTATTGTCCGTGCCGGCGTGAAAGCCATCACAACCGGTAATTTTTCCGAGGGTGCCAGTACCATCACGCAGCAGCTTCTGAAAAATAACGTTTTTACAGACTGGACCAACGAATCCACACAGCTGGAACGTTTTACCCGTAAATTCCAGGAACAGTACCTTGCCGTAGAGATCGAGAAGAAATATGACAAGGATGTGATCCTTGAGAATTACCTGAACACGATCAACCTGGGTGCCGGTTCCTACGGTGTGCAGGCCGCATCCAAGAAATATTTCAACAAGGATGTATGGGACCTGAACCTTTCTGAATGTGCCACGCTTGCGGGTATCACCCAGAACCCTACCAAATACAACCCTATCACCAATCCCAAGGCCAATTCCAAGAGACGTAAGGAGGTTCTGGATCATATGCTGAGCCAGAATTACATCTCCCAGGATGAATACAACGAGGCCTTAAATGATGATGTTTACACCCGTATCCAGGCTGCGCAGCTTGAGAATACGGAGGAAGAAAGCACGGTTTACACATATTTTGAAGATGAGGTTACCAACCAGGTCATCAACGACCTTATGAACATCAAGGGCTACACCAAGACGCAGGCTACCAACCTTCTTTACAGCGGCGGCCTGAAGATCATGACGACCCTTGATTCCAGTATCCAGCAGATCCTGGATGAGGAATATGCCGATCCTGACAACTTTCCGGCTGACACCCAGTACGAGCTGGATTATGCACTGACGGTCCAGACACCGTCCGGCGAGCAGGTTAATTACAGCAAGGAAATGCTGCAGCTTTATTTCCGTGACCAGGATCCTGAATTCGATCTTCTTTTCAGCTCCCCGGAGGAGGGCCAGCAGTATGTTGACCAGTACAAGGCCAATATCCTCGCAGACGGAAGCACTGTTATTTCCGAGCGTGTCAATTTTGCACCACAGCCGCAGTCTTCCATGACTGTCATTGACCAGCACACGGGCTATGTCAAGGCACTGATCGGCGGCCGCGGTGAAAAAACAGCCAGCCTTACCCTGAACCGTGCAACAGATTCAACCAGACAGCCCGGTTCCACCTTCAAGATCGTTTCGACCTATGCACCGGCTCTTAATGAGAAGGGAGATACGCTGGCAACTACCTTTGACGATGAGCCATATGAATATCCGGACGGCTCTCCTGTCAATAATGCAAGCCGTACCTACGGCGGTGAGACAACCATCCGCAAGGCGATCCAGAATTCCGTCAACGTTGTGGCAGTTAAATGTCTGGAGCAGGTTACTCCTGCCCTTGGCCTTAAATATCTGGATGATTTCGGATTTACCACACTTGCCCACGGAACCGAGGCAGATAAGGATGCCAACGGAAATATATGGAGTGATGCCAACCTTGCAACTGCTCTTGGCGGAATCACCAACGGTGTCAAGAATGTTGAACTCTGTGCTGCATATGCAGCCATTGCCAACAACGGAAATTATATCAAGCCGATCTACTATACACAGATCCTTGACCATGACGGTAATGTCCTTATCGAGAATACTTCTGTTTCCAGATCTGTTATCAAGGACAGCACCGCCTATCTTCTCACGAGTGCCATGGAGGATGTTGTTACCAAGGGTACCGGTACCGCCTGCCAGCTCGACAATATGACTGTTGCAGGTAAGACAGGTACCACCGAGGATTATAATGACCTCTGGTTTGTAGGCTACACACCTTATTATACCTGCGCTGTATGGTCCGGTTATGACAACAATGAGAAGATCCCGGAGGATGCCCGGAATTTCCACAAGAACCTCTGGAGAAAGGTTATGAACCGTATCCACGAGGGGCTGGAGGATAAGGATTTTGAGATGCCTGCCAGTGTAGAGAAGGCAAGTGTCTGCTCCGAAACCGGTCTTCTGCCCCGTTCAGGGTGCCCGACCATTACGGAATATTTCGATATTTCCAGCCTTCCGACAGAATACTGTGACCAGCACTTCTACGGAAGCAGCGATTCCTATGAGGAAGATTATTACAGCTACGATGAGGATACGGATTCCTCCGCTGAGGCCATTCCGACTGCCGCTCCTGGCAGCACGGACAGCACGGATAATACAGACAGCACCGACAATGGTGATGACAGCGGTGACAGTGATAATTCAGACGGTGACAGTGACACAGACAATGGCGGTGGCACCGGTGGCGATGACAGCGATTATGAGGAAGATCCTGTCGAATACTATGAATGATCCCGTCTGAGCCATAACAAAAAAGTGTGAATTCCAGTTTTCTGGAGATTCACACTTTTTTTGTATGATCTGATATTCAGTCTTAACCGGGGGGCACTTACAGTACCATTTTGGCTGCGCCGTAGATTCCGGCATCGTTTCCAAGTGTTGCGATCACGATCGGCGTATCCTTGCAGGATGCAAAGGTATATCTTTCATAATATTTCCGGATGCAGTCGATCAGCGGCTGTCCCGCTTTCGAAACGCCGCCGCCGATCACGATAGTCTCAGGATCGGTCACGCAGGCAAAGATCGCCAGGGATCCGCCAAGCTGCTCACCAACCTTTTCCATGGTTGCCACAGCTACCGGATCGCCCTCCTTGAATGCGTCCAGGACAGCTTTCGCAGAAATCTCGGACATATCCCTGAGAACACTGTTCCCGCCGGATACTGCAAGCTCTTTTTTTGCCATGCGGACAATTCCTGTTGCAGAAGCATACTGCTCCAGGCAGCCCTTATTTCCACAGTTGCAGGATTCTGTCTCCTGATGATCCACATTGGCATGTCCGATCTCGCCGCCTGCCCCGTGGTGTCCGGTTACGATCTTGCCGTCAACAATGATCCCGCCGCCGACACCGGTTCCAAGTGTTACCATGATCACATCTGAAGAGCCTGCTGCCGCACCCTTCCATGCCTCACCAAGTGCTGCCACATTGGCATCGTTTCCGGCTTTTGCACGAAGGCCTGTCAGCTCTTCAAGCTCGCCCACAACGTTCTTATATCCCCAGTAAAGGTTGACTGCACGCGGTACCTCACCTCTGGAGTTTACAGGTCCGGGAACACCGATTCCAACACCTTCCACGTCATCTCTTGAAATGCCCTTCTCTTCGATCTTGCCATTCACGGCTGCTGCCACATCCGGAAGAATCTGATCTCCGTTATTCTCCTTGCGGGTCGGGATCTCCCATTTCTCCACAAGAGTTCCATCTGTGCGGAAAAGTCCGCATTTCACAGTTGTTCCGCCTACATCAATTCCAAAACAATATGTTCCCATTTCTCGTCCTCTCTTACTCCTCGTCAGGATTCTCTCTTTTTTTCGCAAGGTTGGCCTGAACACGCTTGTACAGTGCCTCCGCTGCATTATAGCCCATCTTCTTCTGTCTGTGGTTGACAGCTGCTGCCTCAACGATGATCGCCAGGTTACGGCCCGGGCGGATCGGAAGGGAATGGCATACAACCTTGTTTCCAAGATATTCTGTATGCTCCTCATGAAGGCCAAGACGGTCATATTCCTTATCTCTGTCCCACTCCTCAAGCTTGATCACAAGGTCGATAGACTGGGTATCCTTAACACTCTCCACACCAAACAGGGTCTTTACATCAATGATACCGATGCCACGAAGCTCAATAAAGTGGCGGGTGATATCCGGCGCAGAGCCTACCAGGGTTACATCACTGACCTTACGGATCTCAACCACATCATCACTGACGAGACGGTGTCCACGTTTGATCAGCTCCAGGGCAGCCTCGCTCTTACCGATCCCACTCTCACCGGTGATCAGGATTCCCTCGCCGTATACATCCACAAGCACACCATGGATGGAAATACACGGGGCAAGCTGCACGCCCAGCCAGCGGATGATCTCTGCCATAAAGCTTGAAGTTGTCCGTTCTGTCACGAATGTCGGAACATTATATTTAACAGCCAGATCGATCATATCCTGGGATGGACGCGTCATAGTGCTGAAAACAACGCAGGGGATCTTGCTGGAGATAAAACGCTCATATTTAAAGCGTCTCTCTTCCTCATTGAGCTGCATCAGATACGTATACTCTACATATCCGATGATCTGTACACGCTCATTTGCAAAATGCTCCAGATATCCGGTAAGCTGAAGCGCAGGTCTGTTGATCTCTGCTGTCTTGATCACGGTGCCGGACAGGTCGATCTCCGGAGTCAGGTTGGTAAGCTCCAGTTCCTGTGCCATCTTTGTCAACTGTACACCCTTCATTCTTTTATCTGCCACTCAAAATATGTTTAAATATACTCAAACACATCGAGAAATTGAAGTCCT
>CAVIGE010000080.1:0-10956 GCA_963642325.1 Prevotella sp. CAG:279
TCGAACGGATATACCGATATACAATGTCAAAATATGTCCGGTAAAGTTCCTCTATGTTCATCGGTTTTCTTCTTTCCTCCCTTCTCACTTATAAGACGCACCGGTTTAAAAAACGTTACAGATAAATATAAAAAAATGAAATGCCCGATATCTTCCATACCGGGCACAATAACATATTTCTGTTCTTCCTCCGTCAGCTCCCGGCCCTTCTCTGCTGCATATTTTTTATCTTTCTCCTTCAGATAAAAACTGCTGCGGAACTTCGACTGGGAAAGCCGCATAAACAATCCGCTGTGATCCATAAGTAAATCCCCTCTTTTATTCTATCGTGCCTTTGAAAAATGCTTTCTGCAGTAATTCTACCACTTCTTCCGCAAAAAAGCGAATCCCCCGGAAGTTTCACCTTTCCGGGGGGATTCATGCGTATCTCTATTTTACTTTTTATAGACTGCTTTTGTGCTCATTCCTTTGGAGCGTAACAGTGTCTTATAAGTATTAAACTGTTTCGCCGGTACGGTTACGACTGGTTTAGCTCCTGTTTTTGCAAATGCATTGGCTCCAACTGTTTTGGTTGTCAGTTTGGCTGTTTTTATTACAACTGTATTCAGGTTCTTGCAGCCGTTAAATGCATTGGCTCCGATTGTTGTTACATTGCTTCCAATTGTAAGGGATTTCATAACTGTATTATTCTTGAAAGCATTTGCTGAAATTTTTGTTACATTGAATGTTTTTCCGCTAAGCTTAACTGTTGCCGGAATGGTTACAGCTGTTCTCTTTGCGATTGATTTTGTGTATTCAACAGATCTACTGCTGAGTACTTTGTAAACACCATTGGTTGTTTTATCCTGTACTGTTTTTCCTACCAGGTTTAATACCGGAATGGTTGTTTTCTTTGTTGCTCCGCAGTTCTCACAGGTATATGTTCTGGTACCTGTTTTTGCTGCGGTAGGCTGAACTGTAACTTTTCCACTGTCCCAGACATGTTTAAGCTTGTCGATCACAGAACCTTCTTCTATCAGACTTCCACAGTCATTACAATAAATATCCCCTGTGTAGCCTTCTGATTTACAGGAAGTCTTTTTTGCAAATTTCACGATCTTATTTTTGTGAGGTGTCTTCGCGATTACTTTTCCTGAAGAAATTTTTGCCTTGCAATCCTTACAGTAAGTATCTCCTGTATAGCCGGTCTGGCCGCAGGTCGCTTTTTTCACATTTCTGAGTTCTGTATGGCGGTGTCCTGTTGCTGCAATGCTGCCTGTCTTGGTTGCTTTACAGCTTGTACATGTATATGTTTTGGTTCCTTTTACTGTACAGGTTGCTTTTTTTGTTACCTTTCCAGCATCCCAGGTATGTGCCTTCTTGGCGATTGTTTTTCCTGAGGAAAGTTTTGCATTGCAGTCTTTACAATAGGTATCTCCTGTGTAGCCTGCCTTTGCACAGGTTGCCTGTCTTGCATTTTTCAATACTTTATTTTTGTGCCCTGTTGCCGGAATCGTCTTGGTGTAAGTGCTGTCACCACTCTTACATGTATAAGTCCTGACACCAGCTGCTGTACATGTAGCTTGTTTCGTTACCTTTGACGTATAAGAATGCACATGGTTCACAACCACTTTTACTGTAGTTGTGATCAGCGGATTGTAAACAGAAGTCATTGTAATAGAAGCAGTACCTTTTTTCTTTGCAGTTACCACGCCCTTACTGTCGACAGATGCAATACTGCTGTTGCTGCTCTTCCATGTAAGATCACCATAGCCACCTCCATAAGTTGAAGAGAAGCTCTGTTTTATCTGGAAAGAAGTTCCCTCGTTCCTGGTGTATGTGGACTGATCCGGAACAATGGTAGTAGCTGATGTTGGATATTTGGCATCAAATTTGTAAATAGAAAATGTCTGTGCCTTTGTTCCATTAGCTGTATAAATCTGAATATTGGTTCCTGTTGCTGTAGAGCCGCCTGTAACATCAAGACGCTTGTCTGTTGCCAGCTTCGGTGCCAGTTCGTATGCTATTGCATTGCCGATCACATACCATTTCTGTGCTCCGTTGTCGGTTCCCCATTTCGTATAAGTTCCAACATTAGTTCCATCAGCAGAATTCGCTCCGGTTACATCAAGAGCTCTTCCATCCTGCAGGGATGTAATAATATAGCTTCCATCTGACTGACGCTCAAAATGCCAGTGATTTCTGGCATACACTCTTGATTCCTGGTCTCCAAGAAGAACATTTCCGTCTGACAGATTCTGATAAATCGGTTTCCAGACATCAGAACGGATGATCAGTGCATTAAAAGACTGTCCGATGTTCATGGCGTTAGATGCCTGGGAAGATGCAAAATCCGGGCGGATATAGCAGGCTGCACTCTGTGGGTTTCTTTCATAATAGTAAGCTCCATGTCCCTGATTTGCCCTGGTCTCTACTGTTGTAATAGATCCCCAGGAATTCTGTCTTACAACAAGTCCTACATGACCATAAGTATAATCTGCATAGGATTTGTTATTTCCCCATCCAATGGATGCACCTGCACCCCATACTGCAATGTCTCCTGGCTGTGGATTGCTGTACACTCGTGTCCAGCCGCCCGGGAGTGTATTATACGCATAATCTTTCGCATTTCCACTGACGCTTCCAACTCCCAGCCAGTTATAATATGCAACAATAAGGCTGACACACCATGTCTCTCCATATGGATATGTCCAATGCTCATTTCCTCTGGAGCAAATCCAGTTAACAGCGTCGTCCTGCGTCTTTCCATTTGTTGTTGCAGAAACGGATGCCGGTGCTGCACTTGTGACCAGCAGCATACATAACAAAATAGCTGTTATCACCTTTTTGACACTTCTGCTTCTGCATGATAATGTCTCTCCCATACCTCTTCTCCTTCCATATATGATATAGTCTTATATACTGACTATATCATATCCAGTTAATATAATCTACTACCAAAAATAAATCCCTGTCTCAACGTCCAACATTAGTATAAGACATAAAAACAGGGAGCATTCTACTTTATGAAATGTTATAGAATTTCTTTATTTTCATAATACTTTTTCTTTTCCGCATACATCAGATCATCGGCTTCTTTCAGCATATCTTCCAGGGAATCCGAGCTTTCCTTCCAGACGATCCCCACAGAAACGCTTACTTTTTTCTCTGCAATATTATCGCAGATCGTCTGGAGCTTCTTCCGGAATACATCTTCTTCCATATCAAAGCAGATGATCACAAACTCATCTCCACCTACACGGTAGGCATGCTCGGGCAAAACATCAATTATGGAACGGCTGGTATTTATGATCAGCTTATCACCGGCTTCGTGACCATAATTGTCGTTCGTCTGCTTCAGGCCATTAATATCAATATAGGCCACGCCTGTTTTCCTTATCCTCTGTGCCTGCACGCCATCCACAACCTGAATGTATTTATTTCGGTTATACAGGGTTGTAAGCACATCCCGGTAGCTCATATACTGAAGCCTTTCCTTCTGTTTCTTCCTCTCAAGGCTGTCCGTCACGAAATACTGCAGGGATGACAAAAGCGTATGGTCATCGTAATGCAGTCTTGGATTATCCGCTCCGAGAAATCCGATGATCTTCCCTTCCCTGATCAATGGTACAGCCAGAAGCCTTGTGATATCCTGCCTCTTCAGCGTCTCGTAATAGGGCTGGCCTTTCTCCTCTTCCAGATCCGAAATATAATACAGCCCCGTATTTCGGAAGCTGTCCATCCAGATATCCAGCATATCCATCGGCACCTCCTGCAGGTTCTCCATCTCCTCTGTCACACCATTCCTTGCATACTCATATGTATTAACAAAAATCTTCTTCTCCTCGTTGATCTCTATAATATAGCTGCGGTCTGCACCAAAATATTCACAGGTAATTCCCAGCAGGTTAAATATCGCCACATTATCCTCTTTTTCTGACAGAAGCTCCGCAATGCACCGGTTAAGCACCGTAGAGATCTCAAGCTTTTCCTTCATATTGTTCTCACGCACGGCTAACTCGCATATCTCCTGATTCATATCCGCCATAGCCATGATAAACATGACGATCATTCCAAGCCCTATCGAAAAATTGATCAGCGATAAGCCATACCAGAATGTCTGCACAGTTGCCGCGATCACCGGCAGTCCAATATATGCTATCATAGAAAAAAGGAGCTTTCTGCTGACTCTTCTGCGAAACTGCAGCAAAAGCGACAGGTCCACCCCCATACAGACCAGGGGGAATATCAGGGATATAATATAAAACGGAGCTCTGTGATAATAATTATCCGCATCTATGTAATAATACAGATCTGTAAACTGTGACACGATCACCAGAAATGCCGCCAGAGTCGCCATAAGATATACAGCTCTCACCCTGCGCAGGCTTTTGCATTCTTCCTTTGACAGCAGACAAATACATACATAAGCATGAAAAAACGCCAGCAGGATCTCGTTTACAAAAAACACCAGGAAATTGGACACATGGACAGCCACGCTTCCCAGCTCACCCGGATATCCCCTGAATATATTTGCGATCACATCCATCAGAAGCAGCAGTGCGGCAAGACCTTCCAGCTCCATGAGATATTTTCTTTTTTCCTTATTGTAACTATTACTCAGAAACATACAGACTTCTGCTATAACACAAAAAACGCAGCCCCATATAAGAATCGACACCTGCAAAATATCTTTATCCATCATAAGGATCTTCCTCCATTGTTGCCCTTCGTTGTCTCTCACTGTAATTATCATATTTTACAGGATAAAAGTCAACTGCCGGTACATTGCTGAGCAGGAAAAAATCCCGGGTTACTGTTCACAGGCAATGTTCCGCGAGGTGTTTTTTGTGAACAAAGTTCACAGAAAACCCGAGAATCTCAGCGCGGAATCATGCATTTGCATGATTTCTGTGCATCGCGAAGCGTGTTGCTGTGAACGGAGTGAACAGTAACAAATCCCGGAGTTTCCTGCTCCGGGATTTGTTGGATTCTGTCTTAGATTTCTTTTCCTTTTGTGGCGATCACATGTACTACAAACGGAACAAACAAGGTGATAAATGCCGCATATCCAAGGTATGCGTAACCTTTTTTTACAACTGTCATCAGGCCGAACTGTGCGATGGCAAATGCCAGGAATGTGAAGATTGCTGTGAAAACAGCGTTTCTTCCAAGATGTCCCTGAGATTTTTTCTCCGGGCTGTCCATACGGCGTTCCACTGCGTTTACACATCGTGTTACGATACCAGAGATCATATTAACTGCTGTGGAAATTGCTCCAAGGATGATCAGCAGGGAAATGATCGGTGTAAGGATTCCAGCTCCTACACCATTTTGAACCAGTACAAGCATCGGTACTGATGCAGATGCAAGCTCACCTACATAGGCAATGGCAAGAAGGCCGAGAATGGAAAGCTCCATTGCACAGAAGTTGCATATAAACATCCAGATCGCTGCTTTGTTGATCTGTTTTTTATCGGTTACATCCTCCATGTGCTGGTACATAACCGATACGGAGGCCAGCTGGAAGAAGAAATACAGTACGGCAGAGTAAAGAGCCGGGCCAAAAGCTCCGCTTTCTGAGGAAAGCACGGTCATTTCTCCGGAGGACATCGTGTGGATAGAAGCCGTAATATCTCCCCACTGTGCGATGATGTTCGGAACCAGAACCAGAACCAGACCAACAATGATCAGCACACTTAAGGTCGAAGCACATTTTCTTACCACACCGGTACCAAAAAGCGCGATCACAAAAATAAATACCCCGATGATCACCGTACAGAGCCAGTAAGGAATTCCAAACAGAGTCTGCAATGTGGAACCACCTGTCGCAAAAGCTGCCGCAGATGCAGTTCCGATCATGATCAGGTAGCAGATCTCATAGAGGTTTGACATAACCGGCTTCGTTTTTCCATAAAGGCTGTCGGAAAAGCTTCTGTAATCGTAGGTTTTGTGTTTATAGGCATAGCGCATACCATACCAGAAAAACAGTGCATATAATCCCTGGGTTACTGCCGGCAGGATCAGACACCAGATGCCGTAGTTGATAAAGTACTGATAAATCTGCGCTCCTGATGCGAATCCACCTCCGAACTGGGTGGTAAATGCTACGAACGCAAGTCCCATCGCCAGCGGCATTTTGCTTTGTAATGATTTGTTTTGACTCATCTCTCTTTCCCCCGTTTTTTTTATTTATTGTATTCGATGATCTTTCCAGGATTCAGGATCAGCTTATCATCGAAAGCCAGCTTGATGGCTTTGTAAAGAGCGATCATACGCGGACCTGCAAATTCCTCCAGGAATTCCAGGCGGCCATTTCCGATGCCATGCTCACCGGAAAGCTGTCCTCCCAGCTCCTTGGACAATGCATACAGCTCCACAAGGCTGGCATGAGTGGCTTCCTTCCACTCCTGGTCACTCATTTCCGGTCCGCGGAGCATCTCGGTATGGATGTTTCCGTCTCCGCAGTGTCCGCACGGCTCTACGCGGATGCCATGTGCACTTGCGATCTTTTTGGCAGCTTTTACATACTCTGCGATTCTTGCACGTGGAACAACGACATCACATTCCTCCTGTGCCACGGAATCCGCTTTCATTCCCTCCAGGATTCCGCCCCGGACACTCCATACCGCTCCGGCACGTTCCGGTGTCCCTGCGATACAGCAGTCCAGGGCTCCGTTTGCAAGGGCCGCTTCCGCTGCTGCTTCCACTGCGCTGTCCAGCTCCTGTCTGCTGGAGGCATCGTACATAACGATCAGCACGGCTTCCCCCTGTTTAACAGGGAACATTTTGTTCAGGTTCCGTTCCACGATATCGATAAGTTCTCTTTCCAGAAACTCGATCGCTGTCGGCACAAATGGCAGCTCCAGAACCTTCGGAACCATGTCTGCACATTCCTCAAGGCTTCGAAACGGCATGACAAGAGTACAGGTGCAGGTCGGTGCAGGAAGAAGCTTCAGTGTTACCTGGGTCAGGATACATAAGGTTCCCTCGGAGCCTATCACCAGATCCTTAACATCGTATCCGGTCGTGTTCTTTACAACATTGGATGAAAAATTCATGATCGATCCGTCCGGCATGACAGCTTCGATACAACGTACAAAATCCCTGGTCAGTCCATATCGTACTGCCTTCATACCGCCGGCATTGGTGATAACATTGCCGCCGATGGAAGCCGTTTTTTCGCCCGGGTCCGGCGGGTAAAAAAGTCCGCCTGCCGCTGCTGCCGCCTGGATGTCAATGAGCAGTGCTCCCGGCTCCGCTGTGATGGTCTGGTTCTTTCTGTCAATCGGAAAAATCTTATTCATACGCATAACAGAAAGCATGATCCCGCCATACTTGCAGGCAGCTCCCCCTGCCAGCCCGGTTCCTGCTCCACGGCATACAACCGGGATATTTTCTTTGTGTGCATATGCCATGATCGCAGAAATCTCTTCCTTATTTAATACCTCAACATACAGTTCCGGAGGGAATACTCCATACTCCGGCATCTCATCATGATAATATTCCTTCGCGATCTCATCCTTGACCCATACACGGTCTGAAGCTGTAACAGAACGGATGTAGTCAAAATCTTCTGAGGTCATTTTTTTATATGGATATGCCATGACTTAATCCTGCCACTCAAAATGTGATTAAATATACTCACATCGAGATAATGTGGCTTCTCTCGAATACCACTTACTGTTTCTTCGTGTATGCTTTTGAGTAACCGGAGTTATCTCTACTCACAGATCCTAAGTACACTCCACAGTCGTAAATTCCCGAAATAGCCTTCGGTACATACTTACGTTTGTGGGATCATGCAATCTCGTAAGTTTCTGCATCTCTCAGATTCAGTGCTGCATTGAAATCTCTGTCTTCCGTATAACCGCATACACATTTGTAGACTCTGTCTGAAAGTTTCAGGTCTTTTTTGATGTGTCCGCAACAGTGACAAGCCTTTGAAGAAGGATACCATCTGCTGACTATCCGTAATTCAATTCCAAATTCCTCACATTTTTTCTTTAGTTTTGTGCGAAATTCATAAAATTTCTGTGATGCAACTGCTTTTGAAAGATGCCGGTTCTTCATCATACCGGATACATTCAGATCCTCAACCGTTATATGAGATGGCTTGGTTTTCGCAATCTCAGATATCGTCTTATTGATATAATCTGTACGGATGTTTTCCAGACGCTGATGAAACTTCTGTACTTTAAGCTTTTGTTTACGTATATTTGCTTTTTGAGTGGGTTCTCCTTTCTTTAAATTTTCATATTTACGGGAGAGCTTTCGCTGTGCCCGCCTTAATTGTTTTTCAAGTTTTCTTATTCGTGCTGTTTTATTAATATTTCTATAGACAGTTCCATTTGATAGGCTAGCAAGATTTTTCAAACCCAGATCGATCCCTACACCATCGCTAAAGCAGCTGTCTCTCACCGGATCTGTCACTTCTACCAGTGCAGAAACATAATATCTGCCGGCTTTCATAGAAATGGTTCCGCTTTTGACTATATACCCATCCTTGGATGTTGGGATGTAACCTTTCTCTTTCAGCCTTACCCATCCAAGCGTCGGGATCTTGATCCGGTGCCTTTCACAAAGACAGTCTTTGGGATTATTTCTTACAAAATACACTTTTACATCCGATCGTCCTTTTTTCTTATACCGCGGAAAACCACTCTGATGATGAAAAAATCTTGAAAAAGCTGTACAGGCATCTTCAATCGAATGTTTTACCGATTTGGAACTGACTTCCCTCCTTCCGATTTTTTATCAGTTCTGTCAGCTCCGGCACAACCTGATATAAGTCATCTACGATGCAGTAATCTGCAACATTGAAGATCTGTGCTTCCGGATCATTGTTGATCGCCACGATGCAGTCAGAGCCTGTCATACAGGAAGTAAACTGGATGGCACCGGATACACCGCAGGTGATGATCAGCTTCGGACGTACCGTTCTTCCGGAAAGTCCGATCTGGTGTGCAACATCCCCGAATCCGTTCTCTACCATCGGGCGGGTAAAGGCAAGCTGTCCGCCAAGGGCTTCTGCCAGCTCCCGGCACATTTCCACATCTTTTTCGTTTCGCACGCCGCGGCCTGCAACTACAAGTATCTCCTCTTCCTCAAGGCTCTTTTCTTTATCAATTACCTCCAGTGATAAGATATGTATCCTGGAATCTGTCATCTTTTCATTCACTTCACAGACAACCACTTTTCCCTCGGGATTCTTTACCTTTTCTGCCTTATCCATAACCTTATACCGGACAGTAGCAAACTGTGGTCTTGATCTTGTGATTCCGATCTGCGCCATGATGTTTCCGCCGAAAGCCGGTCGGATCTGGATCATATCCGTGTTGGAACGGATATCCAGGGTGGTACAGTCTGCAGTCAGTCCCGTGTGGAATCTGGTGGAAAGCCTCGGTGCAAGGGAACGTCCCAGAGCCGTTGCACCGATCAGCACGGAGCTTGGTTTGTTGGCTGCAATACAGTCCGCAACCGCATCGGTGTAGCAGTCTGCGCGGAAGCCTTCAAAGCCTTTATCCTCATATACATATACATTGTCCACGCCATACGGAAGAAGCTTCTCTGCATTTTCCTTTGTTCCTGCGCCTCCAACGATCACACAGTTCACCTCATAGCCGACCTTGGCAGCCATCTTTCTTGCTTCTCCGATCAGTTCGAAGGTAACCGGATGGATCTCGCCCCGCTCCTGCTCCACATAAATAAGAAAGTTTTTCCATTTATCCTTGTCAAAGGCTTTTGCCTTCTGCTCAAACTGGATGGCTTTTTCCGGGCAGTTCCGGACACAAAGTCCACACATACGACAGGCATCGCCTACGCTGATTCCTTTTCCCTCAATGGTAAGGGCACCAAAAGGACATTTCTCCACGCATACTCCACAGAGCACACATTTATCTACGTCAAATTTCAAAAATTCCATGTTCCGCTTCCCCCTATATGATCTTCTTTCCGGTCAGGAGAGCAACAAGCTTATCTGCTTTTTCTTTTGCAGTACCTTCCAGGTAAACCTGTTTTTCGCTTTCCTCCGGTGCAAACATTTTTTCTACAGAGGTCGGGGAACCGATCAGTCCGTAACGGCTCAGATCCTGATCCGGCATATCTTCAAAACTTAAGATCCGTACCGGGCGGTCTGCTGTGGCTTTCTTTAACAGGTAGGACGGCAGACGCGGTACACAGGTATCTTTATCAATGGTCAGAAGGCACGGATACGGGATCTCGGAAACCTGGGATACACTGACAAGATCCTGACGGACCTGAATGCTTTTTTCGTTTACATCCACGATCTCCGCTACCCATGCGGCATGCGGGATCGAAAGATGCTCTGCGATGGCCGGTCCGACCTGGGCAGTATCTCCATCGGTAGTCTGCCTTCCGCAGATGATCAGATCTGCTCCGCCGATCACCTGGATTCCCTGGGCCAGTGCATAGGAGGTTGCCAGTACATCAGCACCTGCGAATTTACGGTCGGAAAGGATCACGCCTTCGTCTGCACCCATGGTATAAGCATCCCGGATCATCTCCTCCGCCTGCGGCGGCCCCATAGTCAGCACGGTTACGGTTCCGCCTGTTTTTTCCCGGATCGTAAGGGCTGTTTCCAGTGCGAACAAGTCATATGGATTCGTTCTTGTCTCACCGGACATACGTTTCATGGCACCGGTTTCCGGATCAATGTCAACCTTTGACGTTGCCGGTACCTGTTTCATACATACAACGATTTTCATTTTTTATCTTCTTTCCTGTCCTTTTATTTTTCCACTTTAAAGCTTTAAACAGCTGTATAATTATAACATTAACACATCGTAAAGTCGAGGGCTTTTGGTGAATTTTAATAAAAAGCTCTTTTTATAAAAAAGTGTCTTCGACACTTCAACTCCCCTGCCCCTCAATCTTGAGGGATTAGGGGTTTCTTTTTTCTATTTTTTCCTTGAAGACCGTACTCTGCTTGACTGCCTTTTCCATTCTGTTACCAGT
>CAVIGE010000081.1:0-10755 GCA_963642325.1 Prevotella sp. CAG:279
TGATTATCAGAAAAAGCGATTCTTAATTCTTCACACATAGTATCTCTGGAACTGCATATTCTCCTTTTTTACCTGATTTTTAACAACATGATTTCGTGAGCCTGCAAAGACTCCATCAGTACCATTTCATGATTTTCTACCAGCAGTTCTTCATTCTTACGATATGGTACGCACCGGCTGCGCAGATATTCCAGATCACTGACTGCCAGTATGGTATCATTTCCTAATTCTCTCCACTCATCAAGCACGCTGCCATGCATGGGGCCGATTATCCGTTTACGAACCATATATTTTTTATTCGGCATATTCTGCAATGTGATCTTAATCTCCAGGGAATCCAGATTCTCAAATATCTGCTTCTCATCGCTCGGCTGAATTGCTGCTTCTGATTTTGAATAATAGAGATAATTTAATTCTTTTTCATTGAAAAAAAGTATGCTGTAATTATCTCTCTCATCTTTTGTAACAATATAATGTCTTCCTCTTGCGACTACAATATCCTGCAGTTCCCTTATAAACTGCATCGCATAAAGAACCGGCTTGCAGATTCCATTTGCACTGATCAGCCCACAGGCTCCATTCAAAAGTCTTCTTGCATCATAATCCCCCGCATAAAGATCACTCATTGTCCAGTATGCCGCCATTTTTAACTCACCAATACTCTGTACCATATGTCTGGTTATAATTGCAGCCTTTGCTGCCATATCATTAAAGGCATTCCTCTGAACAAAACTCAGATTGAATTCCTGTATGCTCAGCGTAATATCTGAAAATTCTGTTTCCTGTAAAATTCCCTGCATATCCGATATATTTTTGATAAGAAAATCATCCATTTTCAGCCGGACTGCCTCTATTTTTGATTTAGATGGGGATTCCCTGTATGGAAAAACATGAAAATAAACATAATCCGGTTTTACAGAAGCCTCTTCCCATGCACGGAAAAATTCCAGAACTTCCTCCCTTCTCACAGATGGACCGATTCCTGCTCCGCCAATCTTCGCATCCGGAATCTGTTTCTTTATTTCCCTGCAAACCGTGTCCCATACCTTCGCATAACTGTATTTCAATCCCAGGGTTGTATTGCTGAATGCATTGTACCAGACACTGAAATGCCATTGCGATACTTCCCGCATTCCATAGCGATATACAATATGCTCCAGAAAACAGCGCATTACCATCTGGCACTGCGTCAGATCACGAAATACCTGTTTACAGTTCAACTGATCTCTGGCATTGATATCTTTCAGCATTGAGTTCAACTGATCATCAATGACCAGAAACGGATGAATCTGATTTTCTACCAGAAAATCAAGCACCTGATCCAACAATACAAAATTCAGGTTTCCTGTATTCTCCGTCGAATCATCCAGAAGCTTCAGCTCCTCCACAAAGAGTCCATTGATGATTCCATGCCGGAAATCCAGCTTCTGCTTCAGTATCCTGGTTTGTTTCTGATATTCCGCATTCAAAAGAAGCGATGCAAAACCGAGATTTAAGGTTTCTCCCCATGGATTGATCAGCCGTTCTCCGGTTCTCATATCCACACAGATATCCTGTACCTGAAAACGCTGCTGTTTCACTATCGTCAGCCGTGTTTTGCTTTTGTATTCCTCCAGTTCCTCCTCTGTAGGAAAAACTTCACCCTCATGCCGGAGAATACTTTCTTTCCCCTCCACTTCTTTATACTCCCGCGGAGACATTCCGTATTTTTTTCTGAAATATTTATTAAACTGAGAGACACTTCCAAAACCATTTTCCCAGGCAATTTCCGATATGGGCGAATTCGATGAAAGCATTTCCTGGACAGCACATTCCAGCCGGAACCTGTTTACATAATTCACAAAGGAAACTCCCATCTCCCGACTGAAAAACCTGGAAAATGACGTAGGAGTCATAAACACCCTGGCCGCCGCATCCTCCAGTGTGATCTTTTCCCGGTAATGTTCTTCAATATATCTCAGAATCTGTTCTGTTTTACTGTCTTTTCCATATTTTTCTGTTGCATCTGCAGATACGGAAAAATAGTTAAGCATATAGCTGCATACCTTGTAAAGACTGCTCATCTTATCCGCGTCAGGCCCCTGAGCCTTTAACGCATAATTACTCAGAAGCTCTCTGAGCACAAAACGGAATTTCTCATATTTGCTTCCCTGATGCCCGGAACTGCTGCAAGAATCTGTCTTTCTGTATGCCCCTCAAAGCCTGGGAAATATGGCGGTCTGTCATATTCTGCCGTTGTAACAACTGCACGCAGAAGTTGTTTTCCATTTTCGCATATCCGTTCCACATGAAGCTGGTGATTCATCGCCTGCACTGCGGCGATCCCTGCACTTTCATTGTTTTCTGCCACAAATTTCATCCGTGCCGTCACCATCGCATTCACTGCACACTGGCGGCGTCCGACAAAGGATGTATATCTGTCATACTTCAGATTCCCATCTATTTTCATGGGCTTAAGTTCATCATCCAGTCTCTGGCGGATACATTTAAGCTTCAGCTTTGAATCCTCAAGCTTCCAGAAATCTCCCAGCGGAGTTCCCCAGAACACCATGTACATTGGAAGCTTTTCTTCGTCAAACTCTTCTCTTTCCCGTACTTTTTCATACACTACCGGTGCCAGAGACTTCGGCATCTCATATTCATTCTCAATTTTTCCTGTTTCCGGGCTGAATAATGGCCATTCCCTCTCCCAGATAACCGGGCAGATGAAGGTTTCACGTCCAAGATTTTTGTGGTTTCCATCGATCAGTCTGGAGCCAAGAAGAACTGCATACCAGCTTCCGTCCTTCAGTTCTACCAGATCAACGTGTCCTACATTTGTGATCGGGCAGGTGAATCCCATATTTCTGTGCGTCATCACCGGATTGGCCGGGTTGCCCTCATAAAAACCAAAGATGTCTTTGCTTCTGGCGATCATGACTGAATGATAATGCTCTGTTCCTCCTTCTGCGATCATAAGGTAGTAATACTCTCCGATATGATACAGATGAGGTGCCTCCGGAGAGGAGCCTTTTCTTATTGCACTGTTATAAATTGTAACAGGCTCTCCCCGCATTTTAAAATTCTCAATGTCGTATTCTGCTAGCCAGATCCCGTTTTCTTTTATGCCGGTTCCGTTATCCCATACCTGACCAGTTCCCATGATGTAACACTTTCCATCATTGTCAAAGAAAATCGAGGCATCAATCCCAGGTACATCATCCAGCCAGTGAGGTGCTGTCCATGAACCTCTTGGATCTTTTGCAGTTACAATATAATTTCCTTTATCCGCAAAATTCGCATTGATGATATAGTAAGTTCCGTTCAGATATCTCAGTGTAGGTGCCATCAGGCCGCCGACACCACAGTTTCTTTCCATATGAAAATCGTTTTCTGCAGTCAGCGCATTGCCAATCTGTTCCCAGTAAGCCAGATCTCTGCTGTGAAAAACCGGGATTCCCGGACACATTTCAAAACTGGAACAGATAAGATAAAAATCATCCTCCACCCGGATGATCGACGGATCCGGATAATATCCCGGAATGATCGGATTTACTAATTTACTCATTTTACATTTCCTCTCTTTGTTTCTTGTTCCTTTGTAAATTCATTATAAATATTTTCCGTCTGATATTCTCTTTTTTTGCTATCTGCTTCAGGTATTATTTTAACCTCTTTTTTATTTTTCTTTTCAGCATAGCAAAATATGATGAATTACTCTTTATTTTTTATCTATCATGAGAAAAAATATGTCAATCTCTGTCATTTTCATCAAAAATCCTGTATGCATTCCGCAAACTTTCCAGTACATAGACAGGTTGATTAATAAAAAAGGAGACTATGCATAAGTAATATACATAATCTCCTGTTTGAATTATAATTTTCCCAATTCCCTGTTTATTTTATATCAGCAGTCTGGATTACTTATTCACAGACATCTGCTCCTGTTTTACCAGATGCAGATGCCTTGTATATATTGGCTGAATATTTGTTCTGACTTTAAAGTTCTTTTGCTTTTACAGTTCTTTCACCAGGCTGCAGATCACCTTTGCACAGTTTTCGTAATCCAGCTTGCTGCTGTTCAACATAAGGTCGTAATTGTGCCGTTCTCCCCATGTCTTATCCGTGAAGGTATTGTAATGTCGGCTTCGTTCTTTGTCAGACTTCTCGATTTCCTTTCGCACTGTCTGCTTTGCCATTCCATATTCCTGCACTCCCCGCTCCGCGCGCTTATCCATATCTGCATAGATAAATACACGAAATACATCATCCCTGTCTGCAAGGATCTGGTCTGCACACCGGCCTACGATCACACAGCTTCCCTGATTGGCATATTTTGTGATCACCTTAGTCTGAGCCTCATAGATCTGTTCTGATAATGGCAGGGTCTGGTTGTTGGCATTTTGGAGGATTCCATATCCATAGCTGGTTCCCATTGCCACATTGTACAGAAAGCTGTTTGTGATCCTCTGCTCACTGGATTCAATATACTGTGTTGTCAGTCCGGAATTTTCTGCTGCCTTGTCGATCAGTTCCCTGTCATAATAGGGAATCCCCAGGCGGTTTGCAACCATTTTTCCGATCGTCCGTCCGCCACTCCCAAGCTCCCGTCCTATGGTTATTACTTTCTTCATGTTTTTTTACCCCTTTCTTTTGTCCAGACAATTCATCTTTTTAATTTCCGCAAGAATCAGTATAAGTGCCAGGATAAATGCCAGTCCATCTGCCACCGGGCCGGCCCACAGCACACCTTTGACCCCAATACAGCTGCACAGAATGATCACGGCCGGGATCAGAAATACGATCTGACGGCTTAATGAAATCGCACCGGACAGTACCGACTTTCCAATTGACTGGAAAAAAATTGCCGCTACCGCCTGAAATCCATTCAGAAAACACAGTAATGTAAAAATGCGGAAGGACATGATTGAAAATTCCGTATACAGCTCTCCCTGATTTCCGAATAACGCAGTAAGCTGTTTTGGCAATATCTGAAAAACAAAGAAAAAGATAACCGCAAATAATGTGGCTGAAGCCACTGCTGTTGACAGTGTTTTTTTCACTCGTTTATAATCAGCACGACCATAATTGTATCCGACGATAGGCTGTGCCCCGGTTCCGATTCCCATTACGATCGATGTCAGGATCGTATTGAATTTCATAACGATACCGAAAGCCGCCAGGGGAATATCGGCACCATATTTTGAATTTGTTCCGCAGTGAACAAGATAATAATTGATCACTGTCATAATGATCGCAACTGCAATCTGTGCTATAAAGCTGGATACTCCAAACCCTGCCATTTTTCTCAGCATACGAAGCTCCGGCTTCATATCCTTTAATCTTATCTTTACAGTTTTAAATCTTGGAATATACCACATGCAAAGTGCAAAGCATAATATCTGTCCGATCACCGTTGCCACTGCTGCTCCTGTCATTCCCCATCCAAAACCGAGGACAAACAGGGCATCCAGTGCCACATTTGCCAGACAGCCTACGATCATTGAGATCATGGTAAGCTGCGGCGTACCATCTGCACGGATTATGGAACACATGCCGGAACCGATAACCACAAATGGAAATCCCAGCACAACAATTTTTCCATATTCCAGTGCGTAGCTGAGATTATCCGGCGTTGCACCGAATAATCCAACGAGTGGTTTCAGAAATATCACACAGATAATGCAGAAAACGATTCCCACGATGATCAGCCATGAAAGTGTATTGTTCACACCCTTTTCTGCTTTCTTTTTATTTCCTCTTCCCAGTTCCAGGCTTAAATAAGCTGCGCCGCCATCTCCCAGAAGCAGGGCCAGTGCCATGACAACCATATTCAGGGGAAACACCACATTCGTTGCACTGTTTCCCAATGTTCCGACTCCCCAGCCAATAAATACCTGGTCAACAATGTTATACAACGCATTTACCACCAGTGCCACAACACTTGGGATCGCATACTTCATCATCAGACTTCCGATCGGAGCCGATGCCAGCGGATTTTTTTCCGTTTCTTCCAAACTCATAACCTTTTAACCTCCCTTAATTTTACTCCATTTCAAATGCTCCTGTATAAAGCTGATAATAGCTTCCTTTCTTCCCGATCAGACTCTCATGGTTTCCTCTCTCGATGATCCGTCCGTGGTCTAACACCATGATGACATCTGAGTTCTGTATGGTTGACAGTCTGTGTGCTATAACAAAGGTAGTCCTTCCCTTCATCAGCTTATCCATGCCATCCTGTACGCTTTTTTCGGTTCTGGTATCGATCGATGAGGTTGCCTCATCCAGTATCATCGCCGGCGGATCAGCTACTGCTGCCCTTGCGATCGCAAGAAGCTGTCTCTGACCCTGGCTCAGATCTTCTCCGGCCCCGGTAAGCATGGTTTCATATCCATCCGGCAGGCTGCGTATAAAATCATCTGCATTTGCAAGCTTTGCCGCCTCTATACACTCTTCATCTGTGGCATCCAGCTTTCCATAACGTATATTATCAAGCACTGTGCCGGTAAACAGATAGGTATCCTGAAGTACGATTCCCAGCGAACGTCTGAGATCCGCTTTTTTAATCTTGTTAATGTTAATTCCGTCATAGCGGATCTTTCCGTCATCAATGTCATAAAATCGGTTGATCAGATTTGTAATTGTCGTTTTTCCGGCACCTGTAGATCCCACAAATGCCACCTTCTGTCCAGGCTTTGCATAGACTGTCACACCACGCAGTATCAGTTTTTCCGGCACATATCCAAAATCCACCTCATTCATACAGATATCACCATTCATCCTGGTATAGGAAACCGTTCCGTCATGGTGCGGATGCTTCCAGGCATAGATTCCTGTGTGCTCCTCACTCTCGCATAAGCCTTCACCGCTTTCCCTTGCATTGACCAGGGTAACATATCCTTCATCTTTCTCTGGCTCTTCATCGATCAGGTCAAAAATACGCTGCGCACCTGCAAGTGCCATTGACACCATACTCATCTGCTGCGAAATCTGCTGGATTGGCATGGAGAACGCTTTTGACAGAGAAAGAAAGGCTACTACGACCCCGGCCGTTATATTTCCTTTTCCGGTAAGGACCAGACAGCCTCCCAGTATTGCAAGCAGAATGTACTGAAGGTTTCCGATCTGGCTTAATATCGGCATCAGGATATTCGCATACCGGTTGGCATTTCTGGCATCCTGATACAGCTGGTCATTCTTTTTGTCAAAACCCTCTTCCGCCTTTCTCTCATGGCAGAATACCTTGACAACCTTCTGTCCCTCCAGCATCTCCTCAATGTAACCATTGATATTTCCAAGAGATGTCTGCTGTCTTCCAAAATATCTGGTACTGTGTGCCGCAATATACTTTGTGATAAGTAATATGAGAATGGTTATCACTACAACTACTATGGAAAGCGGAATGCTGTAATATACCATGATGCAGAATGAGAAAACCACGCTGACCACACTGGAAAACAGCTGTGGAAGTGCCTGTGAAATAAACTGTCTCAGTGTATCCGTATCATTGGTATAATGACTCATAATGTCTCCGTGTGTATGCGTATCAAAATACCGGATCGGAAGGCTCTGCATATGGTTAAACATATCGTCCCTGATGGTTTTCAGGCAGCCCTGGGAAATATTGACCATAAACTGGCTGTACAGCAGGGTACATACGGCTCCCAGTAAGTAAATACCTCCCATTAACAAAAGCATTTTTATCAGGCCGGAAAATACCGGATGCTCTGTCATAAGAAGTGGTTCAATATATTGGTCGATCAGTATCTGGATAAACATTGACCCACCTGTGTTAGCAGCCGTAGAAATAAGGACACAGACAGCTGCCAGTATGAACAGTCCTTTTGAATGCTCATAAATGTAACGCATTAATCGTTTAATGGTTTTTCCATCATACTGTCTCATTTTCCGTCCCCTCCTTTTTGCTGAGACTGATAAATCTCCTGGTAAATCTCATTGTTTTCCATAAGCTCATCATGTGTTCCCACTGCATTGATACGTCCTCCATCCATGACAACGATCATATCCGCATCCTGCACAGATGAGATCCTCTGCGCAATGATGATCTTCGTTGTATCCGGGATTTCTTTGTTAAATGCCCGTCGGATCAGCGCATCTGTTTTTGTATCTACCGCGCTTGTGGAATCATCAAGAATAAGGATCTTCGGCTTTTTCAGCAATGCACGGGCAATACATAATCTCTGTTTCTGTCCACCGGATACATTGGTTCCACCCTGCTCAATATAAGTATCGTAGCCTTCCGGAAGCCCCACAACAAATTCATCTGCCTGAGCCAGCTTACACGCATGCACAAGCTCCTCATCTGTGGCAGCTTCATTTCCCCAGCGCAGGTTTTCCTTGATGGTTCCGGAAAATAATGTGTTTTTCTGGAGAACAACCGCAACCTTATCCCTAAGTGTTGCAATATCATAGCTTCTTACATCCATGCCGCCAACAGAAACGCTTCCGCCTGTAACGTCATATAAACGCGGGATCAGCGAAACCAGGCTGCTTTTTCCGCTGCCAGTAGAGCCGATGATACCAACGGTCTGTCCGGAAGCAATTTTCAGGTTGATATCCTTCAGACACAGCTTCTCTTTATTGTCAGAATAGCTGAAATCCACATGTTCGAAACAGATCTCTCCATCTCTGACCTCCATGGCCGGATCAGAAGGATTGGTCAGGCTGCTTTTTTCATCCAGCACCTCGACAATACGTTCTGCGGAGCTTTGTGCGATCGTGATCATGACAAGCACCATAGACAGCATCATCAGGGAAGTCAGAATCTGCATCGCATAAATGATCAGACTGGTTAATTCTCCGGTCGTAAGCTCTGTTGCTCCGGACAGTACAATGATACGTGCCCCGAACCAGAACACAAGGATCATACAGACATAAACTACAAGCTGCATCAGCGGGGCATTTAATGCCATATACCGTTCTGCCCGGCAGAAGGTCTCAAACAGTTTCGTGGAAATTTTCTGAAATTTATTTTTTTCATGCTCCTCACGTACAAAGCTTTTTACAACACGGATCGCGCTTACATTTTCCTGCACAACACCATTCAGGTTGTCATACTGCTTAAATACCTTCTCAAAGATCGGATGTGATTTCCAGATGATCCATACAAGGCCGCCACCCAGAACCGGGATCATAATAAGAAAAATAAGGGCCAGCTTCCAGTTGATCGTGCAGGACATGATCAGTGCAAAAAGCATCATAAGCGGTGCCCTTACCGCAATACGTATGATCATCATATAGGCATTCTGGATATTTGTAACGTCTGTTGTCAGTCGTGTAACCAGACTTGCCGTTGAAAATTTATCAATATTTGCAAATGAAAATTTCTGGATATGATAATACATATCCTTTCTTAAGTTTCTCGCAAAGCCTGCCGAAGCATTTGCCGCCTCTGCTCCTGCAAAAAATCCCAGCAGCAAGCCGACAATGACACAGATTCCCATCATAATGCCCAGCTTCAGAAGGACGTTCATATTTCCGCCATAAATGCCCTTGTCAATAATATCGGCCATAAAAAACGGAATAACAATTTCCAGCAATACTTCAAGCCCTGCAAAAACCGCAGTTCTTATGGAAGAAGCCTTATATTCCCGAATACTATGTAACAGCTTCCTGATCATTGTTGTTCTACCTCCTGTTCCACTTCATTATCCTCAAAATACGTATTTCTTTTAAAACCATAATTTTTAAACCTCCATGATAAATATTTTGGTTCCTTCATTTCACAGGGAATCTTAAACTATATGATTATTATAGAGTCAAGGATTATTTTTCATATTTTTACATTTTTTTGTTGATAAAACTGCTTTCTTTCTCTATAATAAAGAAAAAACTCTGTTATTTATATATGGTTAAGGAGTATGCCTGTGAATAAATTTTTATCGATCGGAGAGCTTGCAAAGCTGAGAAATGTCAATGTCCAGTCCCTTCGCTACTATGAAAAGCTTGGAATTCTGGTTCCCACATATACCAATCCGGAAAATGGATACCGCTATTATTCCCTGGAACAGATCATGATACTGGATACCATCATTCTCTGCGTAGATCTTGGGATTCCTCTCAGGGATTTAAAGAATTATGTAAACGATGGGGGAGAGCTTGAATTTGAACATTTATTAAAGGACGGCAAAAAGCTTGCAAAAGAAAAGATCCGAAAAATAGAATCCAGTATTGATTCTATTAATCGAACCTTACGGCACATAAATGCCCAGAAAACATTTCAGGGACGGACGGGCTATTATTCCCGTTATATTTTTGAAAGATATTATATTACGATTCCATGTGAAACCATCATGAGCGCAGAGAAATACGAGAAAAATCTCAGTCATCTGCTTTCTCTCGCAAAAAGAAAAAATCTGCAGGCTTCTTTTCCCCATGGCATTATTTCTACCTACTGCAACGGCCAGTTTCTGGAGTCAAATATGTTTCTGGAGGTTCTGCCTGACGACTCTTCCACTGTACAGAAGCTGAACGCGGGAAATTATTTATGCTTCCAGGAGCTGCGGGAAATCCATTCTGACCCCCTTACCGTATTTCCCAGAAAACTGCTGGGATATGGCCGGACAAACGTTATTATTTCCAGCATGTCACCTGATACCTACAAATACGATAAGGTGATTCTGGAATTTCAGATACGGACATGAACAGTAATTATCTCATTTTTGTATAGTGAACGTACCCCCGCTTATAGAAGCGGGAGCTTCCTGATTCTACGAAAACAGCACTACAGCTCCGAAGAACTGCGGCGACCTACAC
>CAVIGE010000082.1:0-10660 GCA_963642325.1 Prevotella sp. CAG:279
GATGAAGTCTACCAATCAGTGTTTTTTCGTTGTATAATGATTTTGTCGTACAGGGACACTTTCCTTTGTAATGTTTTCAACAAATTCATTATACATCAGAAACCCTGTACGATATTTTTTTATGAAAAAGTTGTAAAGTGGTGTATAATGGAGATGATGAAACTTAAATTTTCTTTCACCTGGAAAGGATGTGAGAATATGCCATTACCACAATATGACAATTACACCATAGAAGATATATTTGCTCTTCCCGAGGGAACCAGAGCCGAGCTGATCGATGGCCAGATCTATTACATGGCACCGCCAACCAGAAAGCACCAGCAAATTCTTTTCGCCATCAGCCGCTCCATTGCTGATTACATTGATAAAAATAACGGATCCTGCGAAGTTGATATTGCTCCGTTTGCAGTATTCCTGAATAAAGACAGCCGTAATTACGTTGAACCGGATATTTCCGTTATTTGTAATCCTGATAAACTGAATGATAAAGGATGCAACGGTGCTCCGGACTGGATCATAGAAATAGTTTCCCCTGGAAGCAAACAGATGGATTATTTTACAAAGCTTTTCAAATACCGCACTGCCGGTGTCCGTGAATACTGGATCGTGGATCCATCAAAAAATCTGATCCTTGTTTACAATTTTGATAACAGTACCTCCGATCAATACACTTTAGCCGACACCATCAAAGCCGGTATATACAAAGACCTTTTTATTGATTTCAGTCAGTTCAGCCTGTAATCGTCTGTCACCTTGCGCATATCGTGTTACAAAATTCCTTTAAGTTAAAAAGATTGACGCAAAAGAGCAGCCTCAAAAGGCTGCTCTGAATTGGTGATACTTTCTCTACTATGTATTCTTCTTTTGGTTTCGAACATCTTGCACTTTGTATAAAACCAGTTGTAATTGATCCGCATTCGGTTAAATATTCTCTTCAATCGTCTTCTCAATCCGTCTCCTCACTTCCTCAGCGATCTCCGTAGTATGCATATCTTTATATTCTTCATAATACATCGGAGGAAGGATATGCACCTGTACCGTGATCTTCTCAGTGGAGCCGGTATCAAAAGCTTTAAAGGAATCGATCAAGGCCACAGGAACGATCGGGCATCTGGTCTTGGTGGCCGTCTTGAAGCTGCCGCCTTTAAATGTTCCGGGATGGTTTCCGTTCTTGCTCCGCGTTCCTTCCGGGAAAATCAGATAATTACGTCCTGCCTTCACCTCACGGATCACATTGACAATTACCTGCATAGACTGCTTCAGGTCTTCTCTGTCAATGATAAAAGCCTTCATGCAGGCAAAAACCTGCTTCAGGAACGGAATGTCCGCCACTTCCTTCTTAGCTACCACAGAAAAAGGAACCGGGCAGGCCTTGATGATCGCAAGTACATCAAATAATCCCTGATGATTCGGGAAAAACATAAATCCGTTTTCCCTGGGGATATTCTCTGCGCCGTGCACATCAATATGAATATTGCCGCCTTTAATAGCATAATCATCTACATGTTTCAGAAACGCATATTTCTTCTCTTCCGGATAATCATCTGTATGCGCTGCATACCAGCAAAGCTTGATCCACCAGTAAGGAACAAAAATAAGATTTCTGAACACCATCAGCAAAATTCGCTTCATCTTTATGTCCTCCTGCCAGTTTTTTATCCGTTAAGCTTCGACGCGATCTTATCCTCATAGCCCGGATTCTTTTTCAGAAAGACTTCATAAGCCTTGGTATAATCTGTATAAGTCTTCGTTGTCATGAATTTCTGATAATCAGTGGCTGCCTGCTGGCTGATCTTATCCGAAATATCACCCGGCGAATACAGATAGTATTTCTTATCCTGAACCTTTACCAGATAAGTGCTGATGCACGGATATTCCTGATCATTCTGCAGGACAAGATTATAACGGATGTATACATAAGAATAATTTTTATCCTCAGAAATCGTCTCACAGCTTTCAATATTTACATCCTTCGCATCATGCGCCTGGAAATATTTGATCGTAGATGAAATTTCAGTTTTTGCTTCATCCGATACCTTGTCCGCGCTGTAACAGCCCTGCATTTTTTTGTCCTTACCTGCAACAGCGGCCTTTATATAGCCTTCCACAACTCCCTCCGGGGTTCTCTGGCTGATGCCGCCGCAGCCCCGTGCTGCGAGGATGATCACCAGCAGGATCAAAACGATTCCTGCCAGTGTCACGATATGGACAAAATTCAGATTCTTATTGGAATATCTCAGTTTTTTCACAGATTTTTTTCTGCGTTTTTTCTTCGTTGTTGTCGCCATGACTCATCCCTGACCTTACTCTTCCTCACTGCCTGCTGCTTCATCAGCCGACTCTTTACTGTCATCCTTTCCATCGGCTTCCGGATCCTTATCCCTTACCTTGGCAATACTTGCAACCGTCACACCATCAGTAAGGTTGATCATTTTCACACCGGAAGTAATTCTGCCGAGAATAGAAATGTCCGCACACTGAAGACGGATAATGATGCCCTCCGTTGTGATCATCATAATCTCATTCTCTTCATTCACAGCCTTGGCACCTACTACGTTTCCGGTCTTCTCCGTGATCTTGTAGCACTTGACACCTTTACCTCCACGGTTCTGGACAACAAATTCATTCATAGCTGTACGTTTGCCCATTCCGTTCTCAGAAGCCACCAGCAGATAATCACCCTGGGTATTCAGCTGCATGGCAACAACCTCATCGCCATCACCAAGATTCATACCTCTTACACCCATGGATGCACGGCCTGTACTTCTGACATCTGTTTCCTTAAAGCGGATACACTGTCCGTCCCTGGTAACAAGAATGATATCTTTATTGTTATCTGTTGACTTGACCTCGATCAGTTCATCGTCATCACGGAGAACGATGGCTGTAAGACCGGTCTTACGGACATTCTCGTAATCCCTGATCGGAGTTTTCTTTACAAGTCCCCTCTTGGTTGCCATCATCAGATAATGACCCTCTTCATACTTGCGAAGTGGGATTACGGCAGTGATCTTTTCTCCCGGGACAAGTTGCAGTAAATTAATAATCGCAGTTCCCCTGGCTGTACGTCCGGCCTCCGGGATCTCATATGCCTTCAGTCTGTATACCCGTCCGGTATTGGTAAAGAACATCAGATAATGATGCGTTGTAGTCATCAGAAGCTCTTCAATATAATCATCCTCTATGGTCTGCATACCCTTGATTCCCCTGCCGCCTCTGTTCTGGCTGCGGAAATTATCTACAGTCATACGCTTGATATAACCAAGCTTCGTCATTGTGATAACTGTATTCTCCCTCGGGATCAGATCTTCTGTGGAAATATCATACACATCATATCCAATAGCTGTTTTTCTGTCATCACCGTATTTCTCGGCAATGGCAAGGATTTCCTCACGGATCACCCGGAGAAGAAGCTTACGGTCGGCAAGGATTGCCTTGAACCTGCGGATTTTCTCCATAAGCTCTGCATACTCAGCCTCCAGCTTCTCTCTTTCCAGACCTGTCAGTGCACGGAGACGCATATCTACGATTGCCTGCGCCTGAACGTCTGTCAGCTCAAAACGATCGATCAGCTCCTGCTTGGCGATCTGCACATTACGGGAACCACGGATGATTCGGATCACCTCGTCAATGTTATCCAGAGCCTTCAAAAGGCCCTCCAAAATGTGAGCTCTTTCCTGGGCTTTATTCAGATCATACTGTGTCCTTCTGCGGACTACGTTCTCCTGATGCTCCAGATAATACTCCAGCATTTCCTTCAGGTTCAGAACCTTCGGTTCCATGCTTCCCTGATTCGGGACAAGAGAAAGCATGATCACGCCAAAGGTATCCTGCAGCTGTGTATGTTTATAAAGCAGATTCAGGATCACGTTAGCATTGGCATCCTTACGGAGGTCAATACAGATGCGCATTCCCTCACGGCTGGAATGGTCGTTCAGATCCGTGATCCCATCGATTTTTTTGTCACGGACA
Organism: Prevotella sp. CAG:279; assembly: GCA_963642325.1. Lineage (GTDB taxonomy): Bacteria > Bacillota > Clostridia > Lachnospirales > Lachnospiraceae > Blautia_A. The sequence continues at coordinate 3,973 of CAVIGE010000082.1, forward strand.
AGCTCTGCGATCTTCTCGATGAGACGTGCCTTGTTTACAAGATATGGAAGTTCAGTGACTACGATACGGGATTTGCCATTAGGCAGAGTTTCGATATTTGTCACTGCACGGACACGGATCTTGCCACGTCCTGTACGGTAAGCTTCCTCAATTCCCCTTGTACCAAGGATGGTTGCACCTGTCGGAAAATCCGGTCCCTTAACAATATCAAGAAGCTCCTCGATAGCTGTCTCTCTGTCCTCTTCCACTATATTATCAATGATTTTTACAACGGCATTGACAGTCTCACGGAGGTTATGTGGCGGAATATTCGTTGCCATACCTACGGCGATACCTGTGGTACCATTCACAAGCAGGTTCGGAAAACGTGCCGGAAGTACAACCGGCTCACGTTCTGTCTCATCAAAGTTCGGCTGGAAATCAACGGTATCTTTATTAATGTCCGCAAGCATTTCCATGGAAATCTTACTGAGACGGGCTTCTGTGTATCGCATGGCAGCAGCACCGTCACCATCTACAGAACCGAAGTTTCCATGTCCGTCAACCAGCGGGTATCTTGTTGACCATTCCTGAGCCATATTTACAAGTGCACCATAAATGGAGCTGTCACCATGCGGGTGATATTTACCCATGGTATCACCGACAATACGCGCACATTTTCTGTGTGGCTTGTCAGGACCATTGTTCAGCTCGATCATGGAATACAGCACTCGGCGCTGTACCGGCTTCAGACCGTCTCTTACATCAGGCAGGGCTCGTGAGGCGATAACACTCATGGCATAGTCGATGTAAGATTCTTTCATCGTTTTTTCCAAATCCACTTCGTGGACTTTGTCAAAAATATTATCTTCCATTCTTCTTTATTCTCCTAGATATCAAGGTTCTTAACAAATCTTGCATTTTCTTCGATAAATTCACGCCTTGGCTCTACCTTATCTCCCATAAGAGTGGTAAACGTCAGGTCAATCTCAGATGTGGCAGCTTCATCCATGGTCACACGAAGAAGAATCCTCTTCTCCGGATCCATGGTAGTCTCCCAGAGCTGATCCGCATCCATCTCGCCCAGACCTTTATAACGCTGGATCTTATTGTTTCCGTCACGTCCGATCTCGGTAAGGATATTGTTCAGTTCATCATCATCGTATGCATACCATACCTTCTTATTCTTCTCAATCTTATAAAGAGGCGGCTGGGCAAGATATACATATCCCTGTTTGATCAGCTCCGGCATGAAACGGTACATGAATGTAAGCAGCAGTGTTGCAATATGTGCACCGTCAACATCGGCATCGGTCATGATGATGATCTTATGATAACGAAGCTTGGAGATATCGAAATCCTCATGGATTCCGGTTCCGAAAGCCGTGATCATGGCTTTGATCTCTTTATTTCCGTAGATTTTATCCAGACGTGCTTTCTCAACATTAAGGATCTTACCTCGAAGGGGAAGGATTGCCTGTGTGGCACGGTTTCTCGCTGTCTTGGCGGAACCGCCCGCGGAATCTCCCTCTACAATGTAGATCTCGCAGTTCTCAGGGTTCTTGTCCGAGCAGTCTGCAAGCTTTCCCGGAAGAGACATGCTATCCAGCGCGGACTTCCTCCTTGTAAGATCACGGGCCTTTCTGGCCGCTTCCCTGGCTCTCTGTGCAAGAACAGATTTCTCAACAGTAGCCTTGGCAACTGCCGGGTTCTGCTCCAGGAAAAGCTCCAGCTGTTTGCTCAAAACGCTGTCCACGGCACCTCTGGCCTCACTGTTTCCAAGCTTCTGCTTGGTCTGTCCTTCAAACTGTGGATTTCCTATCTTAACACTTACAATAGCAGTCAGACCCTCGCGGATATCATCGCCGCTGAGATTCGGCTCACTGTCCTTGAGAAGCTTATTCTTACGTGCATAGTCATTAAATGTATTGGTGATCGCATTACGGAAACCGGTGATATGTGTACCACCCTCCGGTGTATTGATATTATTTACAAATCCGTAGGTATTCTCTGTGTAAGAATCATTGTGCTGCATGGCAACCTCTACAGATACACCATCCTTCTCACCTTCACAGTAAATGATCTCAGGATAGAGAGCTTCCTTGCTTCTGTTCAGATAGCTTACGAACTCACGGATACCACCTTCGTAGTGGAATGTTTTTTCCCGTTCCTGGCCCTCTCTTTTATCACGGAGCACAATGCGAAGCCCCTTCGTCAGAAAAGCCATTTCCCGAAGTCTCTGCTTCAGGATATCGTAATCATAAATGGTATCCTCAAAAATTTCTTTATCCGGAAGAAACTCTACCCGCGTTCCGGAAACCTCCGGATCACAGTCACCTGTAACCTTCAAGGGATACATGGTCTTACCACGCTCATATCTCTGTCTGTATTCTTTTCCATCACGGTGGATCGTAACCACAAGCCACTCAGAAAGGGCATTTACTACGGATGCGCCCACACCATGAAGACCGCCGGATACCTTGTATCCTCCACCGCCAAACTTACCGCCTGCGTGAAGAATTGTAAATACAACCTCAACTGCCGGAATACCTGCCTTGTGATTGATGCCTACCGGAATACCACGGCCATTATCTGTAACTGTAATGGAGTTATCCGGATTAATATCCACCTGGATCTCCGTACAAAAACCAGCCAGTGCTTCATCTACTGCGTTGTCTACGATCTCATATACGAGATGATGGAGTCCACGGCTTGATGTACTTCCGATATACATTCCAGGCCTCTTACGTACGGCTTCCAGTCCTTCCAGGATCTGGATCTGATCCGCGCCGTATTCTGTATTCTCTGCGCCCATGTCATTCCTCCTGTTCTTATCTGTCCGGGCGCGTTTGAAAATTCATTTCTGCAGAACCTCTCCATGCCGAATTATTTTGCAGAAAGCAATTCTCAAACCCGCTCCAGAATCGTCATTTATGCCTGTAAAATAAATATTTTTTACATACGAATGCCAGATAATTATAGCATAAAACAGCCCGTATTTCCATGTAAAATCAGAGGAAATACGGGCAAAAAAGTATCTTATTAAATGCAATCCCGGCGCACAGGCACAAAACGTTCCGTTTTATACAAAGTTAATGCACTGTCTCATTCACATTTAGCAGAATAATGCAGAACGGATTGATCTTATAAAATTCTAAATTCCTTTAATAATTTCTTCTGGTATTCCGGATCGGATGCAGATTTTATAATATCATCCGTTCTTCCTGCCCCGGCAAGACATAAAATCAAACTGTTAATACTATGTTCTCCCTGCTGCATCCCCTGCTGTATTCCCTGTTGCATTCCCTGTTGTATTCCCTGTTGCATTCCCTGTTGCATTCCCTGTTGCATTCCATCCTTTCTTCCCTGCTGCATTCCTTCCATTCTTCCCTGCTGCATTCCATCTCTTCTTCCATCCTGCATTCCCATTCCGTATCCCTTGTCATAGCCAGCCTGTAAACTATTTCTTATCTTCTCTTCAATCTGGTCCTGTATAATCTGATTTAATGCTTCACACATACAATCCGCCTCCCTGAATTTCTCTTCATTCGCCCTTACGATCATCTGCATAACTGATTCGTATAAAGGATTTTTCTGTTTCTCTCTGTATTCATTGAGAAGCCGCTTCATATCCTGCTTATCTTCCATCCTGTCAGTCAGACTTCTCAACCACAGATTTTTCTCTTTCGACAGCTGCTCCGTTACAATAATCTGAATTGGTATCTTAGAATCCAATACGTAATATATTCCCGCATCCACTCTTTTTATCCGACATCCCCAAAACGCCTGCAGATGCCTGATCATTTTCCGCGGATATGTCCTGCTTACCAGGGAAATTGTAATCTCCTCAATCGGGATTTCATTTTCTGTTACCGTATCTGCCTTGTAAAAAAAAGCATATCCACATACCTTGTAAAAATCATTGGTGCTTATATAATCCGTCGGACTCTTATACTCAATAACATTATATTTCCTAAAGATTCTGCCGATATTTTTATTAATGGGAATATCCTGCTTCTTCTTGATCACCAGCGCATCGATTTCCATAGGCTTGGTTCCAAGCTGATGCTCATTCTCAAAAACAAGGTTCTCCCTCTCTGTCTCCAGCTCTATCTGGATATCGGCAAAAAATGCAGGATGCCACTGCAATATTTTAGAACTGTCTGTTCTTCTTTTATTTACGGTCATACACGACTCCTCTGCTCAGATCTTAAGGAGTCTCATCTGAAAACTCCTGCTGAAAAAATGGAAAAAGCATGAATTTTCTGAGATGACAGGCACTCCGCCTGATATATGAAATGTAATAGAATAATTAGATTGTTTTAGAAAATATGCTTTTGATTATTTGATAAGCACAGCTTACCACAATACGTTCTATTTTTCAAGGAAAACATTTCGACAAAATCTGCACAGTAACACGCTTCGTGGGACAGTGGCGTGTGCACAGTAACACCGTTATGTTACTGTGCATTCCGCTCACGGCAACAGTTCCATCTCTACTCTTCCGAGCCATCCAGCAACGCCTTATAAACATCCCTCTTGGAAAGCCCTCTGTCCTTCGCGGCAAGCTTCATGGCATCCTTCCTGGAGTTTCCCTGCTGCTCATACATAGCCACATGCTCCGGGATGGAAATCTCCTCCCAGGAAGCCCTCTTTTCCGCCTCCATTTCACTGCGGCTCCTTCCCTCGATCACAAGAACACACTCCCCAAGCGGCTTTTCCTCCCTGTAAAAATCCATCAGCTCATCGAGCGTTGTCCGAAACGCCGTCTCATGCTTCTTGGTCAGTTCCCTGCAAAGAGTCACACGTCGGTTCCCCAGTAGCTCCTTAAGTTCACCAAGGGTCCGTACAAGCCTGTGAGGAGCCTCATAAAGGATTATAGTCCTGGTCTCACCGGAAAGCTCCTCAAGGATCTTTTTCCGCTCTTTTTTGTCTGCCGGAAGAAAAGCCTCAAAAGCAAACCTCCTGGTATGCAGCCCAGACAATGTCAAAGCCGTGATGCAGGCAGCCGGCCCCGGAAGCGAAGTCACCTCGATACCCGCCTCATAGCACATAGCCGCAAGCTCCTCCCCGGGATCCGAAATACCAGGAGTCCCCGCATCCGTGATCAGAGCAACATCCATCCCCGAAAGCATTTTCTCAACAAGAACATGCCCCTTATCGATCTTGTTATATTCATGATAGCTTGTCATCGGAGTCTTTATCTCAAAATGATTTAAAAGTTTAATACTGTTGCGGGTATCCTCCGCAGCGATCAGGTCCACTTCCCGAAGAGTCCTCAAAACTCGAAGGGTAATATCTTCGAGATTTCCTATAGGAGTAGCACACAAATATAATTTTCCGTTTTGTTTCATATCTTCCTCTTTTCTCGCTTAACCGCTCTTCACCCTCACACCATCCGATACAGCTCCAAAACATCCTCCGTATAAACCCCAGGCCTCTCATAAATCACCAGCGGCCTCTCAACCCGTATCCTGGAATTTCCGCCCTTACAGGCCTCGATCAGCACCATATTCGGCTCCTTATCAATAAAAGGATGCACCAGCTGCATCCGCTTGGGCTCCAGCCTGTACTTCGTCAAAGTCGCCATCAGCTCCACAAGGCGAAACGGCCTGTGCACCAGATAAAAACGCCCACGGTCCTTCAAGACCCGGGCAGCCTGACAGGCCACATCATCAAACGAACACAAAATCTCATGCCTCGCGATCGCCTTGGGCAGATGTGGATTCGTCAGCCCATGCTGACCAATCATATACGGCGGATTGCACGTCACCACATCAAAAGAAGCCACCCCAAAAATCCCGGCAGCTTCCTTAATATCACCCTCAACGATCTGAACCCTGTCCTCAAGACAGTTATATTTCACACTGCGGTCAGCCATCTCCGCACACTCATGCTGGATCTCCAGCCCTGTAAAATGCTCCCCTTCCGTACGGTCAGAAAGCAAAATCGGGATAATCCCCGTACCAGTACCCATGTCCAGTGCCGTCTCACCCTTCTTCACCCGGGCAAAACCGGAAAGCAGAACAGCATCCATGCCAAAGCAGAACTTCTTCGGATCCTGGATCACAAACAACCCGTTCTGAAGATCATCCACCCGCTCACCGCATTTAACCAGATCATTTCTCATTCGGCTTCGAATCTCCTTTTTTAACCTCTTTCTCCTCGGAGGCAGCAGAACCACCCTTACCCTTTTTCTTCCGCGGGCGGAACTTCAGATCCCTCACCGGATACTCCTGGATCTCCTTCTCATCGTTGACATCAACCACGATCCTCACCATCTGGCGGAGAACATTCACACTCTGAACCGTCCCCTGCACCCCCTGCGGTGTCGTAACCGTATCACCGACTCCGGGGAGATTCCGGTTCAGCTCCTCATAAGTCTCCTGCTCATTCTTCAGACAGCACATCAGCCTTCCGCAGACACCCGAGATCTTCGTCTGGTTTAGGGAAAGATTCTGCTCCTTCGCCATCTTGATGGAAACCGGCGCAAACTCTGAAAGATAAGTATGACAGCAAAGCGTCCTTCCACAGATACCGATACCTCCAAGAATCTTCGTCTCATCACGGACACCGATCTGGCGCAGCTCGATCCTCGTTTTAAATACCGAAGCCAGATCCTTTACAAGCTGACGGAAATCAATACGGCCATCCGCTGTAAAATAAAACAGCACCTTATTGTTATCAAAGGTATACTCCGCATCGATCA
>CAVIGE010000083.1:0-10617 GCA_963642325.1 Prevotella sp. CAG:279
TTTTTGGCAGCAGTCTTCCGGTGGGCGGGGAGAGCACCCATGCGATCATTTCCGCACACAGAGGACTTCCCAGTGCGAAGCTTTTTACGGACCTGAACCTTGTGGAAGAGGGAGATGTTTTTTATCTGCATGTGCTGGATCAGACGCTTGCCTATGAGGTGGATCAGATCCTGACCGTTCTGCCGGATGAGACAGAGTCCCTTGGAATCACCGAGGGTGAGGATTATGTGACGCTGATCACCTGTACGCCTTATGCGGTTAATACACACAGGCTTCTTGTGCGTGGACACCGTATCGCCTATGAGGAAGCGAAGGAGATCGAGAAGACGGAGCACAAGGTTTCCGGATTCACGAACCCAAGTGCAGTGATGCTGTTCCTTTGTGTGGTGATCGGAATCGTGATCGCGGTTGTGATCGTTACGGTTGTGAAACGTTTTGGGGACAGGAGACATAACAGAAATAAATAACAGACTATGAAAAATAAGAAGAAAAAAGGTTCCAGATTTCTGAACCTGCTGATCATACTGATCTTTCTTGCGGGAGCGGGAGTTTTTTCCTATCCGACGATCAGTAATTTATGGAATGAGTACCGGAATGCACAGCTGGTCAGCCGCTATAATGAGTCGGTTGGCACTCTGTCTGAGGACCGGTATAACGAGCTCTGGCAGGAGGCACAGGAGTATAATGAACATCATACGGTGAATTCGATCGTTGATGCTTTTGACGAGAATGACGAGTATATTCTGAGTCATCCTTATGATGAGGTGCTTGACCCCAACGGGGACGGGCTGATGGGAAGTATCGAGATCCCGAAGCTTAATCTGACGCTGGCTATCTATCATGGCCTGAGTACCGAGGTTCTGGAAAAGGGTATCGGCCATGTGGAGGGGACTTCTCTTCCGATCGGCGGCGAGAGTACCCACGCGGTCCTGGCGGGGCATCGGGGGCTTCCCAGTGCGAAGCTTTTTACCGATCTTGACCAGATGGAGCTGGGAGATATTTTTCTCATCCATGTGCTGGATCGGACGTTGGCTTATAAGGTGGATCAGATCAAGACGGTCCTGCCGGAGGAATCAGACGAGCTTTCGATCATCGAGGGTGAGGATCATGTAACTCTGGTTACGTGTACACCTTACGGTGTGAATACGCACAGGCTTCTTGTGAGGGGAATCCGGACGGAGTACCATGAGGAGCAGGAGGCAGCGGAGACTCCGGTGCAGAAGCTTGCGAAGATTGATCCTGTGAAGGTGATGCTTGGTGGTCTTGCGGTGCTTGTTGTCCTGATTCTTATCATTTATATAGTGCTTCACCGCAGAAGCAGAAAAAAGCAGTAGTTACTATGAAGTTACCGTGGAGTTAGATAATCAACAAGGAGGCCGATTGTTGTGAAAAAGAGGGAGAATAAGAGAAAATACTGGAAGAGGTTTCTGGCCTGCCTGGGAATACTTGCCATGCTGGTGAGCTGTTTTTCGGGGGTTGTCCTGGCTGATTCCTATGAGCAGGGCAGGAAGGGAAGTTTTAGCCTGACTGTCCAGGAGACAGATTCGGATGGAAATGTGACTGCGCTAAGCGGGGTGAAGCTTAAGCTTTACAAGGTCGGCAGTGTGAGCTTTGACGGAAATGTGCATTTTGTTACGGATCAGGATTTTTCTTCTACGGGGATCGATTTTGATGCGCTGGAGAGTGCGAGTGACTGGTTTTCGGCTGCGCAAAAGCTGTCAGGGGTCGTGGAGAAGAGTTCTGCTGCCGCGCAGGAGGCTGCTTCGGATTCCAATGGTAAGATCGTGTACAGTGGACTTGAGGAGGGAATGTATCTGATCCTCGGGGCTTCAGATGGAGAGGTTACGGTGACTCCGATGCTTTTGTCCCTGCCTTATGCTACGAAGGAGAGTGGCTGGGTTTATGATGTGCAGGCTTTTCCGAAGGTGGAGAAGGTGACGGACAAGGGAAGTATCGAGATCACAAAGCGGCTGTATTATATTGACCCGGATAGTTTTACGGTGATCGAGATGGCAGCGGATGATGCTACTTATAAGGTGGGGCTGTTTCTGGATGCGCAGGGAACGATCCCGTTTCGGAGTGATTATATAAAGGAAATCCGGCTTGTGAATGCCAGCAGCGGAACGGCTTCCTGGGATAATGTGCCGGATGGGAAGTATTATGTTTTTGAGCTGGATGAGAATGGTGATCCGATGGCGATCAATGAGACGATGGTTGTTGAGGATAATAAAACCTTCTATTATAATGTGACGGATCCGGATGAGAAGGAGTCAAATGAGGCGGTTGTGGGCCAGAGCAGTTCTTCGAAGTCGGTATCTTATGTAAACAACTATTATTCTTATATTCCGGATGGCTTCTCACTGAGGGGCTGGATCACGGTGGAAAAGATCGTGAAGATTGACGGGCAGCAGACGACTGTGGATGACACCTTCTATGTGGGTGTTTTTGAGACGGGAGCGGATGGCTCGCAGACGCTTGTTGAAGATTCTCTGAGAGAGCTTGTCCAGAATGGTTCTGTTACGATCGAGATTACTTTCCCGGAGAATACGGAGCCTGAGTCGGTAACTTATACGGTTCTGGAGACGGATAAGGATGGTAATCCGGTTGACCATGATTCGTTCGCCTATGAGGTTGACGGTGAGGGTGATGTGATCCTGAATAAGAATGAGAGTTATGAGAATTCCATGATAATCACGAACAGTAAGAATACGACTACACCTACACCGACACCGACTGGTACTCCGGCGGTTACGCCTACGGTTACTCCTTCGGAGGAGGTGACTGTGACACCGTCGCCGAATGGTGGTGATGGCGGCAGGAAGCGTACTTCTGTGAAGACTGGTGATGATACGCCGATCGGTGTATGGGCCGGTATTCTTGTGGCAGCGATCGTGGCCGGTGGTGCTGCGGGAGTGGCTGTCAGGAGGAAAAAGAAGAAATAGATTTAAGATATGAAAAGCCGGGCGTTTGGCTGCCCGGCTTTTTTTGAATTTATGGCTTGACATTTGGGGATTACGAGTATATTGTATGTAGTGCAGTAACATTTTAAAGTTCATAAAAGATAGCCTTTTATTCAGAGTGGTGGAGATACAAAGGATCTGCGAAGCCACGGCAACCCCGGTATTTTCCGGAAGGTGCCAACCTGAGCGAGTGATCGAACAATAAGAGGATTGTTTATATGGTTTAAACAGTCCGATCATACGGGCTGTTTTTTATGTAGATGAGGCAGCGTGTGCTGTTTCTGTACAAAAGGAGAATGATACATGGAAAAAATTTTATTTACATCTGAGTCTGTAACTGAGGGTCATCCGGATAAGGTCTGCGATTCTATTTCGGATGCGATTCTTGATGCGATGATGGAGCAGGATCCAATGAGCCGTGTGGCCTGTGAGACTGCTACTACGACCGGGCTTGTTCTGGTTATGGGTGAGATCACTACCAACGCGAATGTTGATATCCAGAAGGTTGTACGTGATACGATCCGTGAGATCGGCTATGACAATGCGGATTATGGTTTTGATGCGGATACCTGTGCTGTGATCACGGCTCTTGACAAGCAGTCCGCAGATATCGCAATGGGTGTTGACAAGGCTCTTGAGCAGAAAGAGGACAGCATGAATGAGGATGAGCTGGATTCCATCGGTGCGGGAGATCAGGGTCTTCAGTTCGGTTATGCTTCCAATGAGACGGAGGAGTATATGCCGTATGCGATCAATATGGCTCATAAGCTTGCGAGACAGCTGACGAAGGTCCGTAAGGATGGTACTTTGAAGTATTTAAGACCGGATGGCAAGACTCAGGTTACGGTTGAGTATGACGAGAATGGTAAGCCGAAGAGGATCGATGCGGTTGTCTGCTCTACGCAGCATGACCCGGATGTTACCCAGGAGCAGATCCACGAGGATATCAAAAAGTATGTTTTTGATGCGGTCATTCCGGCGGATATGGTTGACGGGGATACCAAGTATTTCATTAATCCGACGGGACGTTTTGTTATCGGCGGACCGCATGGTGACAGTGGTCTGACTGGCCGTAAGATCATTGTTGATACTTATGGTGGAACAGGCCGTCATGGCGGCGGTGCTTTTTCCGGTAAGGACTGCACGAAGGTGGACCGTTCTGCTGCTTATGCGGCACGTTATGTTGCCAAGAATATTGTGGCAGCGGGGCTTGCCGACAAGTGTGAGATCCAGCTTTCCTATGCGATCGGTGTGGCTCATCCGACTTCTGTGAGTGTGAATACTTTCGGAACGGGTAAGCTTTCTGAGGCGAAGCTGGTTGAGATCGTCCGTGAGAATTTTGATCTTCGTCCGGCTGGTATCATTAAGATGCTTGATCTTCGCCGCCCGATCTACAAGCAGACTGCTGCTTATGGTCATTTTGGCCGCACGGATGTGGAGCTTCCGTGGGAGAAGCTGGATAAGGTGGAGACACTGAAGAAGTATCTTTGTAATTGTTATGAGTAGAATTTGTGGTTGATTGAAGCCCCCGGTATTCGCACTACCGGGGGCTTCTTTTTTCAGGGGCTTTTTTATAGAAAATTTAGAGATAGGGAATAGGGTTTATGTTATAATACGTGTGAGAATGGTTTAATTGAGAAGGACGGAGATATTAATGAAGTTAAAGACACGTATTATTGTGGGCTTCGTTACGATCATCCTGCTGCCGCTGCTTCTTTTTTCTGCGAGTCTTTACGGGTTCAGCCAGACGCAGGCAAGGCATATGCAGCAGAGCAGCAGTGTGGATTCAGAGCAGGATGGAAATTCGAACGAAATGGTCTATGATATTTCGCTGGCGCAGTCTTCGAGCAGCCAGGTGAAGCTGATGGCCAAGGATATGATCCTGACGGCAACGATCATCCTTGTTTTTACGGCATTGTCGGTAGGACTCTGGATCTACCGGAGCATTGCGGTTCCGCTGGTGAAGCTTAAGAAGGCCACCCAGAATATCAAGGAGGGCAATCTGGATTTTGTGCTGGAGGTTGAGGGGAAGGATGAGTTCGCCCAGCTTTGCCAGGATTTTGAGGAGATGCGTAAGCGTCTGAAGGAGTCCACGGAGGAGAAGATCCTGATGGACAAGGAGAATAAGGAGCTGATCAGCAATATTTCCCATGACCTGAAGACACCGATCACTGCGGTGAAGGGTTACGTGGAGGGTATCATGGATGGTGTGGCGGATACGCCGGAGAAGATGGATCGGTATGTGCGTACTATTTATAACAAGACCAATGAGATGGACCATCTGATCAATGAGCTGACTTTTTATTCCAAGATCGATACGAACCGTATTCCGTATACGTTCAGCAAGCTGAATGTGGAGGATTATTTTTCGGACTGTGCGGAGGAGCTTGGGCTTGAGATGGAGACCAGGGGGATCGAGCTTGTGTATGCCAATTATGTGGAGAAGGATGTTCTGGTCATTGCGGATGGAGAGCAGATCCGCCGTGTGATCCATAATATTGTGAGTAATGCCATTAAGTATATGGAGAAGCCGAGGGGGATCATCCAGCTTAGGGTAAAGGATGTGGGGGATTTTATCCAGGTGGAGATCGAGGATAATGGCAAGGGGATCGCTGCAAAGGATCTGCCGTATATTTTTGACCGTTTTTACCGGACGGATGTGTCCAGGAACTCTTCCAAGGGCGGGAGTGGTATCGGGCTTTCCATTGTGAAGAAGATCATGGAGGATCATGGCGGCAAGGTATGGGCTACCAGCCGTCTGGGTATTGGAACGATCATGTATTTTGTTCTCAGAAAATATCAGGAGGTACCGGTTAATGAGTAGAATTTTGATCATAGAGGATGAGGAAGCGATCGCGGATCTTGAGAAGGATTATCTGGAGCTTTCGGGGTTTGAGGTGGAGATCGAGAACCGTGGTGATACGGGGCTTGTGCGTGCCATGAAGGAGGAGTTTGATCTGATCATTCTGGATCTGATGCTTCCGGAGGTGGACGGTTTCGACATCTGCAGGCAGGTGCGGGAGGAGAAGAATACGCCGATCATCATGGTTTCTGCGAAGAAGGATGATATTGATAAGATCCGAGGCCTTGGTCTTGGTGCGGATGATTATATGACCAAGCCGTTCAGCCCCAGTGAGCTGGTGGCGCGTGTGAAGGCGCATATGGAGCGTTATAACCGGCTGGTTGGTTCCAGTATGCATAAGAATGATGTGGTGGAGATCCGCGGGATCAAGATTGATAAGACTGCACGCCGTGTGTGGGTGAATGGTGAGGAGACGACGTTTACGACCAAGGAGTTTGATCTTCTGACTTTTCTGGCGGAGAACCCGAACCGGGTATTTACCAAGGAGGAGCTTTTCCGGGAGATCTGGGATATGGAGTCTGTTGGTGACATCGCAACGGTTACGGTGCATATCAAGAAGATCCGGGAGAAGATCGAGTTTAATACTGCCAAGCCTCAGTATATTGAAACGATATGGGGCGTTGGATATCGGTTTAAAGTGTGAGTGGAGATCGGGTTAGCAGAGTTTCTTGAGAGGAGTGAGGATATGCCGTTGCCAAAAGAGAGAATTTATACGATAGAGGATATTTATGCCCTGCCGGATGGGGAAAGGGCGGAACTGATCGATGGACAGATTTATTATATGTCACCGCCGAATACGAAGCATCAGAGGATTTCAAGCTTCCTGTCCAGAAAGATAGGTAATTATATAGATGTCAATAAGGGGCGGTGTGAGGTGTTTGCGGCTCCGTTTGCGGTGCATCTGGATGAGAAGACCAATACTTACGTGGAACCGGATATTTCCGTTATCTGTGACCCGGATAAGCTGGATGCGAGAGGATGCAAGGGTGCGCCGGACTGGGTTATTGAGATTGTTTCGCCCGGAAGCAGGCGTATGGATTATTATATTAAGTTGTTTAAATACAGGACTGCCGGTGTGCGGGAATACTGGATCGTGGATCCTTCGAAGGAGCAGATCATGGTGTATGATTTTGAACATGAGGATACGGAGCAGTATACATTTCAGGATTCAATTAAAGTTGGGATTTATGAGGATCTGAGGATTGAGCTTGGTGAGATGTGATGAAAATGGAGGGGAATATCGTCTGATGATAGCCCCTCTTTATTTTTAGAATAAAAAGGGAGAGCTATGGAAGACAGATTGTATAAAAGGCTTGAGGAGTATGGCAGGAGTGATTTTTATCCGTTTCATATGCCGGGGCATAAGAGGAACCCTGTGAGTGTGGATGGGAATTTTCCGGTGGAGAGGGATATTACGGAGATTGACGGATTCGATAACCTGCACCATGCGGAGGATATTCTGAAAAGGGCGCAGGAGGATGTGGCCCGGCTCTATGGCGTGCAGGAGAGCTTTTTCAGTATTAATGGAAGCTCCGGGGCGATTCTGGCGGCTGTGTCGGCAGCAGTGAAAAAGGGCGGACATATCCTGGTGGCCAGGAATTGCCATAAGGCTGTATATCATGGAATTTACCTGCGGGATCTGAAAGCCACGTACATTTATCCACATGAAGATCCAAAATTGGGGATAAACGGCGGGATTTCGCCAAGCCGTGTGGAAATGTGCCTGGACGAGAATCCGGATATTGAAGCGGTGCTGATCACTTCGCCAACCTATGACGGGATCGTATCGGATGTTGCGCGGATCGCAGAAGCCGCGCATCAGCATGGGGTGCCGCTGATCGTAGATGAGGCGCATGGTGCACATTTTAATTTTTCGGATTATTTTCCTGTGTCTGCGGCGCAGCTTGGTGCGGATGTGGTGATCAACAGTGTGCACAAGACGCTGCCGTGCCTGACGCAGACGGGGGTGATCCATCTGTGCAGCGGGCGGGTGAGCCGGGAAAAGCTGAAGCGTTTTCTTGGAATCTACCAGAGCAGCAGCCCGTCTTATATCCTGATGGGCAGTATTGATGCGTGCATGGATAAGCTGGAACGTGAGGGAGATGAGATGTTCCGGGTATTTGTGGAGAATCTGGAAAAAACACGCACCCGTCTTGAAAGGTGTGAGTGCATCCGGCTGGTTACGCCAGAGCTGTGTGGATGCAGGCATGTGTTTGATTTCGACAGGTCGAAGCTTCTGTTTTCGACAGCGGACAGTTCCCTGAATGGAAGGCAGCTGCACCAGATACTGCGGGAGGAATTTCATCTGGAAATGGAGATGGAGGCAGAGAATTATGTGCTGGCACTGACTGCGGTCGGAGATACGGCGGATGGTTTTAGAAGGCTTTGCGAAGCTGTTGAGGAGATCGACAGGCGGGAAGCGTTGAAGTGCAGTGGGAGTGCCGGAGAGAGGGAAGCTCTGAAGGAAAGCAGGATGAAGCAGGTGCTGAGGATTTCTGATGCGATGGAGGCGGACAGTGAGAGATGTCAGCTGGAGGAAGGGACAGGACGGATCTCGGCGGAATTTGCCTATCTTTATCCGCCGGGTATCCCGCTGATCGTTCCGGGAGAACAGATTTCTGGACATTTCGTGAAGAATGTGAGAAGATATCTGGAACAGGGCTTTGAGGTTCAGGGCTTAAGTGACCAGACCAGTGAGACGGTGCTCGTTGTGAAAAATGAGATTTGAGGTGCCTGTGTGGCAGAGGAGATAAGGTGGGAAAGATTTTTTATATTATGGGAAAAAGTTCTTCCGGAAAGGACAGTGTTTACAGGAAACTGGAGGCGGATGAGGAGCTTGGCCTGAAGAGGCTTGTGATTTATACGACGCGTCCGGTCCGCGACGGAGAAAAAGACGGAAGAGAATATTATTTTACGGATGAGGGGAAGCTTGAGGAATTCCGGCGGGATGGAAAGCTGATCGAATCCCGGACTTATGATACGGTTTACGGGCCGTGGACATATTTTACAGCGGATGATGGACAGGTGGCTGACGGGAAGGATGATCATCTGGGAATCGGTACGCTGGAGTCTTATGTGCAGCTTCGGGAATATTATGGCGATGCTGTGATGTGTCCGGTGTATATCCAGGTGGAGGACGGTGAACGGCTTAAGCGTGCCCTTGCCAGGGAGATGACTCAGGAGAAGCCGAAATATGAGGAGATGTGCAGACGTTTTCTGGCGGACCAGAGGGACTTTTCTGAAGAAAATATTCTGAAAGCGGGTATACAGAAGCGTTTTGAGAACCATAATCTGGATGAATGTGTCTGGAAGATTAAAAAATATATAAAATCAATACAATAGGGAAAAATAGTTTTTTTTATATAGAAGATTATGTTATAATTAGCTAAAGGATGTCCGCCGGGGGATGCAGGTGGACATAAAAGGCAGAAAGAGGTGATTCTTATGGCAGGATTTCATGACATTATCGGCCATGATGATATAATCAGGCATTTGAAGAGTGCGATAGAGACGGGAAAGGTGTCCCATTCTTATATTTTTACAGGGGAGCCGGGTTCTGGCAAGAAGCTTCTTGCGGGGACTTTTGCAGCTGCACTGCAGTGTGACTCAGGAGAGGCTGAACCGTGTATGACCTGTGATTCCTGTAAGAAGGTGATCGGTAAGAATCATCCGGATATCATCACAGTGACTCATGAGAAGCCTGGCAGTATCAGCATTGATGAGGTGAGGGAGCAGGTTGTCCATGATGTGGATATCAAGCCGTACTGCAGTCCGTATAAGATTTATATTATCCCGGATGCGGAGATGATGACGGTGCAGGCGCAGAATGCAATCCTGAAAACAATTGAGGAGCCGCCGGAATATGCGGTGATCCTGTTGCTGACAAGCAATATCGATGGTCTTCTTCCTACGATCCGTTCGAGATGTGTGCGTCTGGATCTGAAGGTGGTGGATGACGGTCTTGTGAAGAAATATCTGATGGAGCATCTTCAGGTGCCGGATTACCAGGCTGAGATTGATGCGTCTTATGCCCAGGGAAGTATCGGTAAGGCGAAAGAAGCTGCAACCTCCCAGGAGTTTGCCGATATGACGGCGAATGCACTGAAGATTCTGAAATATGCCAATACCATGGAGGTTTATGAGCTTACCGAAGCGATCAAGAAGCTGACCATGGATAAGAATAATATTAATGATTATCTGGATATTTTTCAGTTCTGGTTCCGCGATGTTCTGATGTTTAAGGCAACAAGGGAAATTGACAACCTGGTATTTAAACAGGAGATTAATTTTATCAGAGAGCAGGCCAGTGAGCGGTCTTATGAGAATATCGAAAAAATCCTTGAGGCACTGGAGAAGACCAAGGTGCGTCTCCGTGCGAATGTTAATCTCGAACTTGCCCTGGAGCTCCTGTTCCTGACAATTAGGGAGAAATAGAATGGAAATGGTAGTTGGTGTAAGATTTCGAAATGTAGGAAAAATATATTATTTTGATCCTAAGGATTACAGTGTTGAGGTGGGAGACCACGTGATCGTGGAGACTGCCAGAGGTGTGGAGTACGGACGGGTTGTTCTGGCTCCGCGTGCTGTGAAGGAGGATGAGGTGGTTCATCCGCTGAAGGAGGTTCTTCGTGTTGCAACTGTGGAGGACGAGGAGCATGAGGCTGAGAACCGTCTGAGGGAAAAAGAGGCTTTTAAGATCTGCAAGAAGAAGATCCATGAGCATGGCCTTGAGATGAAGCTGATCGATGCGGAGTATACCTTTGATAACAATAAGGTGCTGTTTTATTTTACAGC
>CAVIGE010000084.1:0-9985 GCA_963642325.1 Prevotella sp. CAG:279
GAGTCTGATTCCAGGACACCGAATCCGGGAGATATTATATTTTATGATTGGGATGATACGGGTTCTGGAGATAACAAAGGGAATCCAGATCACGTTGGTATCGTGGAGAAGGTATCCGGTTCTACTATCACGGTGATCGAGGGCAATAAGAACGATGCTGTCGGTCGCAGAACCATTCAGGTGAACGGAAGATATATCCGTGGCTATGGTGTTCCGAAATATAGTGTGTCTGCATCTGGCAGCAGCACTGCGAACAATTCTTCCGGCGCATCAAGTTCTGGGGGTGGACTCAATAAAACTCCACAGTGGGTTGGCAAGGTCACAGCTACCTGTTTGAATGTACGTTCATGGGCGGGTACGGAATATGACAAAATCAAATCGTGGCCTCAGCTTGGAAAAGGAAACCTGGTTGATGTCTGCGATAGTGTAAAAGCATCGAACGGAAAAACATGGTACTATGTCCGCATTGCTGGTAAATATTATGGATTCGTATCATCGGACTATATTACAAAAGCATAAGGAACTGGAAATTGGCTGGCAGGAATGTCAGCCTTTTTCTTTTTCTAAAAGACGATTCATCAAAAAATAAAACCCTTATTTGGTGGATATTATACTGGACTATTCTGCAGTTTTGAGTGATATATAGACTACCAAAACAGGAAGGAGGATGGAAGATGAGGATAACAGCAATTGAACCGAAAGATATGAGTCGGAAAAAACAAAAGGTTGCAGCTTACTGCCGTGTTTCTACAGAGGCGGATGAACAGGAAAACTCACTGGAAAACCAGAAGGATTATTACGAGCAGCATATCCGGTCAAATAAAAAATATGAGTTTGCAGGTGTCTATTATGATTTTGGAATCTCCGGCTTTAAAGAAAAGAGACCTGGTTTCCAGCAGATGATCACGGATGCCATGAATGGCAAGATTGACCTGATCCTTACAAAGTCCATATCGAGATTTGCAAGAAATACCGTCACGATGCTTAAGGTTGTGCGACAACTGAAAAGTGTTGGTGTCGGTATTTTTTTTGAACTGCAGAACATTAACAGCCTTTCGGATGAAGGGGAACTGATGCTTTCTATCCATGCCGCCTTTGCCCAGGCTGAAAGCGAAGATAATAGCATGAATGCTTATATGACGGTTCAGCGGAAGTTTCGTGAGGGGATTCCAGCCGTCCGTGTACACGAATGCTACGGATATCGAAAGAATGCAGAAGGGGAAACGGTGCCTGACGAGATTCCGGCACAGGTAGTGAAGATGGTCTTTGACCTTGCTCTCCAGGGTATCTGGCCGTCACAGATCAAAAAATATTTAAATGACAGCGGATTTCCATCGCCCAAGGGGAAGAAATGGAATGACAGCCAGATATTCCGAATTTTACGAAGTGAATTGTATAAAGGGGATGTGATGATGCAGAAAACCTACCTGGATGCTGACAGGGTACGGCATAAGAACACCGGGCAGAAAGATAGATTTTATATTGAGGATCATCACCCTGCCATCGTGGAACGATTTGTGTGGGATGAGGTGCAGGAGATTCTTGATATCCGATCCATGCAATTAAAGCAGAAGATGCCGGAACGCAGCATGGGAGGTACATCGCATAACCAGTATCCGCTGACCGGAATGCTTTATTGCCCACACTGTGGCAGAAAACTGCATCATCGGGTATACAACGGGGGCAAGCAGACGTTCTGGGTTTGTGGTACAAAGGTCAAAAAAGGAAAGGATGCCTGTATGGGAGTTTCCGTACCGGATATCGTGGCAAGAGAATGGAATATTACAGAAGAAACGGCAGTCTTTGAGAAAAAGGATGAGTTTGGAAGGAAGCAGTACAATACCATGCCGAAAGACGAGTATGAGGCATCCGGAAAATGTCCATACAAGATAGCAGTAAAGAAAAAACGGGATTCCCACAATACCTACCCACTAAGCGGAAGACTTTATTGCGGATTGTGCGGAAACGTCATGCACCATCAGATTGCATGGAATGGAAAGGAATTCTGGTGGTGTTCCAAGAGGGTAAAACAAAGAGCTTGCGAAGGCGTCCGTGTTCCGGCAGAGATTGCGGATTCCTGGACATTTGAAGGAAAAATAACAGTCTTAGAAGGAGTTGATGAAAATGGCGAAAAAAATTACAGTTATCAAAGCAGACCCGAAGGTGACGATGAAGTCAGCCACGAAGGTTAAGAAACTAAGGGTAGCAGCTTACTGCCGGGTTTCCACGGATGCGGAGGAACAGCAGAATAGTTTTGAAAACCAGGTCAGCTATTATACAAACTATATCAATAACAAGGAAGAATATGACCTTGCCGGAATTTATGCCGATGAAGGTATTTCCGGCACTTCCACAAGGAAGAGGACAGACTTCAACCGCATGATCGCAGACTGTGAGCGTGGGAAGATCGATCTTGTGATTGCAAAGAGCATCAGCCGATTTGCACGAAACACGCAGGACTGCCTAAGTTATGCCAGAAAACTTAAAAATATGGGCATAGGAGTTTATTTTGAAAAGGAAGGGATAAATACGTTGGATGGCACAGGGGAACTGCTTTTCACGATTTTAAGTTCGCTTGCACAGGAAGAAAGCCGATCTATTTCGGAAAACTGCAAGTGGGGCATTCGGAAGGGCTTTAGCGATGGAAAAATGCATCTGAATGCAAACAGATTCCTCGGATATGATAAGAATGAG
This sequence comes from Prevotella sp. CAG:279, assembly GCA_963642325.1. GTDB lineage: Bacteria > Bacillota > Clostridia > Lachnospirales > Lachnospiraceae > Blautia_A. The sequence goes on from CAVIGE010000084.1 coordinate 2,695, forward strand.
AACGGGGAGCTGGTTATCAATGAGGAACAGGCTGCCATTGTGAAACGAATTTACACGGAATTCATGGATGGCATCAACCCTGATGTGATTGCCAAGAGATTGAATGACGAGCAGATTCCGGGAGTTATGGGCGAACCGAAATGGGTGTGTGGTACGATCTGGGGAATCTTGAAAAACGAAAAGTATATGGGGGACGCATGTCTGCAGAAAACCTACACGGCAGATTTTCTTACGAAGAAGACAACCAAGAACGAAGGACAGGTTGCACAGTATTATGTAGAGAATGACCATGAAGCGATCATAGATAAGCGGTTCTGGGAAGCAGTCCAGGGAGAGATACAGAGAAGGAAAGAATTCATGGAGAAATATCATCTCCGTACACTGGGGCGGTATACAGACGAGCAGCCTTTTTCTAACCGAGTAATTTGCGGTACTTGCGGACACATCTCATGGAGAAGGACGCTTACCAGAAGCAACGGAAAGTTCAAAGTCTGGATGTGCGGAAAACGGTACAGGGAAAAAGGCGTGAAGGGATGCAAAAGTAAATCTGTATATGAAAAGACTATCCATGAAGCGTTTGTCCGGGCATGGAACGGGATCCTGGAACGAAGGGATGAGTATCTTCCAATCTGGAAGGAAAATCTCAAGGCAGAAGATGCCTTGAAAGCATTCCGTGCAAGGCAGATGATTCTGCTTACATCGGGCAAGCCAATAAAGCGGATTAGCCTTCCGCTTGTGGGAAAAGTGTTGGATCATTGCATCCTAAACGATGATCGGATAGAATTTATCCTTTTGGATGGCACAGTTGTATTTGAAAAAACATAGTAAGAGTGCAAAAAATTGCATACTTGCAAATCTGGAAGGCCGATTTTATACGGCTTTCCAGTAAGAGTGCAAGAATATCATTTAAAGGAGTATAAAACCGCCTTCTTACTTTATTACGTGAAGGTATGGTTTTATGCAAGATTTTCTTTTTTATTTTCAAGGGGATGGGAGAGAAGCGTATTTATAGCATCTTCCCTTGCTCTGTTATCTGCATTTCTAAATGCAAAGAGTAATCTTTGCTCTTCATCCGAGATAGAAAAATCCACTTCTGCATGATTTCCAACAAGATAATCAATCGATTTTTCAAAGATTTGTGACAGACGGATCAGAACCTCAATAGAAGGCTGTCGCTCTCCAGTTTCATATCGGGAATAGATGTTAGGGGTACATCCCAAGCGTTCCGCAACATCTTTTTGTGTCATACCCTTATCCAGTCTTACTTTTTTTAGATTCACCTGTATCACCTCCATAGGGATATTATAGTACCGAAATGGTACATTTGATATTACCGAATAGGGATTATAAAATTCCAGAACGGTACATTTATGCTTGACGATGTACCATAAAGGAAATATAATAGTACCAAAGCGGTACATTTACGAGGTGGACGAATGAATATGTTGAAAAAATTAAGACTTGGTAAGAACATGACGCAGAACGAGCTAGGAATGGAAACAGGATTGACGCATACGAGTATTAGCAGATATGAGTCCGGAAAGAGAAATATTTCCGTAGAAACTGCAAAAAAGCTGGCAGAAGTTTTGGGCGTGGAGTGGACAGTGATTTTTGAAGGAAAAGAAAATGGCAAGTAAAACATGTGATTTCTTTTCAAATGTAAAAGAAACAAAAATTGAATGGCTATGGTATCCATACATACCATATGGAAAACTTACAGTCCTTCAGGGGGATCCGGGAGATGGAAAATCAACGTTTATCTTAAATATAGCTGCACTTCTTACACGAGGAAAAGCAATGCCTGATGGATATGTCATAAAAGAAGCACAATCTGTTATATATCAATGCGCTGAAGATAATCCCGCAGATACGATAAAACCGAGATTATTGGCAGCAGGAGCAGATTGTGAAAGAGTTGCTTTTATATGCGATACGGAATCACGATTGACAATAGGGGATCCAAGGATTGAGGAAGCAATTAGGGAAACAGGTGCAAGAATGTTGATTCTGGATCCGTTGCAATCATTCATTTCGATGGATAGTGATATGCATAATGCTTCGCACATGAGAAGTGCACTGGGAAAGTTGGCAATTATTGCAGAAAGATATCAGTGTGCAATTGTTCTTGTAGGGCATATGAATAAAGCGACAGGTGGAAAGAATCTGTATAGATCATTGGGGAGCATTGATATTGTTGCTATTGCAAGAAGTGTACTTATGATTGAAAGAGATGATGATATTCCGGAAATTCGTTATATGTATCCGATTAAATCGAGCCTTGCAAAAGAAGGAAACGGAATCAGATTTCGTTTCACCGCCAATGGGATTGATTGGAATGTATATGACAAATTAGAAAGTAGCCCTAAATTGCTGGAACGAAAAAGTTCAAAAAGAGATCAATGTGTTTCTATCTTGGTTGGTTTGCTGAAAAATGGTTCCAGAAAAAGCGTAGAGATTGAAAATTTAATATCAGCGAAAGGAATATCGAAAAGAACGATAGGTACTGTCAAGAAAGAACTTGGAATCATCTCATATAGAAAGAACGGCATATGGTATTGGAACTTGCCGGAAGGAGAAATGAAAGATGGATAAGATAAAGGTTGCCGGGTATGTAAAACTGGCGAAATGGTGGGAGAAACAAAAGAAAAAGGCTGTCCCATATCATCAGGAGTATTATCGTAAAATGTTTGAAGATTCAGAGGTGTTTGAGTTTGTCGGTGTATATATAGACATTACCGATAATAAGGACATCTACCGGAGAAAAGAAATGCTCCGGCTGATATGTGACTGCAAGGAAGAAAAAGTAGATTGTATAGCTGCTCTTACCAAAGGATATCTTGCACGGAATATGCAGGATTTTTCGTATCTCTTTAAATATTTGATGGATGCGAGGGATGGCCACATTGATTTTATCACAGAAGATGAATATGACGAGGAAGATCATAGTGGGTTTTACATAGATACGATAAAAAACGAGGATGACCAAAAAGGTGCATTAAGAGAAATGGTGGAGCAGCTTACAAGCCTGTATCCAGAAGATTATCATGGTTGGAAGGAAAAGGTGGATAAAGCAATCTGCAAGTTACAGGAAGGACGTGAATTAGATGGATAGAAAACTGGAAAAACTCATTGCTGAAGAAGGTATGACCGAAGCAAGCATTTTGCAGGAGATGGCCACAAAGCCATGGAAACAGAGAAAGGCAGATGTTATCGAGCGGAAAGATGAAACAAGAAGCCGAATCAGGAATACATCTGTACCGGAAGGTGCAGTTCTGCGAAAGCCCAGACCGCAGCCGACTATCAACGATGAGGATTATAAAAAAGTTGCAGTATATGCAAGGGTAAGTACACAGAGTGAGGAACAGGTTTCATCCATAGAGAATCAGACAAAGTATTACACAGAGAAAGTTGCGGAAAAGGAGAACTGGGATCTGTATAAAATCTATGCAGATGAAGGCAAATCCGGCACTTCCATGAAACGTAGGACAGAATTCAGACAGATGTTGCAGGATGCCGCTGACCAGAAATTTGACACCATTCTTTGTGCCAGTGTTTCCAGATTCGCCAGGAATGTTACGGATTGCATTGAGCAGGTAAAGCATCTGAAAATAGACAATCCAAAGCATCCGGTCGGTGTATATTTTGAAACGGAAGGCCTGTATACGCTTGATCCAAACAGTAATATGGCACTCTTTATCCATGCGATGCTTGCAGACTGGGAATCCGATAATAAGAGTAAGCGTATGATACTTTCGTATGACCAGCGTATCAGCACCGGGCAATATCCGGTTGCAGACCTGCTTGGATATCGTCATACGAAAGATGGAAAACTCATCATCCAGGAAGATGAAGCAGAGACTGTAAAATACATATTCCTCGCTTGTATTGGTGGTTACACTCTGCAGGAGATTGCGGAAACTCTTACTGAAAAGGAACGTCAAACACTAAATGGAAGAACTGAATGGAACGCTGATATGGTTCGTGCAATCATGAATAATGAAAGACGGTGGGGAGATCTGGAAGCAAGGAAGAACATCGTGATTGATTACAAAGAAAAGAAAGTGGTCAGAAATGATGCCATGCGTGTTTCTGCATTTGTACCGAATCACCATGAGGGTATTGTGAGTAGGGAGATTGCCAATGCCGCAAGGATGGTACTTGCCAGTGGTGGGAAAATTGCCGGAGTACCTGATATCTGTGTGGTTGAGGAAGGTGGACTGAAAGGCTTTGTTACGGTATCCCCTTCCTGGAGTGGTGTGGACAGACAGCTTTATCTGGATTTTTGTAAAAGTGCTTATACCGATGCGGAGTATGAGCAGATCGAGCATGAAGCAAAGATTATCAGTGGAGAGGAACACAGCAAGATTGTATCGATGCAGTTCGCAGGTTATGAAGTGCCGAACAGCGCATTCTTCATCAGTTCTGGAACACCGAATCTGACCTTCGACAGAAAACATATTCGATTCAACAAAAAGTGCCTTGAGAAATTTAAAAGCTATGATTATGTAGAAATGTTATACCATCCGCTTTTGCAGTCTATTGTCCTTAGAAGCTGCGATTGCTACCGACCGGGTGCAATTCAGCTAAGAAAACCAGATGGAACAGATATCACATCATTCTATGCGGATGCCTTCTGTCAGGTGGTATATGAGCAGATGGACTGGATCGAGGACTACGGCTTTCGTTTCAGAGGAGTTACAAGAGTAAGGGGAAAACAGACTGCTATGCTGTTTTTCCTTGATGAACCGCAGATCCTGGTAGGTAAAGCCGGAGTGAAAGGTGGAGACACCGGGACGAATTATATTCCGTACCGAAATTCAGAGATTGGCGAGAATACTGACCAGGAGAAGATTTGTCAGCTTGGAATGTCATTTGATATGAAGGAACGCAGAAATGGGATTATACGGAAATTGACCGAGCGGGATATGCGCTTATATGGGAAAGAACGTGTAAATCCGCTGATCGGCAAAATTCCTTCGAGAGCAGAAATTTATGCGGAATTAGATGAACTGATGATGTCGATGTAAGAGAGGAGATGTATGCTAATATGGACAGCGGACAGGAAAACAATATACAAAACGGCAATGCAGACAGCTATAACTTTAATGATCAGGATCTTATCAGACAACTGATTCAATCCAGAATGTCACAAGGACAGAAACTGGAGGTGGAAGATTTATCTGGTTATGAACTGCCACCGAGATCGCAATTTTCCATGCTAAGCAAGCCAGCAGTAACCTTCAAATACGGACAGATGACTTTTAGTATGGCAAGTGTCCGATTATTTGAGGCGTGTTCCTTTATCTTGACACCTGTACACCGTGGAAAAAAACGTATGAGCGTTGTGCCATGTACAGAAGAGGAAGCATCCTCTCTCCAATGGTCTAGAAAAAGGCAGGCCGATGGCATGGTCGTAAATCGTGGCATCACATCGAGAGAGTTTATTGCTAAGATTTACAGGATGATGGGATGGAGTGTAAATTGTCGATATAAGGTTATGGGCAGACTTGCCATTGGCAAGCCGTATGACATACCAATCCTTGTATTTGACCTGGAGGAAGCGATTATGTTTGATTCAAAACCTGTGGAAATCGTAAACGAAGAAACCGGGGAAATAAAGAAACAGCAGGTTATGTACTATCCAGACAGATACAAAGACTGCATTGGAAAATCCTACACGGATTATATGGAAGGAAAGCAAATGACCATGTTTGAGTACTTGGATGAATATACGGGAAAGAGTTATGCCGATTTGCCGGATGAGGATCCAATTGAGAAGAAAGTGGAGCAATCGGAGGATCCCTTAAATGTGGAGAATAAAGCAGCAGAACCGGAAGATGAAGTGTTCCTTCCAAACCAGTCGGACTCTGATAAAAGCAGCGGAATAGGTGGAGGTGGTTATTTTGGCGGATAGATCATGGCGATCAAATAAAACCAATCCTTTTTTAAGAATATCATTACAGGGAAGAAATAACCGATTGCAGGTGGGCAAGGATGTGCTGCGGGTACTCGGTGCACCAAGGTTTATCACATTTCGTGTAAATAAGCAGATGGATTCCATCCTGATTGAATGTGTGGAGGAAAGGCATAATCTTTCATTTAAAGTTCCGGCAGCAGTGATGGAAGGCAGCGAAAAGCAGATGTATATCACAAGCGAATCGTTTGTAATGGGACTGATGGTGAGAAATGGACTTGATGTTACTAAGACCTATGAGATTCCTGGATTATACTCCGAGAAGCATAATGCTGTTGTGTTCAAGTTTTCAGAGTGCGAGATGTACATAGATGATAATAGTCAGGAGTGTGGTGGGGATGTATCAGGTTGAGGAGTCGTATGATAGTAAGACGAATGAATGGATCTTAACGGTGACCATGCCATCGGAAGATAAAGAAGAACTAGAAAAAATCTGTGGAAAAACTGGGCTTACGATAGAGGAAGCAACGGTTGGATTTATCAAGTGGCTTATTGCAGAACCAAGAAAAGCAGTGGCATGGCTGAGAGGAGATGGCCAGTAGTTCAGTACCAATATACGGACATCTGATATGTAGACTATATTATATAGAAGAAACTAATTACATAAGGTATTGCTATTAACGAAAACTATGGATGATAGCAATGCCTTTTTGTAGTGCTGTAAAGGTGCAAATTCCATAGGTCGTAAATGTGCAAAAGAGTATGAAGTAGGATTTTCGTATTTGGCTTACTTCTTATTGATACGGATGTCCGTGTCAGTTCGGTGTGCTGTTTCTCGATGAATTTCCGGAATTTTCCACGACAAGTCTCGAGATCCTGCGACAACCGATGGAAAATAAAACGATCGTGATCTCCCGCAGTGCTGGTACGGTGACGTTTCCGGCGGAATTTCTTCTGCTGGCGGCGATGAATCCCTGTAAGTGCGGGTACTATCCCGACATGAACCGCTGCAGCTGCAGTGCAAAGGATATTTCCCATTATCTGCACCGGATCAGCCAGCCGCTTCTCGACCGTATGGATCTGTGTGTGGAAGTCCCGGCGCTGTCCTACGATGAGCTGCAGAGCACGAAAAAGAGTACGCAGAGCACCGCTGTAATGAAAGCTGAGGTGCAGGCGGCGGTTGCCATCCAGAACCGGCGGTATGCCGGGGAAACTTTCTTTTACAACAGCCAGATCCCCGCGTCCCGCCTTAGGGAATTCTGTGAAATGACCGTGGAGGCCGAGAAACTGCTGCGGCAGATGTTTGGACGCATGGGTTTAAGTGCGAGAGGCTGTCACAGACTTCTGCGCGTGGCCCGTACCAGCGCAGACCTTGCG